>JBBQXW010000125.1:0-18271 GCA_038209275.1 Chloroflexia bacterium | reverse complement strand
TACAGCGAAGGTATTACCGCTTTTATCAAACAGAAGAAATTACCACTCGAATTTTCGATTTTGCGCCACAAACCCGAAGATTGGCATCCGCTTGATAGTTTGATGTGGTCAAAAGTAATGGCGGTGGGGCAGTCGGGCAATTTTGAGGCCGAATTATTGCGCGCCCAATTGGTGCAGAAGGTCGGGCCGGAGAAAGCCGCTCGTCTCGAACCGCTCGAAACGCAAGATTTACCCCAGGTTGTGCCAGTCGGTACGGATTATAGCGGAATTGATTTCGATAAATTGTTAGCCGATTTTTCGCTGCTGCACGAACTGGGCGGACTGACCGGGGCAGGCAACGGCAGCAATAATTGGGTGGTAGACGGCACAAAAAGCGTCACGGGCAAGCCTTTGCTGGCTAACGACCCGCATATCTCGACTACCACGCCCGCCGTCTGGTATCAGATGCACCTGCACGCGCCCGATTTTGACGTGGCGGGTTTTTCGCTGCCAGCCACGCCTTTTATTATTATGGGCCACAACCGCCATATTGCCTGGGGCGTGACAAATACGATGGCGGACTACCAGGACGGTTTTATCGAAAAAACCGACCCTACCAACCCCAAACGCTATGAATACAAAGGCGAATGGCTCGAATTTGAAAGTCGCCAGGAGGAAATCAAGGTCAAGGGCAAACCAGCCCTGCACAAAGAATTCTTTCGCTCGGTGCATGGCCCGATTATGACCGATTTTAACCCCAATCTCCCGGCGGGGGCGGGCGAAAACGGCAATACCACCGAAAAACCTATCGCGGTCAATTGGACACTCTATAAAACTTCACATGCTTTCGGTGCGGTTATCAAGCTTAACCGCGCCCACAATTGGGAAGAATTTCGGGAAGCTTTGCGCGATTGGGATATTCCTTCACTTAGCTTTGTTTACGGCGATACCGAGGGCAATATCGGCTATCAGTATACTGGAGATATTCCCATCCGGCCCAAAAGCAACGGAATGTTGCCCGTTCCTGGTCATACGGGCGAGTACGATTGGACGGGCTTTATTCCGTTTGAGGAATTGCCCAGCCTTTACAATCCTGACAGCCACATGATTTACACGGCGAACAACCAGCTAACCGACAACGATTACCCCTATCATCTAGGCAGCGAATACGTCGGTGGCTGGCGGGCCAAACGAATTCGCATGTTGCTAAATGCCAAAGAAAAGTTTTCGCTGGAAGATTTCCGGCGCATCCAGATTGACCAGTACAGTGAACCGGGCCACAATTTTGCCCATGCCATGCTCAATCTCGACCCGGCGGACGATTGGCAGCGCCGCGCTTTGGCCTATTTCCGCACCTGGGACGGGATGCTCTCGGCAACCAGCGTGGCGGGGGCGCTCTACAAAATGACGATTTACAAGCTGTTGCGCCAGATTTTCATTCCGATGCTGGGCGAACCGTTAGCCGATAAATATATGGGCGTGGGCAACGACCTCGCGCCGCTCAATATTTTCTCCGGCTTGCCCGGCCCGATGGTCATTCGTTTGATTGAGAAGAACGACACCTGGCTATTGCCCGAAGGCCAGACCTGGATGCAGGCCATGAGCATTGCCTTCAACGAAGCAATTGCCGAACTCCGCAAGCGCTTTGGCGATGACATGAGCGGCTGGGAATGGGGCAAGCTCCACACCATGAACTATAATCATCCGCTTGGCGCGGTCAAGCCGCTTGACCGGGTGTTCAATCGTGGCCCACAGCCGATAGGCGGCGATACCGATACAGTCTGGCAAACTGGCTACTCCGCCAAAGATGGTGATTTCGCCGCTAACGGCCCAACCGCCTCTTACCGCGCTTTGTACGACCTGGGCGATTTAGACCGTTCACTGGTCAGCATTACGGGCGGGCAGAGCGGTTCACCTTTCAGTCCGCACTACTTCGATGAAGCCGAGCAATGGATTGAAGGCGAGATGCATCCCCTGATTTACAACCGGGCCGAACTGAGCGCCAACGCCGAAGGCACGCTGACCCTGACTCCGGCTTGAGGAAGAAGCTTTTCTAGCTGTCAATAATATTCCAAAAACGACATGATTAGGTAAGAGGTCGGGTGCGCGTCAATTTTTTGCAAAACCCGGACGTGAACGTCCGGGCTAAAAACAGTTGAACTGGCTTATTCTTAGCCCGGACGTTCACGTCCGGGTAGGTTTGGCCCTGGCGCAAAAAACTGACGCTCACCCTAAGAGGTCATAAAAATAGCATCCGATTTCCTTTAATGCTAAAATAAGCTGGACAGAGCAACAAAAGTTTGAAAGAGGGCGAAACAATGACTATCCGAGCTAAACGCATCGAACGAATATACGACGGCTATGAAGATTTAGAGGATCGAGATTTGACACAGGGGAGAGTGCATCAATTTGTCGAAGCCCACACCCGCGAGGTTTTGCGCTGGCGGCTGGCCGGGCAAGGGGTGGGCATTCCCCACGATATTAATTTCTACCTCACCCCCGACCCGCATGAAAAGCCGATTTGTCCCGATATTGCGGTGGTAGATGGTCTAATCGAGGTTGGGCCAGCCGCCGAAGCTAACCCTAGCTATACGGTGGGAATTGATGGCCCGCCCCCGCGGGTGATAATCGAAATATCGAGCAAAGGCACCTGGCTGGAAGATTTGAAGCCGGAAGGCAAGCGGAGCAAATACTTTGAGATGCAGGTCAAGGAATATTTTGTGTTCGACCCCCACCGTCGCACCATCTGGACTAAAGAATGGCGCAGACACAACCGACTGATCGGCTGGCGGCGCAACCCTCAGAACGGGGAGTATTATCAGCTAGAAAAAGACGAAGCAGGCCGTTTGTGGAGTGAAGAATTGGAAAGCTGGCTAGGAGCGGAGGCGGAGGAAAATCTCCTGCGGCTCTATGATGAGGCTGGTCAGCAATATCTAAGCGAAGCAGAGGACAAGAGCCAGCAACTGGTAGTTTCACAGGCTAATGTGGAATTAGAGCGGGCGCGGACGCGGCAAGAACGAGAGCGGGCCGAGCGGGAGCGAGAGCGGGCCGAACAGGAACGTCACCAGCGAGAAAGTGCTGAGGCAAAGCTGACCCGGTTGGCGGAAGAATTACGGCGGCTCGGCCAAAACCCCGACGATTTGCTCTAATCTCAAGCAAACTTTCCTTTATCAAATTCTGAGAGCCTATAAAACTAAAGCCAAAACGAGCGAAGGGTATTGCTAGATAATCGGCTGCCGAAACTGACCGAGGAGGATGAAGAACTTGACAGCCCTATCCCGGTTGCGCCTGATTTAGTAGTTGAGGTTCATTCGCCCAGCGATACCGAGGAGCGTCGCCACGAGAAGCTGAAAGCTTACCAGCAAGCCGGGGTAAGCATAATCTGGTCAATTCACATGCTTGATAAATTTGTGCTGGTTTACTACAAAGACCAGCGCCACCCCCAACTTCGCACGCTGGATGATGTATTAGACGCGGGTACTATAATTCCCGGTTTTACCCTGCCAGTTAAAGACCTTTTTACCAGATAATTCTTAAAGCCCACTAAAAGTAGTAGCGATTTATGTTTTTTAAGAAATTAAGTCGTAAATCGCGGTAGGGGCGAATCGCATACGCCTTTTTGACCTGAGTTAGCGTTCAAGGGCGTATGCGATTCGCCCCTACCGAAGACCGTTTGCGGATTACTCAGTTAAAGAACATCAATCGTTTTTTGCCTGGCGCTCAATCTAAAGCGATTGCAGCTAGTGGCCCTTTTGGGCAAATCGCTACTACCAATGCGAAAGCCCTAATATTAAAAAAAATCTGTGTTTCTCTGTGCTAATCCGTGTTCATCTGTGTTCCTGCATTTCTATCTCACCAGCCTCAATCCCCAGTATGTTATAATCAGGACGAAATTTTAATGATAATACTACTCAGTCCAAAAAGCTTGACAAGCTTAGCTGGTTGTATTATACTTTATACCAGTATGATGGAAAGTAAAGTTGAAGGAAAAAGATAAATGACGCAAAATGAAGAAAATAAACCCAATCGAATATTAGTAAGCGTGGCCTGGCCCTACGCCAACGGCCCGTTCCATGCCGGACATATTAGCGGGGCATATCTGCCTGCCGATACTTTTGCCCGCTTTCAGAGGGCGCGCGGGGCGGACGTACTAATGGTCAGTGGCAGCGACTGTCACGGCGCACCGATTACGTTACGGGCCGAGCGTGAAGGTGTTACCCCGCTTGAAGTGGTGGAGCGTTACCACGCCACCTTTATCAAAACTTTTAGCACGCTGGGCATCGAATTTGATTTGTTCACCAAAACCTATACCGAAAATCATTACGCCGTCACGCAAGATATGTTTTTAAGGCTACTTGAAAAAGGTTATTTGTTCAAAAAAATCGAAGTAGGCGCTTATTCCGCCTCGCTCAATCGTTTTCTGCCTGACCGCTACGTCGAAGGCGAATGTTACAATTGCCATTTTGCCAAAGCACGTGGCGACCAATGCGACAACTGCGGCATTTTGATTGATACGCCCCGCCTCATCAACCCCTATAATACGATTGACCGCGGGCCGATTACTTTCCGCGACACCGAACACTATTATCTTGATCTCGCCAAGCTTGAACCCGATTTGCTCAAGTGGGTCAATGGCGGCGGTCACAAAGATTACTGGCGCAATAATACCCTCACATTTACCGATAACTGGCTCAAAGACGGTTTGCACGAGCGGGCGATTACCCGCGACCTCGATTGGGGCGTGCCTGTCCCGGTAGACGACCCCTCGTTCAAAGACAAGCGCATTTACGTCTGGTTCGACGCAGTTATTGGTTATTTCTCGGCCAGCAAAGAATGGTCGCAGCGCAAAGGTACGCCGGATGCCTGGGAAAAGTGGTGGACGTTGGACGAGCAGGGCCGCGAACCGGCGCGCGGCTATTATTTCCTGGGTAAAGATAATATTCCCTTCCACACGATTATCTGGCCCGCGATGCTAATAGGCTACGGCGGGTTGGCGCTGCCCTACGATGTTCCAGCCGCCGAGTTTATGAATTTGGAAGGCGAGAAGATGAGTACCAGCCAGAACTGGGCGCTCTGGCTACCCGACATCGAAGACCGCTATCAACCCGACGCGCTGCGCTATTACCTGACTGCCGTCGCCCCCGAAACCCGCGACAGCTATTGGAGTTGGGCCGATTTCGTCAGCCGGGTCAATAACGAATTGGTGGCGACGTATGGTAATCTGGTGCATCGCGTCCTGACCTTCACTTACAAGAATTTCGATGGGCGCGTTCCAGTTCCCGGTGAGCTAGACCGCACCGACACGACGCTATTAGCCGAGCGCGATACCGCCTTCGCCCGTGTCACCGAACTGCTTGCGGGCGCGCACTTCCGCGACGCTTTGAAAGAAGTGATGGCGCTGGCTGGGGCGGCCAATCGCTATCTGGACGAGAAAGCGCCCTGGAAGACCATCAAAACTGACCGGGAAGCCGCCGCTACCTCGCTCTACGTGGTCATTCAGGTCATTAACGCTTTGAAGGTGCTAAGTTATCCCTTCCTGCCCTTCTCCGCCGAAAAGCTCAATAGCTATCTCGGCTTTGGCGAAGCTGAAGACGCGAGTGATGGGCAGAACGGCACCTATAGTGGTCGTGCCGCCGATGGCATGATT
The DNA here is from genome assembly GCA_038209275.1 of Chloroflexia bacterium. Classification (GTDB taxonomy): domain Bacteria; phylum Chloroflexota; class Chloroflexia; order Chloroheliales; family Chloroheliaceae; genus L227-5C. Next base: position 12,645 of record JBBQXW010000125.1, on the reverse strand, counting down.
GCAATTCCGGCTACCGCCCGTTGGCAGCTAGAAGAAGTTCCGGCGGGTCACGCCCTCCGCCAGCCCCAGGCGCTTTTCGTCAAGCTGGACGATAAAGTTGCCGAGGAAGAATTAGCGCGGTTGAAGGCAGGGGCAAATCGGGTATAGGCTGGAAAAGAGGCTGACGAGGTAGAGTGGTGGTAGGTGGCGCTCGGTACTCACCCACAGGGCAACCCTACGGGCCGAGGCCGAGCTATACAGTGTAAATCCACTAAAGGGATTGCACTTCTCCTGGGGCAGACGTATTTACCAGCCCCTTCAGTGGGCTTTGGCTACGTAGCTCGGCCTCGGCCCGTAGGGTTGCCCTGTGGGTGAGTGCCGAGCGTCGCTTTCCACTACTCTAACTTTGCGGAATTGATTTTGTAGGGGCGAATCGCATACGCCCTTTTGACCCGATTTAGTGTTCAAGGGCGTATGCGATTCGCCCCTACTTCCGTATTTTCTCTATGACGAGCAGTACCTGGTTGGAGAATCACTACCCTACCGCTATATGTGTCCACGCCCAAAGGGTGGTGCTAATCTGTGTTCATCTGTGTTCTTGAATTTGCGGCTCTCTAACTTCAAGATTTTGAATAGCCTATGAACCAACCGCTCCCACAATTTGATTACCATGACCCCGCCATTTTAGCGGCCCGGCTAAAAGTTATGCTGCCGCCCGAACACGCCCTAGCCTTTGAAATCGTTAATAATTATGCACAAACGCAAAATCAGGCGGTTTATCTGGTTGGTGGGATTGTGCGCGATTTGCTGCTTGGTCGGCCCAACCTCGACCTCGATTTCGTCTGCCTCAGCGATGCCCGACCCTTCGCCCGCGCCCTGCTCTCCCAATTCCAATCCCTCTCCCAAATCACCAGCGCCACCCTCACCACTCACCCCGACTTCCTCACCGCCAGCCTCGAATTAGTTTTTAGTCCTCAGTCCTCAGTCCTCAGTCCTGGCTACATCAGCCCACCCGACGGGGTGCAGTCCTCAGTCCTGACCACTCATCACTCATCACTCGTTCTCGATTTTACGACTGCCCGCCGCGAGATTTACGTTCAGCCCGCCGCGCTGCCAACAGTAGACCCTGTCCCAGTCAGCCTTGAGGTAGATTTGAGGCGGCGTGATTTTACGATTAACGCGCTGGCGCTTTCGCTCGATTACAAATTGATTGACCATTTTAACGGCCTGAACGATTTGCAAGCTGGCCTTTTGCGGGTGCTACATCCCAAAAGCTTTGAGGACGACCCAACCCGGATGGTGCGCGGCGTGCGCTTTGCCGCTCGGTTCGATTATCGTTTTGAGCCACAGACCGAAGTTTTGCTTGAAAAAGCTTTACAGGGTGGCTTTTTCGCTTTGCTTTCGCCCGAACGCAGACGCAACGAACTCTGGCTCATTCTGCGCGAAGCCTTGCCCGAAAAGGGTTTGGCTATGCTCTATCATTACAAACTTTTGCAAGCCATTCACTCCAGCTTAAACTGGAGCGAAAATTTGCAAAATAGTTTTCTGCAACTGCGTGAGCATTTATCTCCTTCAACATTGCTCACACCCCTGGCTTACCTTGCCGCCTTGCTACATTTAACTGAACCAAATCAGGTCGAGCGCATTGTCAACGATTTGCGCTTTCCGAATGAACAGGCCCGCGTTCCTGTAGCGGTTGCCCGGCTCTGGCACGAAGCGCAGCCCAAACTTGTACTCGGCCTGAAGAACAGCCAGCTTTATGCTTTGCTGCATCCTTACGACACGCCGCCCAAAGTTTTAGCCATTTTTGAAGCTTTACTGCACCAATCAGAGCCGGAACGCGCCGCCCAGGTCGGGCATTATCGGCAGTATCTGGCTCATTTGCGCCCGCAAACTGGCGGCGATTTTCTTATAAAAAGATTAGGCTTAAAGCCAGGCCCACGCTTCAAAATCTGGCTGGCTGAGTTGCTGAACGCCGTGCTGGACGGGGAAATTCAGGGCCACGAAGCCGAAGAAGCTTTCTTGCGCCGCCGCGCCACCGATTAACAGGCACGCTCTTGCTTCTACTCTTGTTTTTAATAGAAGGTTTACTTTGCAAGCGGCCCTGACTGATTGACGCTCTGGTCTCAACCTTATATAATATGACCTTAGTGGGCCACTATTTAACGTCCCCACCTTTACCAATAAAACAGGCGGGCCAGAATTGTCTGAACTTAGACGCAAACCGGAACTAGACTATTACAAAGTATTGCAGGTAGACCCGACAGCCGAACCAGAAGTGGTAGAGGCTTCTTATCGCGCCCTCTCCAAAAAATATCATCCTGATCGCAATAGCTCACCCCACGCTCCGGCCCGGATGTCGCAGATTAACAGCGCTTATGATACTTTGCGCGACCCTACCAAGCGCCGCGACTACGATTTGTTGCGTAATCCGACCCGTTTTGTTTCGGCTACTCCCACCAGCCGCCCGGCTTCTTCCGCCGCGCCTTTTGGTTCGGAGCGCTCGACCAATACCAACTACAATGCGCCTCGTCCCGCCCCTTCGCCTAGCCCTAACGCCGCCAATAACAACAATCGCCCTAATTCCTCATCTAGTTCGGCTTACAACGCCGCTCGTCCGGCTACGCCGCAGGGGAACAACGCTGCACCCAATAATCGTTCGGCGGCTTCCGGGAACGGGGCTTCTAACGGAGCTAATTATTCGTCTTCATCTGCCGGGAAAGCCGCCCCTAAAGTAACTCGCAACAACCATAATTTTTATCCCGAAACCAGCAAAGGTAGTCTGGTGCGCTGGTTGGCTCTGCTGGTGGTTATCACGATTGCGATGGTGGGTGGCTTCTTTTTAGCCAAAACTGTTCTCGATAATCCTTCGGCCTCTAACCTCAATCCCGGTATTTCGCAGCCAGTTCAACCAATCGAGGTTGAGACGGTGGCCCGCACTACTCGTGCTGCCTCCGTGGTTACGCCCGCGCCGACTTTTACGGTTGGCGGCCCACTTAGCCGCGACCAGATTTTTAACTATTTGAACAATGGCGAACTTTACGAGGGCCGTTTGACCGAAGTTACCTTGCAAGTGGATACTTTGCAACTTCAGGTGCGGCTCAATCGGGGCGGGCGGATTGTTAATGGGCTGGATAATCCGCCATTTATACCGGGCAACGATGAGCTTGATTTATTACGACAGGCCGAGCTGACCGCCTATACTTTGACCTATTCACTCTACGGGCGCTTTCCCGACCTGAAAACAATTTATCTAAAACTGAGCGACCCCGCCGACGAGAAGAAAATAATTTATCGCGTCACCATCCCGCGCAATCTGGCCTATACTTTTAGTGTCTGGCGCGGCACAATGGATGCGAAGACGGTCAAACAGGAAGATTTTATCCGGGCTGGTCGCGAAGACCGCCTTTTGATGCACCTGGGTAGTCCGCTCGAAGATAGTGTTCGCAGCCGCATAAACCAGCCCGACAAAAATAATCTCAAGGCCGAACTCGCCAGTTGGGGTTTTAGCTTCGGCACTTTTGATGTGTCGCTCGATAGTAACGGGGCAATTGTCGGTTATTTTGCCGTTCGCCCCGAAGAAGAAAAGCTGGCGGATTATGCCCGTATTTTCTACATCCTCTATACTCGCTTCCCTAATCTTGACCGTATCCAGGTGCAGGATACCTTGCCCGGCACGCCTCCCAAATTTTCGCGGGCCAGTAGCCGCACCCTGTTCAACCGCGCTACAACGGTAGATTGGGCGCAAGCCACTTTCGATAACCGGGCCAAAGAACTATTGGATACCTTGCCTTCGACTATCACAACTTTGCCGCCCACGTCGGGCAACGAGGCCCAGGTTAACCCTGGCGTGAATACGCTGGTTAAAAGCTGGCAAATTGTCAACCCTGGCACGACCAATCGCCTTTCGCAAATTAGTGCGCTACCCTCCACACGCGGACAGTACGTGCTGGTCAAAGTTCCGCTCAAAAATTTGAGTGGTATTTTGCAATGGCCTTTGCCTAACGCCTATTTCAGCTTGATGGATGCACAGGGCCGCACTTACCAGCCCGACCCGGTAGCCTCTATCTCCTACATTCTGGATGTCGAGCGCAAAATCCCGCCCGGCCCGGTTGAAAACAACCGCGACATCGAAATGAAGCTCATTTTCGATATTCCGCTCAACGCCAGTGGTCTTCGCCTCATCTTCCAAGACCGCGATGCCCGCGCCAGCTTGCCTATTACCCCGCAACAATAAAAAAATCCATTGGCGGAGCAATGTCCCACATCTTCGGTTGAATTTGTAGAACGCTGCTCCGTCAGCTGATTTTCCATTGGCGGAGCAATGTCATACAAATTCAGCTGATTTTCCATTGGCAGAGCAATGTCATACAAGGCCCAGGATGGATTGTAGGATGCTGCTCCGTCAGCTGATTTTATTCCTCTTTCAAATGCGTGCCAATAAACCAGGTGTTGCCGAAAGCGTCTCGCACATCAGCGCCCCGGTCGCCGTAGGAATGGTCGGTGGGTGCGCTCATCGAGGTTGCACCTGCCTTGAGCGCTCGTTGGTAAACGGCATCTACGTCCTGCACATAGAGATAAATCGCGGCGGGAAAGGCTTTTCCCTCCCATGCTCCGCCAATCATCAACATCGAGTCGCCAATTTTGACTTCGGCGTGCAGTCCGCCCGCCGACCCGGTACTGCGCGAAAGCTCGGTTGCGCCGAACGCCTCTTTTAGAAAATCCAGAAAGCGCTCGGCGTTTTCGACCATCAGGTAAGGCGTGATGGTGTGAAAGCCCTCGCGGGTTGAGTTCATATCGGTAATCATTTCTTTTCTCCTTGCTCATAATCGCTAATTGCTTCAATTATCATTGACGCACATTTATTCTAACCGAAATTATGCGCCGGGTATTGTAAAAAATTTACCTGCCAATAACAAAATTCACCACGGAGACACGGAGACACGGAGAATTTAAGAAATAAAATGCGGAACACAGATGAACACGGAGAACCACAGATGTCACAGAGAGTTTTAAAATAATCTAAAAATCCGTGTTCATCTGTGCTAATCTGCGTTCATATGTGTTCCGCATTTCGCATTTAAACCGCTTCGCATAGCAACACAAACGGTTTGCCTTCGACATGGGTCAGTACTAAAATTAGTTGGTTAACGCCTTTTAGCTTGAGCGCCCGTTCGAGTTGCTGGATGTCGAGGGGTGAGCCGCGCTTTTTGATGGTGACTTGCCCGATTTGTAATTCGTGCAAACGACGGCTCAATTTTTTCAGATTAAACGGCATACTTTCTTGTATCCTGAAACCTCTGGCAAAGGGCGTTTCAAGCAAAGTGTCCCCGGTCAGGTAGGCAATATCGGCATCTATTTTGCGTAAACCACCTATCTGTAAAGCTAATTCTTCGACCAACCCGGCCCGAATTACCGCTCCGTCCGGCTCATAGAGGTAATTCAGGGGTGGCCCAACTGATACGGCGGTTTTCTCGTCGTCCGGCAAATTTACCAGGGTTTGCTCACCCGGTAATAGCGTCGCTCGTCGCATTGTTTCCCCAGTCCCGCTTCGCAATTTGCCGAACCAGAGTACCGCCTCTTTTACCTCGCCCTCGTCCGAGATAATTTCTATTTCGCAATCGTAATCGGCTAATTGCTGGTAATCCACTCCCGGCGAAATTTTGACCCCGATTTCCGGCACTTGCGGCAACCAGTCTTTTATAACGGAAAGTGGCGGCTGGTAATCCTCGACTGAAAAATAACGCTTTCCTTCCGCCGAGCGCCGGGCCGGGTCGAAGAATAGCGCCTGATAGCTGCTCAAATCCATTTTTGTCAGGTCGGCTTGCTGTGTTTGAAAATTTGCGGCTCGTTCGTAGATTGCCGCGTTCGCCTCGGCAAAGACTAATCGCGCCGCGTCTAAATCTACGCCTGTTACCGCGAAGTATTGAGCCATTCCCAAACTATCGCCACCGATGCCGCAACCCAAATCGGCTATCCGCGCCCCTGGCCCAAGCTTTGCCGCCATTCGTCTGGCCCGGTAATTGGCGATAGGTTCGCCCGAACTCTGCTCTAGCCCACTTTTGGTAAAAAACATCTGGCTGGCCCGGCTGAATTTATTTTGTTGGGCCGCTCTTTGCCGGGCGTTTGCGACTTCTATTAGTGCCGCCGCTTCCTGCATCGAAAAGTCGCGGCGCAATCGGCTTAACGTCGCCAATTCGCGTTGTGGTTTTAATGCGTCTGGTTCAGCCGCGAGTTTATCCAGCGCCGCCCGCCCTCTATCCGAAATTATAAAACTGGCAATTTGATATTCCATGCCGCTATAAAACCACAAAACACCAAAGCTTGCACGCTTTTCAACCTTTTCAATTTGTGTAGGAGAGGGCGCACCAGGGTGACTTCATTGATTGGCTGACCATCAAAGACCAGGCTCAAAGCGTCCGCACCGACGTAGAGCGTATTCGCCAGCACCCGCTCGTTCCTTCTGACATTGCTATCTATGGCTACATCTACGATGTGAAATCGGGCCGTCTGGTAGAAGTGCCGAGCGCCGCCTGAAAAATTTACCCAACTTTCACCCCGATTGGGCAAATCGCTACTACTTTTAATCTGGCAGGTGAAAATCCTGATTTGAATACCAAAAGGCGAAACTCGAACGAGTTTCGCCTTTTGGTTATTTAAGTATCTTTGGTAGAAAGTTTAAAGTTGCATTTAGCTTCAGTTCCTAACTTGAAACTTGAAACCTGAAACCTGAAACTCTCTACTTAATGATATGCAAGAAGCCGTCCAGGGAAGGAATAATCACCAGGCCGTTGTTGACTACCGCCGAGTTGCCGCCGAAGCCAGCCCCGGCAGTTGCCAGCGTCACCACGTTAGCGGCGTTGTTGGCTTCGACCCGATAGACATTCTTGTTCTCAGCCGCGAAGTAGACGAAGTTGTCCACTACTGCTACGCTGGAACGTACCACTGGTGCCGCCGGAACTGCGAAAGTCCACTGGACATTCGCCACGTTGTTAGCATCAACCCCGTAGACGTTGCCATCGTCGCTGCCCACGTATACCCGACCATTGGCTACTGCCGGAGTAGTGTTGAGCGGCTTGGTCGCCGTAAAGGTCTTTTGCGTCTGAATCGTGCCGTTGCTATTCAGAGCGTACAGCGTGCCGTTGTCAGTACCGACGTAAATCTTGCCGTTGGCGAAGGCTGGCGTTGCCGAAATATTTGCATCTAGCGCAGTCGGTGTCCAGGTACTGCTGGCAACCAATGTGCCGTCCTTTTTGAAGGCGTAAACTTTCTTGTCATTACCAACCACGTACAGCGTACCGTCCGAGCCGATAATTGGGCTGTTCTGGAGATTTACGCCGCTCGGCTGGTTCTGCCATTTCGGTGTACCATTGCTCAGATTGACCGCGTAAAGCTTGCCGTCAGCCGAGATATAGTAAGCCGAATCTACGTCTAGCGCTACCACTCCGGTAATCGCGCCGCCACTGGCACTGGTTTCCCACTGCTTCGTGCCGTCAGTTTCTTTCAGCGCGTAAACCTTGCCGTCGCCACCGCCAATGTAAATCGTACCATTGAACAGCGTTACTCCGCTATTGAAGTTTACGCCCGCCGGTTGGAACTTCCACTTCTGAGTCGGTGTGGTAAGGCTGGTCGTATCCACTGCTACTACACCGCCACCAGCAGTACCGATTACCGCAATTTTGGTATCCGGGTTGTAAACTGGCGAAGAGTCAATTGCCGAGCTGCCGGTTGGGTAGCTGGTTACGTTGCCCGTGCCGCCCTGCGGAATTGGGCCGCTCTTCAGGTAAGGAGCGCGCTTCTGACTGTAATCAGTCGAGGGCGTTGGGGTCGGCGGAGTAGTGGTAGTCGGAGTTGGGGTTACGGTTGTCGGTGTCTGACCCAGGTTCTCCAGATAGCGCCAGCGATAATAGTGCTGGCCCACATTACCCATTTCAACTTTGCTGTTAGCGTCGTTCGTTGGCGTGTAGGTCAATACCCGCCGCTCGAAAAGCTGGATTAAAACGTCTTTGGTCTGGCCCGCTACGACTGCCTTGCCCCAATACGGGTCGGTAATCGGCAGACCCAGCACGTAAGTAGCGTTCGGGAAGAACACCGCGCCATTTACATAGCTTGATCCGTTCCAGATTTGTCCCTGGGTATTGCCGTAAGCAATAAATACGTCGGCAATATTGTGGCCGGTAGCGGCTTCGTAAGCCGTAATGCGTACATTTGGGTCGGGAGAGGTAATAGTGGTGACGTTTCCGGCCCGGTCAATCTGCTGCGTAACTTGCTGGCTCAGTTTCGGGTCAACCCGGTTGTCCTGATTGAAAGTTGCCAGATTGCGGAAGCTGCGATAAGTTGGAGCAATAGCGTTATTGCCGCCCGTATTCGGGTCGCCTGCCACCTGTACATCGGAAGGTTGACCCTGAGTAAAGTTACCTACGTTGTCGCCGTTCTGCTGGCGACCCAGCACCAGTTCTTTAACCAGCAAACCGCTCGTTACAAAGTTAGGGTCGTTGCGGTTGCCGGTTGGGTTGTTGATTTCCATGCGGGCTTTGTCATAATATTGAACCAGGCGCTGTCCGCCCGGCGCTTCGGCATAAGCCTCGTTACCGCTAAAAACGCTTTCTGGCCCCCAGACAAAGCCCCGCCCTACATTAGTTCGTTCGGTCAAAATTTTGTCTGTTCGCTCCCAAACTTGTCTGAAGTTGGGGTCGGCGAAATTTGGGGCTGCTACTGCGATGCTTGCCAGTAATGGTATCATTACTGCCAGCGCGGTAAGAGCCGCCAACGCAAATAGACCAGTTCTCTTCTTCATTGCGTCTCGATTCCTTTCTTTCCAAGTTCTCCGTTGCGGGCCTAAACTCTTAGACCCGGCTGAATCTCAGGTAGCTGTCGGACAATCGAACTGTCCTTAGTTTGAGACCCTTAACCAAACTCATGCTATATTTAGTACGCTGACCGATTTTTCTACTCTACCCAATTTGGTAGGTCTGAGAAAAGGTGTCAGTTAGTTTGATTCATCCTATTGCATCTATTATAACGCGCTAAAACTCTTTCGGTTGCATCGCGACCTGACTTTCTTCCAAAATAGGTCTTTAGTCCTATTAAATGTGCTGTTTATCCCTGCTTTTTTGCTTTTTCTGGCTATTTCCCCTCACTCTTGCGACAACCCACCTTTAGAATTATAATTCGTAGGGTCATTTACTTACATCCAGATTATTTTAAGGGTTTGAAAATTTTTGCAAAAATTTCAAAACTTGAATCTAAATTCTAAATAAAGAAAGGAAGCGAACGTGGAAAATTTGTTGCCTGAAAACGAAACGCTGAACGTGGGGATTCTTATTTTCAACGAAGTCGAAGTGCTGGATTTTTGTGGCCCGTTCGAGGTTTTCTCAGTCGCTTCCCGGGTTGCCAGTACCATTCTGAACAAGCGCGACCAACCGCCGTTTGGTGTGTTCACGATTGCCGAGCGGCCCGGCATTATCAAAGCACGCGGCAATTTGCTGGTGCAGCCTCATTTTTCAATTCAAGACCATCCGCCGATTGATGTGCTGGTCGTGCCGGGCGGACAGGGTACGCGCCAGGAAGTCAATAACCCGACCTTGATTAACTGGATTGCCAGCGTTGCGGCTCAGGCCCGCTATAACACTTCGGTCTGTACTGGCTCGTTTATGTTGGGCAAAGCCGGATTACTGGAAGGTCGCAACGTGACAACCCACTGGGCCAGCCTTGACCGCATGGCCGAAAGTTTTCCGCAGGTCACGGTTGAGCGCGGCGTTCGTTGGGTAGACGAAGGTCAAATCGTCACCTCTGCCGGAATCTCCGCCGGAATTGACATGAGTCTGCACATGGTCGAGCGCATTTTGGGCCGCGAAGTCGCCGAAATGACCGCTAAACAAATGGAATATAGCTGGGATGAACACCATTAATTAGTTTCAAGTTCCAGGTTTCAGGTTTCAAGTTAAGAATTAAAACCTGTGCCGTCCTTGATTCAGTTTTTTTGATTTAGCTTCTGGGAAAATTTAGCTAAATTTTCCCAGAAGCTAAGAAGTTGGGTGAGCGTCAGTTTTTTGCAAAGACCCGGACGTGAACGTCCGGGCTAAAAAATTACGGCTCATTTATTTTTAGCCTGGACGTTCACGTCCGGGTTGGTTTGACCCTGGCGCAAAAAATTGACGCTCACCCTAAGAAGTTTCCCTGGTGTGCTGGTTTTCAAAATTTTGGCAAAATTTTGAAAACCAACACACCAGGTAAGGTATAATAAAGGCGGGAGGAAGAAATAAATTATGGGAACATTTAATTTTGATAAAGTTCGCAGCGTGCGGCAGGAGCGCCGACGCTGGGAAGATACTACCTTAAAGAAATCGGTTCAGAAAATGCCGGAGCGCGGGCCGGAAGACGCGGTGGAATTCACCACCGTGAGTGGTATGCCAGTCAATCGCCTGTATACTCCGGCTGACCTGGAAGAATTTGATTACGAGCGTGATTTGGGCTTGCCGGGCGAGTATCCCTATACGCGTGGCGTGCAGCCCAATATGTATCGGGCTAAATACTGGACGATGCGCCAGTTTGCCGGGTTCGGTACGGTTGAGGAAACTAACCAGCGCTTCAAATATTTGCTTGAACACGGTCTGACGGGTCTTTCGATTGCCTATGATTTCCCGACGCTTTACGGGCGCGATAGTGACGACCCCCTCAGCGAAGGCGAAGTTGGCACGTGCGGCGTGGCGATGAGCAGCCTCGAAGATATGGAGATTTTGCTCGATGGCTTGCCGCTCGATAAAATCACCACCTCGATGACCATCAACGGCCCTGCCCCGATTGTTTGGGCTATGTACATTGCCGCCGCCGAGAAAAAGGGCTATCCGCGCCGTATTTTGGGCGGCACGACCCAGAACGATATTCTCAAGGAATATATTGCCCAAAACACCTATATCTATCCGCCCGCCCCGTCGCTCAAGCTGGTGATTGATACGATGGAGTTCGGCGCGAAAGAGATGCCCAACTGGAACACCGTCTCTATTTCGGGCTACCACATCCGCGAGGCGGGCAGTACCGCCCTGCAAGAACTGGCTTTCACCCTGATTGATGGTCTCACCTACGTCGAGGAAGGCATCAAGCGCGGCCTGAACGTAGATGATTTTGCGCCGCGCCTTTCCTTCTTCTTCAATTGCCACAACGACTTCTTTGAAGAAATCGCCAAATTCCGAGCGGCCCGCCGCATCTGGGCGCGCGAAATGCGCCACACTTACGGCGCGAAAAATCCTCGTAGCGAGTTGCTGCGCTTCCACACTCAGACCGCCGGATGTTCGCTGACGGCCCAGCAGCCCGAAATAAATATCGTCCGTACCGCGATTCAAGCATTGGCTGCCGTGATGGGTGGTACGCAATCGTTGCACACTAACTCGATGGACGAAGCACTGGCTTTGCCCAGCGATAAGGCGGTGAAAATCGCCCTCCGCACCCAGCAAATCATCGCTCACGAAAGCGGCATCACGACCAGCATAGACCCGCTCGGCGGCTCATATTTAGTCGAGAGCCTGACAAACGAAATGGAGCGCGGCTTCTATGACTACAAACGCCGGATTGATGCGCTCGGCGGGATGCTCGAAGCGATTCATCAGGGCTTCCCGATGCGCGAAATTGGCGACGCTTCCTTCCGTTTCCAGGAAGAAATGGATGCCAAAAAGCGCATTATGGTCGGGGTTAATGGGTTTATCGAGGACGAGCCACTCACCATCCCTATTCTCGATATAGACCCGGAAGGCTACCACCGCCAGTGCCAGCGCCTCGCCCGCCTCCGCATGGAGCGCGACAACGAGAAAACCAGCGCCGTCCTCGAAACGCTGCGCCACAAAGCCATCGAAGACAAAGAAAACATGATGCCCTACCTCATAGACGCTTGCAACGCCTACGCCACCCTGGGCGAAATCGCCGGCGTCCTCCGCAAAGTCTACGGCGAACACAAAGATCCGTCTATTGTGTAGCTTTTTAGCTCAGGATTTTGGGTTTACAGCAAGTTGCAGCGAGGTTGAGTCATTGGTAGGGGCGAATCGCATACGCCCTTGAACGCTGTACCAGGTCAAAAGGGCGTATGCGATTCGCCCCTACGTTAAATCCTGGCTCAATTTTTCTGCAACCTGCTATAGTAGTAGCGATTTAAATCGCTCTGGATTGAACGCAAGGGAAAAAGCGATTTAAATCGCTACTACTTCCAGAGCGGCAAGCGAAAGCTATATAGCAGCCGAATCCCGAAAGGGGTGCGGCTATCCGTAGGAGAATTCACAAATGACGCTGAATTTGGAGCAAGCCAAAAAGTTGCGGCGTAGTGCAATTGCCCTGGCTCTACGCAGACAACGCCCTGGCACGGGTAGCTCTGTTGCTTTTCTAACGCGGAGAACGGCTGATATGGAGTGGTACAACCTTGATTCGGTTTTAACTCAGGTGGCCTGAGCCGTCGTGGGAGCAGTCGCCACGCGCCACTATATGCCGGAACGCATGACCAGATATTTAGGTGTAGCTATTGCCGCGCCCAATGCTCAACTTGTCCGGCAACAACTTCAAGCGGCAGGCTTTAGCTATCAAGGGGAGCTTTCTATCGGTGGTTCACACTGGCTTACCCCGAACGGGCAAGAACTGGATGTTTTAGAGGGAACGGAAAGCTGGTGGCCTGCGGCTTTGCAA
>JBBQXW010000124.1:0-18738 GCA_038209275.1 Chloroflexia bacterium | reverse complement strand
GAATCGCATACGCCCTTGACGATTTGGGTTAATGTTCAAGGGCGTATGCGACTCGCCCCTACGAAAAACGGGAACTTAATTTTTAACGCTGCCTTAGTTCAGGAAGCTCTTTAACTTCGCTTCGACCTGAGAAGCATACGGAGTAAGCCAGATAAGATGGTGCGCGGCAGGAAGCTCATATAATTCCGCGCCAGCGATATGCTCGGCTGCATATTTAGCATGGTCAAAAGGCGCACCACCATCGTAAGGGCTGTGAATTATCAGAGTTGGCGCACTAATACGGCTCAAGTTCCCGCAATCGTGTTTAATATCATTCAAAAAGCCCGCTTGGGAGCGACACTGGCTAAGATACGCCACAATTTGCTGCTGTTCTAGCGGGCTGAGTTCCTTCAGCACTTTACCTGGTTCGCGGGTCGTAAGATTGGGCAGCATAATTTTGAGAAAAAGGCGCGGTGTTCTTTTCGCGCCCTGCCGTAGCATTGCCCATACTCTCTTCTCGCTCCACCGATTGAAAACTAAGGGACTCAGTAATTTCTCTCTCTTTTTAGGCCAGTTATGATGAGTAACAGTACACTCCAAAATTAGGCGCTCCACTCTTTGAGCATACAGACCAGCCAGTTGTAAAGCAGTTCGTCCTGCCGCTGAGATTGCCAGCACTGTAACTTTAGCTATACCTAGCTCATCCAGTACCAGCACCAGGGCTTCGGCAAACTCCTCGGCCTTGCGTCCAGTGGAGCTAGGCGTTTGTCCGTAGCCGGGGCGCGAAGGTATTAGTAGTTGGTAGTCTTGTTCCAACAAAAAGGAATCGTGTACTAACCCTGTGTCGCAATTGGTATGTCCTCCGCCCAACACCAATAGCGTTTTCGGACTTTGCCCTTCCAGGCGATATTCTACCGGCCCTCTAGTCGTAATGGCAACATTTTTCATCACATCCAGCCTTTACTTTAATTTTCAGCGTTCTAGGGCCAATTTTGCGCGGCCCGGAATGTACTCGAAATCTACCGGGTAGCTGCCGTTGAAGCAGGCCAGACAAAGGCGATTTTTGGGCAGGCCAGTGGCGCTGACGAAATTATCAACCGAAAGATAGCCCAGCGAATCGGCATCTACATGCTGACGAATTTGCTCGACGCTTAACTGGTTGCCGATGAGTTCTTCGTAAGTACCAGTATCTACGCCCAAAACGCAGGGATGCAAAATCGGCGGGGCGCTGATACGCAAATGCACTTCTCTTGCGCCGCCAACGGTGCGTAGCATATGCACAATGCCTTTGGTGGTGTTGCCGCGCACAATCGAGTCGTCCACCACTATCACGCGCTTGCCTTCGAGCAAAGGGCGCAACGGATTGAGTTTTAGCTGGACGCTGCGGCGGCGCATCTGCTGGTCGGGCTGGATAAAAGTGCGTCCGATATAACGGTTCTTGATAATGCCTTCGCGGTAAGGAATACCACTGGCCTGAGCAAAGCCAGTCGCCGCCGGAATACCACTATCCGGCACGCCGATAACCAGGTCGGCATCCACCGGGTGTTCCTTCGCCAGCCAGCGCCCCAATTCTTCGCGCACCAGATAGACCGATTTGTCGTTGATAAGGCTATCGGGGCGGGCGATGTAGAAAAGTTCGGCGGAGCAAAGGGCGCTTTTATGCTCTATTGTATTCCAGGCTTGCAACTGCCCAACCGTCTTCGGCCCAAATTCGTCCATTTCGACGATTTCGCCAGGGGCTACTTCGCGTTCGTAGGCCGCGCCGACTGTATCCAGGGCGCAAGTTTCGCTGGCGATTACCCAACCGCCGCCATCGTTCATCTGTCCAACGCAAAGCGGGCGCACTCCGAACGGATCGCGCACGGCGTAAATTTTCTCGGCGGTCAGGATACACAGGCTAAATGCGCCGCGCAAGCGGGCCGCACCGTTGCGTAATTTTTCGGCCCAGCTTGCACCCGGCGCTAAGGCCAGAACATGGCTGATTACTTCGCTGTCGGTTGTGCCGCCCAGTTTAATACCGCGCTCGAAGAGTTCGGCACGCAGGGCGGGCGTGTTTACGATATTGCCATTGTGGGCCACTACCAGAAAACCCAATTCGTTTTCGGCTTCAAACGGCCCGGCGTTGTTGCGCGAACTGCTGCCGGTGGTGCTATAGCGCACATGCCCAACCCCTCGGTCTCCCTTCAAGCCACCCAGGTTGAGGTCGTCAAACACATCGGAGACCAATCCCATGCCTTTGCGAATATTCAGGTCTTGCCCGTTCCAGGTAGCAATTCCGGCGCTTTCCTGTCCCCGGTGCTGAAGAGCATACAGCCCGTAATGAATATAGCGCGAAATAGCCCGCCCCGGCGCAATAATCCCAAAAACGCCGCACTCATCGTGCGGCTTGTCGTTATCAGAAATATCAGAAAGGTCAAAAATGTCAGAAGTATCAGAAATACCGTTTTGCTCAACCAGTTGTAAAGTTCTCAAACTTCCCCCTTAATTTCGCGAGCTGCTATATCCCGGCGGCAGCGCAGCGCCTCAAAACTTATCTTCCCACTCTCTAATATATTATACACCGCAGCGCGGGCGGCTGCCATGTCAGCTTGCATTGCAATAAGGTTAAAAACCCTGCCGCCGTTGGTTACAATATTGCCGTTTTCATCAAAAGCAGTTCCGGCGTGAAACAGGAAGGTAGTATCATCGAGTTTGAGGTTCAGTTGAACAGGCAGACCTTTTTGGTAAGGGCCGGGATAGCCGCCCGAAGCCAGCACTACGCCCACGCTAGGCCGGGTATCCCATTCGAGCGGCGGCATTTCTTTCAAGCGCCCGTCAGCAACCGCTTCCAGATAATCGAGTAAATCGCTTTGAAGGCGCGGCAGCAAGGATTGGGTTTCGGGGTCGCCAAAGCGACAGTTGTATTCCAGCACTTTTGGCCCGGCAGCCCCAATCATCAACCCGGCATAAACGATTCCCCGGTAGTCAATTCTTTCTTGCATCAGGCCGCGCAACGTTGGTTCTAAAATTTCGCGCTGGACCCGCTCTCGCAGTGCCTTGTTCATCAAAGCGGGCGGCGAATATGCGCCCATGCCGCCCGTATTCGGCCCGGCATCGCCATCGTAGGCCCGTTTATAATCACTGGCGGGTTCAAGCGGCACGATTGCGCCAGAAACGGTATCGCAAAAAGCCAGGGCCGAAACCTCGATGCCTTCCAAAAATTCCTCGATAATCAGCCGCGCTCCGGCCTCACCAAAAACCTGACGGCGCATCACTTCATCTATAAAATCTCGCGCCTCATTTTGGTCAGAAGTTACCAGCACGCCCTTGCCCGCCGCCAGTCCGTCCGCCTTGATAACATAAGGCCCTGGTTGCTGTTCAAGATAGGCCACCGCGCTGTCATAATCTTCAAAGGTAGCTTCGTGGGCGGTTGGAATATTGTGCCGGGCCATAAAGTGTTTGGCCCAGACCTTGCTGGCCTCAAGTCGCGCCCCCGCCGCCCCCGGCCCAAACACTTTCAGGCCGTTAGCCCGCAACTGGTCGCCCAACCCCGCCGCCAGTGGCACTTCCGGCCCAATCACCACCAAACCCGGCTGTAACTTCAGCGCAATTTCTAATAAGCCGTCTACATCTTCCGCGCCAACCTTCAGATTGGTGCTGCTGGCAAGCTGGGCTGTTCCGGCATTGCCCGGCGCAAAAAACAATTGCCCGACCCGCGCCGAACGCCGCAAAGCCCAGCCCAGTGCGTGTTCCCTTCCGCCGCCACCGACGATTAAAATATCCATGCTCTCCTCTAACTCTCAGACAATATAAAGAATTACTTCCGGCTGTGGTAGGACGAATCGCATACGCCCCTGAACTCTATTCTAATTTTATTTAAATTGTGGATTATTAGCAATTGGGGATTTTTCAGGCTCCCAGATGCAAACCACGCCGGATGAGGTCGAGTCCGACCAAAAAGAGGGCAATTAAGACCAGACGATTGAACAAACTCTGGCTAACTTTATCCTGGAGGCGCGTGCCGAACGCCGTACCAAGTACAATCGGAACGACATAGGAGAGGCCATAGAGGGCGGTTTCAGGCGTGTACAGGCCAAAAGCCCAATAGTTCAAAGCCTGCCCGCCATTAAAGAGGATGAAAATCATGCTGATGGTATAGACGAACTGACGTTTATCCAGTTTCAGGCTGAGTAAATACGTCACCAGAATGGGCGCACTGACCCCGCTCACTCCCCCTAACACCCCCGAACTCAACCCGGCAAGCGGAGCGTAAAACCGCTCATGCTCCGGCGCTATCCGCCAGTTAGCCCGTATTTTATCGGTTAGCACAAATACCACCGTGAGCAAGCCCAACAGCACCGAAATCACCGAAGTATCCAGTTTGACCAACAAAATTGAACCAAGTGTAATGCCGATTGCGCCAGTAATTAACAGAGGAATAATTCGTTTGAGCAGAGGAAGAGCATCGGCTTCGCGCCGTTGCAGCACCAGCAGCAGATTATTGAGGAAGCTCGGTATGCTGACGATTGCCACCGCCGCTTTTGGCCCAACCAAAAGCGACATTATCGGCACACTAACTACGTTCACTCCAAACCCCAAAATACCTTTAGTGCAGGCAGCCAAAAAGAACAGGATAAACCCGATTAGATAAGTCCAAATATCGAACAACCGCCGCGTTCCCCCTCAAATCTAAATCAGAACCATTCTAGCTGCCCGACCCGGATTTATAGCGGTCAGATACGCTACGACCAGCATAGCGACGCTTGATAACCAGCCTCCTAAGCTGGCCCAGTTTGTAAACTTCCACCTGGGTTAAGCCAATCTGGTTGAACATGCGATTGAGCAGACCCGGCCCGGCAACGACAGGGTCGGCCTGCACCATATCAAAACCGCGCAATACTTGCAGGTCTTGCTCATTCAAGGGGTAATTAAGCGGTATGCCACCGGGAAAAGCCGCAGTAACCCGTTCCGCCAGTTCTTTACAGGCGGTCAGCATTTTGACTGCTTCTTCATTAGTCATAAATTTTTAACCTTTGATTTTGGTAGGCTACTGTCCTTCGCGCACCAGTTTGCTGTAAACCACCAGCCGTTTGTCGTAGTTGGCGGAACGTTGGTCAAAAGTTCCAGTACAGGTTATTAAATTCAGGTAAATATCGTCGTTGCTTACAAAAATCTTGTCAAGTGGAGCCTGGTCAAAAGGATAAGTTTCTACTTCGGCTACTTCAAAAACAAGTTCCTTGCCCTCGCCATTAGCCACGAAAATTTTCTGACCGGGCGTTAGCTTCTTCAAATCCCAGAAAATCGCTTTGGTATTCGGGCCATCCACATGTCCATCTATTACGGCACTCCCCAGTTCACCCGGTTTAGCCCCTGGCTCGTACCAGGCCACATCCCAAATGGTTTTTGGTACATCCATTGCCCCATCTTTAGTTTGCCCGACTTTCTCAACTTTGGCATCCACCCCAATCGAGGGAATACGCAACCGGGCCGGGACAATACCCTCCGGGGCTGGCGTAGGGATTGGAGTTGCGGTTGGCTCAGGCGTTGGGGTTGCCGTCGGTATACTGTTTACTACCGTGGCCTGCGGCGTTGCCGTCGTTTCCGGGGCGAAGGTCGCGGTAGGAGCGGGCGTAGTCGGGACAATGGTCGGTACGAAAAGAGCCTGCGGCGGTAGTTTAGTAGCGGTTGCCGCAGGGTTAGCCGCAAAGCCAGAAGCGTTGAGGCTAACGCCCTGCGGCAACTCCTGGCTACTGATTGCCTGGCTCGGCGAACTAACTACAATAAAAACTACCGTTAAAATTCCAATGGCTAGAAGGGCTAATACATACGGAGCAAAACCGCTACGATTGCTACCGTTACTCTTATTCTTCACTTGCTGGGCCTCGCCTCTAAAAATTTCTCCAACATTCCGTCTGGTCTCCGATTCTACGCTTTTTTAATACTACCTAATTATACCAGACTAACGAGAATCATTCTTTGCTTCTTCGTTGTAGTAGAGCTTGCAGATTTAGAGCTTAAAACCAAAGTAATTAAGTTTATATTAAGCCGCGCCCTGTTCTTCCAGTCGGCGCAGCAGCTTAAACTTGTGACGGGGATTATAAACTTTGTCGCATTGCCCACACGAACTATTAATCTTGCGGCGGGTGAAGATTTCGCGCTGGCAGGTTGGGCAAGAATAGACGTATTTATAGGGCCGGGGCGGAACTGGCAAAGCCTGCACTCTTCCGCCCAATCCTACTTCTTCCAGCTTGCGTCGGAAAAGCGGAGTATGCCCGCTCGGTAATTTCTGTTCGTACAGCCAGAGGTGAATCATTTCGTGCAAAATGGTATTACGTAATTCTTCCGGCCCGTAGAGGCGATGATAAGAGAGCGAAAGCCGCATCACGCGCATTTTGGGCCAGATTTTCCCGGCAGTCCGGGTCAGGCGCGCACTAATTTCAAGTCGGCAGGGGGGCAGTTTGCGCTCAAAATACCGCTCATTTAATTCAGTATAATAATTTTGGGCCAGTTCAAGATTTATTTTTTCTTTACTGGCGACTCTGTTTTCAACTGGTTGTGTAATCATCTCTCCAAAGAGTAATAAACTACTCCCGGTTTCCCCAGGAGTAGTTTAACTGATTAGATTTTTTTAACTCAAAATTCGCCCCGCCGGGGTGGTCTTCGACCAAAATTCAAAATTCAAAACTAATTCGAGTTTTCGTTCAGGTAGTCCAAAATCGCCTGAGTAGTTACTCGTGCCGCCAGAGGCAGGCAGTCCTCGACAATATCGAAGCCGGGATGATGGTGCGGATTGCTAGTGCCATCCAGCTTGGCTGAACCGACCATAAAATAGCAGCCCGGCACCGCCTGTAAAAAGAGCGCCATATCATCGCTGCCCATAATCGGCGGCATTGTCAGTACATTGCCTTCGCCGATGGTTTTTTCGGCGCTACTCCAGACCTTCTCGACCATTGTAGCATTATTCACTACCGCCGGGCAACTGTAGACTACTTCAAACTTGACCTCACAGCGCAAGGCTTTACCCAGACCAACCGAAATTTCCTCGATCCGCCGAATCATCTTTTCGCGCACTTCCGGCAAATACGAGCGCACTGTGCCAGTCAATTCTACTTCCGGCGCAATAATATTCGAGGCAAAACCGCCGTTAATTGTGCCAAAGCTGAGTACCGCCGCCTCGGAAGGCGAGATTTCGCGGCTGACTATTGTTTGTAAAGTGGTTACTAGCTGGCAAGCTGCCATCACCGAATCAATCGCTGCTTCGGGCTGGCTGCCGTGTCCACCCCTGCCGCGCACAATCAGTTTGATGCTATCTACATTAGCCATGGTTGGCCCGGCCCGCATTCCGATTTTACCTACCGGGATATTATTAGCAAGGTGCAGACCAATTACCGCGTCTACTCCCTCCATTACCCCTTCATCAATCATTGGCTTTGCGCCACTGACTATTTCTTCGGCAGGCTGAAACAAAAACTTGATATTTCCGGCTAATTCGGCGCGTTGGGTTGCCATTATTTGCGCGACGGTCAGGGCTATTGAGGTATGCCCATCATGACCACAGGCGTGCATTGCGCCATCGGTGCGGCTACGATAATCGGCAACGGCATCGGGGTATTCAAGAATTGGTAAGGCATCTATATCAGCCCGCATCATGAGGGTCTTGCCGGGCTTGCCGCCGCGTAACATTCCAACTACGCCAGTTTTGGCAATGCCGCTAGTCACTTCCAGTCCACTGGCCTTCAAATGCTCCGCCACAATTCCAGCTGTGCGCGATTCCTCAAAAGCCAACTCAGGGTGACGATGAAAATCACGGCGCATAGCAATAAGGTCGCTATGGCGTGCCTCAACAGCCTGACCAATCTCAGCCCTATCCATTATTCATTCACTTTCTTCTTAAATTTTTACCTTTTAAATCATATTAGGCTTTTTCGGCAGCGTAGCGTGGAATATAGCCACTCGCTCCATTGGGCAAGGCTACCTGATAAAAGAAGCTATCTTGCCCTACCATCATTACCTGGTCGCCACGCTTTAGTTTGGCTACCTGTTTTCCGACAATGCCCGGCTTGTCAAAAACGGCAATTTCCCCCGAAGTAATTACCAGACCTGAGCCACTCGCTCGTGCTGCACTAAAACTTGGAGCAGCACCATTGCGATATGTCGGCGAATTACTCGGTTTTTTCCCGCCTAAAACAGGTGGCACGGCACCATTACTACTTCCGTTACCTTCCGGCTCTCCCGGTAGGCGGGGCATTGGCGTGGGGCTTATATCCGAAACTATCTCGCCTGCCGGTTTGTAGATGTAACCTTCCAGACCGTTGTCCAGCCGTACCGTGTAGTAATAGGGGTCTTCCTGAGCAATAATTGTTACCACCGCGCCTTTTTTGAGCGTGCCAAGTGAACTGGCGGTTGCACTGGGAGCAACCTGTAACTCCACCGTGCGGTACTTTACTTTGAACTGGGCTGTCCCGCCATAGATTGATTGATCCAAAGTAGGTCGCCTCCTCTCCTCCTCGCGTAATTTCGCCGCCACAAATTCTTGTACAATTCTTCTAACTTCTTGCCTGGAAATTCTTTTTCTAAAGTTTGTCCATATTTTAACATACTAAGCCAGACAATGCTAACCAGAAAGTAATCTATTTTAGGATTGTGCGAAAATACTGTTGATGTTGACCTGCGGATGATTGGTGTTATTGAGCAATCGTCCGGCGGGGCGATAACACCATTTCGGTCAGGCCGTAAGCTATCAACCCAGCCAATCCATGCACCCAGATTAGCCCATCATAGCCCACCAGTGCATCTATGGTGTGGGAAAGGAACAAATAGAAACCCACCAGCAATACCAGCGTCAGCAAAATGCGGGTCGCCAGTCCTAATTGCCGCCCGGCCACCGTCATAACCCCCTTGCGGCGAGCCATCATCATTTCGTACAACCCAACAAAAGCCAGCGCCAATATTAGATGTAGCCCCCTTAGCGCATTAAAAACGGCTGACCCAAAATTCCAACTCAATACTACATTCAAAAACATGGTCAAACCAACTAGAACCAGCAATGCCCCTACTCCACGCACCACCCCTTTTGGCATATCACAACCTTTCTAACTTAAAACCTGCCCGGTAGGGGTTTGATTCATCAAACCCTGGGCGCAATGAATTGCGCCCCTACTGAGATAGGCTCTTAAACTATTACTACCGGGTTAATTAGCCGTCCAATCGTCTCGATTTCAATTTCAACTATATCACCTTCGAGCAGGGTAAAATCATCGGGTGGCACAATGCCAGTGCCGGTAGAAAGTGCTACGCCACCCGGAAAACTATTGCTTCGTCCCAAATATTCGACCAGTTCGGGCAGAGGTCGCTTGATGCGGGCGGCGGAACTCTCGCCCCGGAATATTTCAGTCGCGCCGCGTTTGATGATACAGCTTATAGCTAAATCAACTCGCTCCGGCAATTGTTCCAGCAGCAAAATCGCCGGGCCAATCGCGCAGCACTTATTATAAATTTTGGCTTGCGGCAAATAAAGCGGGTTTAACCCTTCAATGTCTCGCGAACTTACATCGTTACAAATGGTCAGGCCAACTATTTGCAATTTGCTATCCAGCACAATTGCCAGTTCTGGTTCAGGCACATTCCAATGCGCATCTTTGCGTACCCCGATAGCCTCGCCCGGCCCTACCACCCGGTGCGGCGTGGCCTTCAAGAAAATTTCGGGCCTCTCAGCCTCATAGACTAAATCATAAATCGAGGCGGCTACTTCCGATTCCGACATACGGGCCTCGCGGCTACGCAAATAAGTTACGCCTGCCGCCCAAATTTCGTGCGAATCTACCGGCGCACGCAAGCGCGGTTTATCTGGCTGGGTCTGGGCCGAAACTTCGGCCAGGCTATAGCGTTCGTTGGAGCGCCCGGCTTTAGCGCTCACATATTGGTAAAAAGAAAGTTTAGCTTCCTTGGCGGCTTCCTCAAGCTGTTGCATCGAGGTAAAGTAGCGCAGCCCGTCGCCCAGGGGCATAATCTGGTCGTTATCATCCAGCGCCGCCATAATCGCGCCGCGCTTGGCATCGGCAATTCGGCAAATTCGCATTCTTTTCCCCTCAGAATAGTTCAAAGTTCAAAGTTCAAGGTTCAAAGTTTTGGGAGCAAGCAAAAAATTGGTAATTACGCCACCCCGTCACGCCCCTTTACGGGTGTGAGGTACGAAGCATCTCTGGTTGCCCAAGAAAAGTGCTTGAGGTAGAGCCGAGACCCTTCCTGCGTCAGGGTGGCAGTCGCGACGGGCGGCATAGTTACAAAAATTGGTTGTTAGCGTAAACTTTATAACGACGGTAATTGGCGGTTAGCGTAGCCGGAACTTTAGTTGCCAAACCCGCCAGGCGGCCTCGAACATGATTTGTAGGCTCATTTTAGATTTACCCAGCGTGCGGTCACGAAAATAAATTGGAGTTTCGACAATACGTAAATGGCATTGCTCCGATAGATAGGCCACCGCGATATGGAAAGCATAGCCGTTACAATTGATTTGTTCGAGCGGCAAACCAGCCAGTGCTTCGGCCCGAAACAATTTGAAGCCCGCCGTCGTATCGCTCACCTTCAGACCCAGCACCAACCGGGTATAAACCGAGGCGCTCCGGCTCAATAGTTTGCGGAACAGACTCCAGTGGCGGTCTACCGAACCGCCTTTGGTGTAGCGCGAACCAACCGCCACATCAGCCTCTTTTATCAGTTCCAAAAATTGCCGAATTACGGCTGGGTCGTGCGAGAAATCGGCATCCATATGCACTACGTATTTTGCGCCGTGTGCCAACGCATAGCGAAAGCCTTCTACATAGGCCGTACCCAATCCCAGCTTTCCAATTCGGTGCAATACTTCTACTCGCCCATCGTATTGCTCCCGGCCCAGTTGTTCGGCTAAACTCCCAGTGCCGTCGGGCGAATTGTCGTCTACAAGCAAGACCTGTAATTCGTTCAGCCCCAACCCAAAAAGCGTTTCGAGCATTTTCGGCAAATTTTCTATTTCGTTATAAGTCGGTATCACTATCGTAAGTGCGTGCCGCACCTGGTCGCTAGACTCTGAAATATTGTTATCTCTCAATTGTCCAACCTGAACTAAACTTTCTATATCCTGGTTTGTATTCGACATGCTGCCCGCCTGTTGTTATTTGAGTTAAATTACTTGGCGAATATATCACTCTGCCTAATCAGAGTCAAGGCCAACCCTTTAGGAGAGTTTTGAGTTTTGAGTTTTGAATTAGTTCATAGCTATTCACCACGGAGACACGGAGACACGGAGTTAAAACCAATTGTTAAGAAAATTCACCACAGAGGCACGGAGAAACACAGAGTCTTTAAAAATTCTTGGCGTTCTTTGCGTCCTGGCGGTTAATCAGTTGAAACTGACTTAACTCAAAACTCAAAATTCAAAACTCAAAACTTAAAGGAACATGGCGGGAACTTGTGCAGAACATGGATATGCTATGTATAATTACTTTATGCTGAAAGTTCGTCACCACGTACCCCTATCACGCCCCTTTACGGGGTGTGAGGTACGAAGCATCTCAAGCCACCACGAATTAGGGTGCTTTGGGTAATTAGAGACCCTTCCTGCGTCAGGGTGACAGTCGGGGAAGGGTGCTTTGGGCCAAAAAGAGGAGAAAATAGAAATATGCTAAATCAAACACTCAAAGAAGCCTTTATCGCTCAGGCGGAAAAACCTGAAACAATAAATGAGGTTGCCGCCCAGGTATATCGGGGAGTCAGCCCTGAAACGCTGGCGTTCTACCACCAGACCACCACCGCCAAGCTGGGCGTAAGCGAGCTTTTGCAACGGCGTTACTTGCGGGGCGAAACCGATTTTGAGCTTGAAAAGCTGGCTGAGTGCGCCCCTGGTACGCTGGGCCACGCCTACTATCATCTGGTCAAAGATAACGGGCTGAAACCAGATGTAGCCGACCATCCCCTGTTGCAACTCTCCTACCAAAATAGCGATGCCTACTACCTCACTTACCGAATTTTGGAAACGCAAGACATCTGGCGGTTAGTAGCCGGGTATGGCCTGGATACTTACAGCGAATGGGGTTTGAGCGCTTTTGTGGCGGCCCAAACTTTTAGCCTGGAAAGTGTGCTGTGGCTGTCCATTTTGCTGACGCGCATCTCTTTCGTTGTGCCGGAAGCCAGCTTTGCTGTGATGGACGCGATAGCGGGCGGATGGCAGCGCGGCAAAGCTGCCGCCCCGATGCTCCCGGTAATCTGGGAAGAGCTTTGGGATAAGTCGCTGGATGAATTGCGTCAGCAATTTAATCTGGCTACGCCAGTACTGCGCCAGGAAAACCTGATTGGTGAAGCCGCCAACTGGTTGCAGATGGAACAGAAACTTCCCGAAGAACTCAAAGAGCTATTCTGGATTGAGGTCGAAAATGTAACCGAACAGGGCAATATTATTGAGCGGGTCGCCCGCTATGTCGCCGCTTTTGACGACGAGCTTAAGCAGCGCTATGCCAACACAATCGCCAGTCACGATGGCCTGGTGGAAGCTTACAAAGAAGGCTATTTACGTCCGCCGCTCGAAATTCAAGATTTGCGCGATTGCCCGGCGGGTACGCTCGGCTATAGCTATTATCACCAGATTGTAGACAACGGCCTTGAGGTTGAAATTATCAACATTAATAAAGTGCCGCCTACATCGGGGGGATTGCCCGAATATGTCGGGCGACGCATTCTCCAGACCCACGATTTGTGGCACTGCCTGACCGAATACACCACCAACGGGGTTGATGAAGTAGCGCTGCAAGCCTTCCAGTTGGCCCAACTGGGTAGTCCTTTCTCGTCAAACCTGCTGGGAACGCTGCTGACCCGCGCAACCCTGCTCAATCCGCAAATAGCGCCTTACTTGATGCAGGCGATTGCCCAGGGCTGGCAACACGGACGCGAAACGCCGCCCCTGCTCCCGGTCAAATGGGAACACTACTGGAATACGCCGATTGAGGAAGTGCGCCGCCAGCACAATATCTATACTCATACCGGCGATTTGTTAGCCACCGTTTGAGGCTAATAAACTTCAAACTTAAAACTCACCGAAAAGGGCTGGCAGAAATTGCCAGCCCTTTTCGGTGAGTTTTAAGTTTGAAATTAAAGTCGGCCTTCGTTGAGAATATAGTGGCGGTAAATTCCGTTCAGGTAGGCGTAGCGGACTTCGGCGGAAGCGCGCACGGTGGCAATAGCGGCGCGGCGCTGTTCAGGAGTAGTGGCGTAGCGAGCGACAATTTGAACGCCGTTATCTTCGTGGCCCTCGTCGCCTTCGATATGGACATAGAAAAATTTGAGGTCATCGTCGCTGCTACCAAGCGTTTCTTTCAGGGCTTTGACGTATTTGGGATAAATGGTGGGTAGCTGACCTTCCAACCCAATCATAATTCCAGCAGCGGCTTCGTAAAGCGGGCGGAAATTCGCCAGTTCCAGCGTCCAGGAACGCATCGCACGGGTTGAGGGCAAAATCTCGCCGTTCAGGTCGGCTTCCATTACTTCCTGGCGGGTTGTTCCCAGCGACTCGGCAAAGCGTAGCAGCAAATCAGGATGGCGGTCTCCCATCAATTCCTCGCCCATCAAATTATCCAGAATAAAAAGCCGGGCATCCACATCGGGCGTTCGGACATACATCATGCCGAACATCTGCCCGACGGTTTCAATATAATAATAGTGCTGTTTGCACCAGCCAATAAGCTGCTCTTTCGTCAACTTGCCTTCGGCCCACGCCTGACTAAAGGGGTGCGGGCCACTATGGGCCGGTTTGCGGGCATCTTCTAGCTGTTGGCGAAAATCCTCATCTACCGCAATCGCGTTTTTAGCCACTGTCATTGTCATAATTTTTACTCCTTTATTTGGTTTCTGACTGTAACAACTCAGCCTAAGCGAATGTCACCCTGACGAAGGAAGGGTCTCGGCTCTTCCCGAAGCACTTTACTGCGGCAACCAGAGATGCTTCGTACCTCAGCATGACACGGCTGAGTTGTTACTTCTGATTTCTGATTCCTCATCACTCATCACTCACCACTCTTAAAAAGATTTTCGGCTTGCAGACGGGCGAGGTTCTGGCGGGCCGTTTCCGCCAGGTCGGTATCGCGTTGGGGGATGCGTTCAAGGTAGGTAGCAGGCGGATAAAGACTCTTGTCGTAGTAGGGCCGGATTATCTCGGTACGCAATTCCCCTAACGGACTCGCCCCAACCTGGGCGCGGAAGCGGCGCAAAGCCTCTATATCGAGCAACGCGGCACAGGCGTTTTCGCCCGGCGTTTCTACCTGCACCATCACATTTCCCTGGTAATCCACAATCATGGAGCGACCAACCATGCTTTGTTCGGGCGCAAAACTATTGAAAATAAAACCTTTGTTGGGAGCAATCAGGTAACAGCTATTCTCGAAGGCGCGTACCTCATTGAGCATATGCCACCATTTTGCAGTTGAGGCAAAGCGCGCCCCGTAGCCCACCCAGGTTGAGGGCCGCAAAATAATTTCAGCGCCACTCAGAGCCAGGGCGCGGGCCGCTTCGGGGAAAGCCGCGTCGTAGGCAATCATACACCCAATCCAGCCTATTTCGCTATCCAGCACCGGGAAGGGGTCAGCCGTGTAACTGCTGCCTAAATCGTGGGGTGAAGCGGTCAGTTCCAGCGTAAAAGTAAAAACCTTGCGGTATTTGAGGGCGACTTCGCCTTCGGGGTCAATCAGGAAAGCAGTATTGAAATAAACGCCAGGGTACGCCGCGTCTCGCTCGATTACCCCGCCGGAAATAAAAGTACCGTGCTGCCGGGCTTTCTCGCCCAGTTTTTCGCTTTCTTCGCCCGGCAATTCAAGCGCAATCGCCAGCGTTTCTTCCAGCGTACGCCGTTTAGCGCCAACCCGCGAACCCTGCAAGAAAAATTCGGGGAAGGCTATTAATCGTACTGGCTTGAGCGAATCGCAGGCAAAGTCAATCAGTTCCAGGTCACGCGCCAAATTTTTCCAGATGTCGTCGCGGCTGGCAGCACTATAGCAATTAGCTTGAAGGCAAACGGCGCGGTAAGGTTTAATCAAAGTGAGCCTCCCACCGAGTGTGTTCCACTCTATAGAACAGCGTTTCATTTTGGTCATTTTATCTTAGTCTAATAGTTTATGCCTGTCAAGCTCTGGTCTGATTAGGGAGTGTGCGTCAATTTTTTGCATCGAGCTAAAGAAAACCCGACCACGAATGGCTAACAATTACCCACGAAGCAGATTTAGTTCAAATTCCCGGACCTGAATGTCCGGGTTCAGATGTGGGTAAGACTCAGTCATTCACGTCCGGGTTTTGCAAAAAATTGACGCTCGCCCTCTGATTAGGTAGGACGATCACAAAGTCGCAATTCGTAGGACATTGCTCCGTCAATGGATTTCTATTTATTATCAGGCATTTATCAGATACAGATTTTATGACAACATAATTGACATTATTTTGGCAGATTTATGTAATATATTTGTCACACCACCTTTATACGGTTTTAATGAAAATGGTATAAAACTAGGATAGATACTAATAAAAGTAAAAGGGTTTTTCTTCTTAATATGGAGGAGTTTCAAAATTGAAACGATTTAGCAAAAAGAGCCACCGAATACGCCGCAGCGAAAGCGGGCAGGGTATGGTTGAATACGCCGTATTGCTGGCACTTCTTTCAATCGCCGTCATCGGGGCAGTCGTCGCTATGACTAACAGTGCCAACACTTCTTTTGACGGGGCGAAGAATAATGTCGCCAACGGCGGGATAGATTTCACGCCGGGCGCTCCGGCAACACTTCCAGCGAGTGGGCCGATTCCTACTTTAGCGCCTGTGCCGACCAACACGCCCAGACCGACAGCAACTAACACACCTTTGCCAACCAATACGGCTGGGCCGACCAATACGGCTGGGCCGACCAATACGGCTGTACCCACTAACACACCTGCGCCAACCAATACAGCAGTGCCGACCAATACGCCCAAACCAACCAGCACGCCTAACGCCACCAAGACCGCTTCGGTGTATGAGACGGTTTCGGCCCAGGCAAGCGGCGGCGCGCTTCGCTATCGGGTTGACCCAAATGGCTGGCCTAACGGTAATGGCTTTTGTGGACAAGGTGATTCGTCCCAATCAGGTAATCAGGGTTTGATTGATGTGAATCTGTATGGTGATGCTGGCGATGTGGTTTGTGTCCGCATTGATACTTTTGTCGCCGGTATGCAGAATCCAACCGAAACCCACGGCTTTGATGTTACCAATCAGAGTGGGAATGGTAGCCCGACTAATATGCAGCTTACTCCGCAGAAGAAGAATTCTTATAAAGGTGCTGTTACAGTCGAGTCGAATGTTTTGTTTACCAGGCAGAGCAACGGTGGGTCTGATATTATCGCTCACTATGTGATGATCAAATTGCCGAATGACATCTGTACTAATAAAAACACCCAGACCTTACGCTTTAAGGCGACTGACGACTCCAACTCACACGGTGTGAAAATAACTACGAATTGTCAGGTACGTCCTACTGCAACGCCAACTAACACGCCTGGCCCGACCAGTACGCCGACCCTGCCGCCGACTCCGACCTTACCGCCAACTCCGATTAGTGGTGGTTCGTAAGAGTAAATAATTGGTCAAAAGCGCCTTCTCGGTACTGAGAAGGCGCTTTTGATGTTAGTTTCAGCATTGTTTCAGGCACTATTCTCAGGGTGAGCGTCAATTCTTTGCAAAGCCCGGACGTGAACGTCCGGGTTGGCTTGACCCTGGTGCAAAAAATTGACGCTCACCCCTATTCTCAGTAGAAATTTGACTCCAGGGAAATTTTTGTTATAATACTCAAGCTTTACGCTTTGGGGTTAGTGTGTATAAAAAATTTATATTTTGTACATATTAAAGCGTGATTTTACTCTAAAAAAGTCAGTTATATTATACAAAAATAGACTGTTAGTTGACCGAGTAGTTGATTGGGCAATAAGCAGCTTTAAAAACTAAGTTCCCGTTTTTGTAGTGGTGAGGTCTCGTCGCTTCTACACAACTTTATTCTTTTACTGGCTTAGAGCGCGTCAATTTGGAGGAGTAGGCCGGGTTGCGGAGCGTTGGGGTTCTGGAAATATTTTGAACCTGTGGACGTTTACCAGCCTGGGGGAAAGAACAAAGTGTATCTTTACCAATGGGAACAAAACCTGGCCGAATTAGTGTCAGGAGTGTTTCTTGCAAGGAGTTTTACTTAACCTGGGGCTGTTGTTGAATCTAGCTATCAGCAGTTCTCAGGCCAATGTATCCAATTCCAATCTGCTTCTCGCCGAAGCGAACCCGATTGGAATAGTAGTTAAGGTCGAAGGCTCGGATATTATGTCAGGGCCAGAAAATAGCGGCACATGGCGAAGGCTGCATCTACCACCTGGCTTTGTGGTAGAGCAATGGGGCAAGCAAGACGATAAAATTTTTGTCTGGAGCATGGAACTGGAATGGGGTGGCTGGGCTGCCGCCGCCGATTTTGAAATAATGCCGTCCCAGGATATAAAACCTTTGAGCCGCTATAGCGGGCCTTACTCGGCGGGGCAAGGCGAAAAAGTCAATATTGATAGCAGTCTGAGCGTTGCCACCATCGAAGCCATTTTGCGCGAGGCCCAAAGCCCTGCTATCCTCACCGAATCCGATTTTGCTGCCTATATCTACAAACGCAGCTTCTTTTACCATATAGATCCGGCCTATTTACTGGCTTTCTTTCGCAAGGAAAGTAGCTACGGCACGGCTGGTGCGCCAGTACAAACCAAAAACATCGGCAACATTCGTTGCACCGAGGGCTACCAGTGTTCCGGCCCCTGGCGCAAATACGATACCTGGAAAGCCGCCGCCGACGATTGGTACAATTTGATTGCCACGCACTACATCGGGGAAGGTCTGGATACGGTTAGCCGAATTTTGTGGGTCTATGCTCCCCCTGCCGATGGGAACTACACCCCCCAGTTTATCCGCCAGATTAATGGCTGGGTCGCCGAATACCGTGACCGCGAGGCCCACAAGTAAAAGTTGGATAAATTATTCACCACGGAGGCACGGAGAAACACGGAGTTAAAGCAAGTTTTAATTTTCTCGGTGTTCTCCGTGGTGAATTTTTGTGGGATGTCTAAAACAACAGAGGTAGGGCTAATTGCATTCGCCCTTGAACACCAGGTCAAGTCAAACGGGCGAATGCAATTAGCCCCTACGCTTAATTCTAGCTTAATATTTGTGTAGTACGATATGGGTGTAGTAAGTTCTAGCGGTTCTGCACTTCCGAACCAGCTACCATAACCAGCAAGGCGTTAGCAATGGGGCGTTCGCGACCATCGGAAGGGCTATTGACGATAAGCGGCTTTCCGTCGCGGCGAATGACAAAGGTGGTCGAGCCGCCGCCATCGAGATTCAGAGCATTACGCGCGCCCAGGTCAAAGAGGAACTGGGCAAACTCATCGTTATTGGTGCCAACGCTATAGCGGGGTTGGCGACCATCTACCGTGACCAGCCAAAGGCGCTTGCCTTCAAAAGCCACCGCACTGCGCGGCATACGCGGGTCGCGTTCGGGCCGGGCGCAATCGGTTGCCGCCGCTTTAATTATAACCCAATCCGCCAGCAATTGATTACAACCGCCAATAATCTGACGAGCGCTGGCCCAGGGTTCGTCCATTTCCACCTTAAAGCTCAATATTGTGCCTTTTCCGGCGTTACGCCGCAAGAAATCGGCCATGCTGCCGCGCCCGTGCAACACCACGCCATCGGGCGGAATTGGTGTATCTGCCCCTTTT
>JBBQXW010000123.1:0-18764 GCA_038209275.1 Chloroflexia bacterium | reverse complement strand
CAATTTCCTTTGCCTGTTCCATTGGCCTTAACGTATTTTGCTTTAGATGAGCATCATGGCGAAAAGCAGTTTCTTCAAGCACAAAAAATTCGACTTCTTCAAATTTTACTTTTCTGCCTTTAAATCTTGCTTTTAGTAAATCTCTTAAATCGTCAAAATTTGGAGCGTCAAACATGACCAGTTGGTCAGGATGGGTTCTATCAGAAAATTTGAATGTACCGCTTTTATCTGCTGACCACATTGCTCTTTTCATCTCACGCAAACCATCGAGACTATTCGTGCCAAAGAAAAGAAAAAAATCGGTGGAATTACTGGCATTTACCATCTCAAAGGAGCGTACATATTTTATGCCTGCTGCTTTTGATAGCTGCTTTTGGTAAAGACTGTGCAAAAAGTCTCTACGTCTTTTAGGTTCTAATTCATTCTCAACTTGTTGCCATTCGTCACTGCCAAATAAAATATTTCTCGCCTCATCGCTCGTTTCAACTGTTAAAAAACGGTTGATTTCCTGATACATAAAAGTAATGAAAACCTCACAGCTTCTATGTTTCATTACTCTAGTAATCAATTCCATAGGAATACCACTATATCCAAATGGGTCTATAAATATAAATGCAGCATTAAAGCCAGATGGTTTTTTATTATAATAATCTAATATTTTTGGCATTGTTTCAGCGAAATCTGTTTGCCTTACCTTGTAATCGAAATTACCAAGTTTTTCTAGTTTTTTGACCTGATTATCTAAGTTTTCAAATCTTTCACGATCTTGTTCAATAAAGATAAAATCAATTTGTTTAGTTATTGTTGGTGTTCTATTAAGTGCCGCTTTTATCGCAATAATGGGCGAACCTTCAGAACCATCCTCATAAATACCTGACCCTGCAAAACCATCAATATAAATTGCACGAGGAAACCCCTTTGGACTGGTCAAAATGGGGAACCAAGCATTTAAATATTTTTGAAGAATAGCGTGCTTTACTTCAGTATGAGGTTCACGGGGAGGCAATAGTGGGCCTTTAGGCTTTTCAGGCATTGTAGTATCCTCACAAAACTAAAGTTCGACAAATCAGCCAAAAGTATTATTTTCTAGCCTATTATGATTATATATCAATTATGGTTTTTTGTGAAGTCTTAAAACAATAACTTTTACATTTATAGAATTGGCATTTGTAACCATTCTTGTCCATCAAGTATTTTTCCTCCGCTTGTAGGTCGTATACCGCCAATTTGCTTTAGAAAGAATGGTACATTTGCTGCTGCACATAAATCACGCACTTGTCGTAAATCATTTAGATTTACAGGTCTATGTTTGATGCCACTCTCACCACCCGCTATAACCCAATGGATTCCTTCTAAATTTAAATCAGGTAATGGAGATAACAAAGGTTCGCAAGATAAAAATCTTACAGTTGCTGGTACTAGACGCAAATAATCCGCTCTACGTGCAAAGCGATTATTTTCAATAGAAACACCTTGCCAGATGTTTGATGTCCAAGTTACGTCAGCATTAGTAGCAATTTCACCAAGTCGTTCATGCCTTTTGGTTAAGACCTGAAAATTATGATGATTAGCCTTATTCATTATCTCAAATACTTGTTTAATATAATCTAAAGGTACATCTTCGTGAAATAAATCAGACATACTATTGACGAAAACTTTCCGAGGTGCTTTCCACTTTAAGGGCAAATTTAACAAATCAGGATGAAGCGTTACTTGAAATTCATTGCTATAGCGCGGATTTCCCATTGCATGAAGACGCTTTGAAAGAGTTTTGGCATAGCAGTTAGCACAACCTGGGCTTATTTGCGTACAGCCAGTTAGGGGATTCCAGGTGGATTCCGTCCACTGTATGCCTGTTTTGCTTCCCATTGCATGACCTCTCCTCGGCTAAATGCTTTTTGACTCAACATAAGTATAATATTATTATAGCACATTGATTCTAAATAGCAAGTTAAACAATGCTGTGTTAATATATCATAAACTTTGCACGAAGACCTTATTGTCATATTGACAAAAACCGAAATCGGTGCTATATTCTTATTGTGAAAGATACAATAAGTCGCAAGCAGGAAAATGAGCGACACGACGGAGACAACTGAAAACGACGAAGCCAAGAATGTCGCGCCTTCCTTAACGGTAGACGTGGTTATCTTTAGCTTACGCCCGCGAGACCCGTTGCAACTGCCCGAAGAGCCAGGGGCGGAAATTTCGCAAGAGTTACACGTCTTGCTGGTGCGGCGGGCCAAAGAACCTTTCAAGGGATGCTGGGCTTTGCCGGGGGGACGGGTTCACCCGGACGAGAGT
Source organism: Chloroflexia bacterium (assembly GCA_038209275.1). Classification (GTDB taxonomy): domain Bacteria; phylum Chloroflexota; class Chloroflexia; order Chloroheliales; family Chloroheliaceae; genus L227-5C. The sequence continues at coordinate 16,460 of JBBQXW010000123.1, read as the reverse complement.
TTGGAACAGAGCGCCGCCCGCCAGTTGGCCGAAAAAACTTCGCTACGGGCGGCCTATCTGGAACAACTTTACACTTTTGGGCGCTTGAGCCGCGACCCGCGTGGTCGCACCGTTTCGGTAGTCTACTATGCGCTGGTACGTAGCGACAAGCAGCAGATTGCTCCTGGGCCAGAGGTAGCCGAGGCGTGCTGGTTTTCGGTAGACCCTGTGCCGAACCCGTTGGCTTTCGACCATTCCGAAATTTTGAACTATGCGCTCTGGCGGCTTCGTAATAAAGTTAAATACGCTAATATTGCTTTCCAGTTCTTGCCGCCGACCTTTACTTTGACCCAGCTAAGAGCCGTCTACGAAGCGATAACGGGCCGGAAAGAAGACCCTGGAAATTTCAAGCGCAAGGTAGAGGCAACTGAAACGATTGTAAAAACTGAAGCGCGAGTTGAGGGGGGACGACACCGCCCACCTAGTTTATATCGAGCAATTGTACAAACTGACCTTTTGCATCGTGGGCCGGTGTCCTGAGCTTATTTTTTTAACATTAGTTTTTGTGCTTTTTACAAAAACTCTATTTAGACCCAGTTATTGTGCTAGTAACAATTACAGGAGATATAAAATGGCGACGAGAACAATAGAAATTGATAATTTAATAGCGCGGGCGCAGGTCGGCACCGAAGAAGGCGCGATTTGCAGCCCCGATTTAAAACAACCCACCTGGACACTCGATGTAGAGGAAGGGCAGACAGCTAAACCCGTCTATGGCGCGGGGGCAAGCCAGTGGGACGAAGCGCCCGCCATTACTCCTTTGCAACGTCAGATTCCAGTCCGCTACCGCCAGATGACCCCCGACGAACTTGACCGTCGCATCCGTTCGGTCAAAGAGCAATTGGGCGAGAAACTGGTAATTCTGGGCCATCACTATCAGCGTGACGATATTATTCAATATGCCGATTTCCGGGGCGATTCGTTCAAACTGTCGCAGGAAGCCGCCGCCCGACCCGAAGCTGAATATATTGTTTTTTGTGGCGTGCATTTTATGGCGGAAAGCGCCGATATTTTGAGCGGCCCGCACCAGCAGGTGATTTTGCCCAATCTCGCTGCCGGATGCTCGATGGCGGATATGGCGAACCTGGACGATGTGCTGGATTGCTGGGACAGCCTGGCGCGAGTGCTTGGCACGGAAACCAATCTTGAAGGTCAGCAGCCTATTTTGCCCGTAACTTACATGAACTCTGCCGCCAATTTGAAAGCTTTTTGTGGCGAACGCAATGGCATCGTCTGTACTTCATCCAACGCCGAAGCCGTTTTGAAATGGGCCTTCGAGCGGGGCGAACGGGTGCTATTCTTCCCCGACCAGCATTTAGGTCGCAATACTGGCGCGAAATTGGGTATTCCACTAGACCAGATGGTAATCTGGGATCCGTCAAAGCCGTTGGGCGGCAATACGCCCGAAAAACTTCGTAACGCCCGCATTATTTTGTGGCGCGGTTGGTGTTCGGTGCATCAGCGCTTTACGGTAGCCCAAATCGAGAAAGCCCGCGCCGATTATCCCGGCGTGCGGGTGGTGGTGCATCCCGAATGTCCGCTCGAAGTGGTGCAGGCAGCCGATGAAGCGGGTTCGACCGAATACATAATCAAAGCGGTCGAAGAAGCGCCCGCCGGGGCAGTGCTGGCAATCGGCACAGAGGTAAATCTGGTACGTCGCCTTCAGGCCGAGCATCCCGACAAAAAGATTTTCTGCCTTGACCCGGTGATTTGCCCTTGCTCAACAATGTACCGCATTCATCCGGCTTATCTTGCCTGGGTACTGGAAGGTTTGCTGGACAATCAAGTGCTGAACCAGATTAAAGTAGAGCCGCAAGTTACCCACTTCGCCCGCATTGCCCTCAATCGGATGCTGGCGATAAAGTAACAAGCTTTTGGGGCAAAAGAGAACCCGGACATTTATGTCCGGGCTAAGAACAAATGAGCCTATTGTTTTTAGCCCGGACATTCATGTCCGGGTTTTTATTTAACGCACAATAGTAGGCGGCGCATCAGGGCTACCAGGACGCTCGATGTTACTTCCCGGCACAGGCGTGATAATCGGTGGGATGCCGGAAGCCGGGACAGGTGTAGCCGGAAGCGGAATATTCTCACCCGGTTTAAGTACATCCTGTAGCCCAAAGCCTACCACCACAAACATAACCGTTTTTCGGCCTTTTAGTTGGGCCATTAGCTTTTCCACTGCCACTTTATCTACCCCGGACAAGTTGTTGAATATTTCGGTGGGGTCGGGTGTAATGGACATGCTTGAGATGTAAACATCTGGCAAAGGTGGACTGGCGTAAAATTGCCCGTCTCTGTCAGGCAAATAGCCAGCACTGGAATAAACTTTCAAAGTGTTAGCTCGCACTTTTTCTACCTCGTTATCCGAGACGGATACTCGCAAGGTCGGACGGCTACCGTTGGGCAGAGTAACAACCGAGATGCACACCGCTTCCTTTGACTGAATCGCATTACATTTCGTAGGAATGTTCAGAAAGCTGCCGATGAGAGCGTTTGCAACTACCTGATTAACCTCGATTTCCTGTGTTCCAGGCACTATTGGAAGCCTATAATTAGCTGGAACTACCATCGGTATCATTGTAGGCGGTATCATTGTAGGCGTAGCAAAAACCTTCCCACCAACCACTACTCTGCCACTATATCTGCCTGTTTCTTTCATAATTGCAAATGAAGCGCCCCCAACTATCAGTAGTAGCAGCATAGCCGCCATTACTAACCGGGATGGTCGTGGCCTTCCACGCCTGGGCCAATTTCTAAAGCGGCGACGGCGGATTGGCTCTGGCTCTGGATAATTCGGTATCATAAAGCGTGAAGTTCGTGTTTCCTTCAATACCGCACTGAGGCTGGCTAGGTGAAGGGGTGGCGCAGGGGCAGTATAAAGATTGTCCAGGTCGCCAACCAATCGTTCCAGGCTAAGGTCGCCCGGCTCTGCCAGCAAATCAAAATAATCTATTTGAAGCTGTTCGCGGTGCTTATTCATGGTAAAGTGTCCTGTATTGCTCTTTCAAAGTGCCAAGTGTACGGGCCAATTGTTTCTTGACCGCATCCTCGCTTTTGCCAACTATTGAAGCGATTTCCCGCGCCGTCAGTCCGGCGGCAAAGCGCAACGCCAGCAATTCGCGTTTTTCCGGGCTAAGTGTCGCCAGCAATCCGCGCAACTGAGCCGAGGTTTCCCGTTGCACGATTGCCGCTTCGGGGTCGTGTCCGGCGGTGGGTTGGAGTGCTTCGGGCAGGAAATCCCAGTTTACGGTAGTGCGCTGGCGGCGGTAGGCATCGGTGGCGGCATTGCGGGCAATCCGAAATAGCCACGCCGCAAAAGGCAAACCCCGGTCATGGTAGTTTGGCAGTGCATCCAGCGCTTGCAAAAAAACCTGCTGTGTCATATCGGCGGCATCTTCATCATTATTCGTTCGCAGCCGCAAATAGCGATAGACTCGTTTCAGGTAGCGCTGGTACAGTACCTCAAACGCCGCTATATCGCTGCGCGCTGCCATTACCAGCGCCGCTTCCTGGATTTGTGCGTCTGGCTCATTCTCAATTATCCAGGTTGAGAAATTTTGCAGCCAGCCGCTATTCACTTGTTCATTCATACATTCTCCCGGTCTAGCCTGCTTTTAATCATGATTGCACAGATAAGAACGCAGCAATACTAAAAAAGGGACATTTTATTTTTATTTTAGCCGTAAACCAGTAATCCGCCTGCCGCCGCCAGCACCAGAATTATCAAGACGTTTATTTTTTTGTTGATGCTCAAGGCAAAAGCGCCCAGCGCAAAAATCAAACTGCGCCAGTCCGACCCCGGCGGGTTCAGTAGCGACCCGACCACAATTATTAATAAGCCGATTACCGCCAGCTGAATCCCACGCATCAGTCCCTGTACCGCCGCGAGATGTTCAATTCGGCTATGTACCGCTTCCAGTAGCAACACTACAAAAGGCGGAATACTAATCGCTACCAGCGCCAATACTGCCCCCAGCAACCCGTAAGTGAAATAGCCTAACCCAATTACCCACAATCCGTTCGGGCCGGGGCTAATCTGCCCTACCGCAATAGATTGGCCGAAATCGGCCTCGGTTGCCGAACCGTTTGCCAGCAAATCCTGGTGCAAACTCGGCAAATTTCCAAAGCCGCCCGTCGAAAACAGCGATGCCTTCAAAAAAACTAAAAAAAATTCTATCGGACTCATGTTTATTCCTTACGATTTACGCACCCAGAGGGTACCTGCGATTTACGATTTACGATTTACGATTTACGATTATAGTGATGAGTGATGAGTGATGAGTGATGAGTGATGAATGTTATTTGGTGTGGTTTCCTCATTCCTCCGTCCTCGTTCCTCCTTCCTTAGTCCTCTGCGTCTCCGTGCCTCTGTGGTGAAATTTTCTTCTGTTCGGCACTTGCCCAGATACGGGAGAAAATAAGCGCTCCGGCTGCTCCGCCACAAATCAGTACAAATACCGACGAAACTTTGAATAAGCCCAGCAAGGCCGCGCAACCAAGAATAATCGCTACGCTTACTCCCAGACTCAACCGCCCTTCGCTTTTGGCGCGCTTGAGTAGTGGTATAGTAAATTGTATGGCTATCAGCAGCATAAAGCCCGCCGTTGCCGGAATAATTCCTTTTAACATCGCCTGAGCGGGCGACCATTTTCCGACCCACTGGAAGCCCGCCGCCAGCAAAACCGTAATTGTGGTGCTGGGAAAGAGCATCCCGAACAAACTAACTGCAATGCCCGGCGCTCCCCTTAAGCGTTTGCCAATCAAAATAGTCAGCGAAATAAGGTTAATACCAGGGGTAAGCTGACATAGCACCCAAAATCGGGCGTAATCATCTTCGCTCAACCAGCCGTGCTTATCAATAAACTCGCGCCGAATTAAAAAACTGGTGGATGGCCCACCGCCGAATGATTGACCGCCAATCGAAAACCAAACCCCCAAAAGCAACCACAAACTCGGCGGATTTATCATTACTGCGCTGGTTATGGGTGTAATTTTAGGCAATTCTTTTTCAATCATTTGCTATAATCCTTTCGCTTTTACGCACGACTCTTACCTTAACCGTAATTACTCAGTCGCCGCGACAGAGCAGTGGCAAAATCGCCAATTTGTAGGACATTGCTCCGCCAATGGATTTGCCCTGGCCTCACCAATCGAGGGCGCAGCCGGAAAAAACCGACTTTGCAACCGCCCTGGCCGCCGCGACTGTCAGCCTGACGCAGCAAGGGTCTCTGACCTACCGCAACTCTACTTCGGCAACCAGAGATGCTTCGTTCCTCAGCATGACGGGAATGAGTAATTATACTCAACAAATATCTGGAAGTAATTATAACCTGACTAGCTGAAATTAATTTGGCAACAACGAAACAAAGCCGATTGTAAATTCTTATCAGTTAAATAAGATTCTTAACTAGATTAAAGCCAGATTAATGTGGAAATGGGGAAAGGCTGGGGATGGATTCGGTATAAAACATGTGGATAACGTCATATCCCATACCTATTGACATATCCCTTTTTTTGTGTACAATAGAAGTAGATAATTTCTTACGCCAAACCAGTCCGTTGCACAAATTTTTAGCTCAATTGTTACTCTCGGAATTATCTATTTGCGGCAATGCAGGGGTATTTTGAGCCGGAACGAGCCGGACACAAAGGGCGTTAATCGGGGTGGAAAAAGCGCCGCCACTCACACTTTTTGGACTGACTACCCTCCTTCCGCGCGGCCTTTATGGCCTACAGGGCGGCTACTGTTCCGGTAGCCGTCCTTTTTTTTGCTTTGTATTTCTTGGTTTGAAAATTTTTGCAAAAATTTTCAAACCAAGAAATACAAAGTCTTTTAGAAACACAAAAAGTAGCGGCAAAGTGTTTTTACTTTGCCGCTACTGGTGCAGAACAGAAGAAATTGTGGTGGTTGTTAATCTAAAGAATCTACTAACAAATCTACCAACTGAGAAAATTTTTCTCAACTTTGAACCTTGAACTTTTGAACTTTGAACTTCCTAATCTACCAGTGCCAGTTGCATTAGTTCCGTGCTGGTGTTTGGCCGGAGTAAGCCTTGCCGGATGCGGTATTTGACCGTACCCAGCGTTCGTCCGGTGCGGGCGGCAATCTGGTTATGGCTATAGCCGCCGAAGAAGGCCAGTTCGATTAGTTCGCGCTGCTCGTCGGGCAATTCGCCCAGATTGCGTTTAATTGTTTCACGCTTTTGCTTGACCCTGACCTCTTCTTCCGGCCCTTCCCGGCTATCGGCGATGTATGGCACCCATTTTTGGGCCTCATCCTGGTCGAGCGACACTGCCGAAAGGCGCTTTTTGCGAAGCTGGTTAATACACAGATTATGCACCACGCTAAGTAACCAGGTAGCAAAACGCCCTCGCGCCGGGTCGTAGCTTTCGGATTGTTGCCAGACCCGCACAAAGGCTTCCTGTACCAAATCTTCGGCAGCTTGTGCGTCGCGCAGCATCTTCAGTGCCAGATTAAATGCTTGACGGCTGTGCCGGTCATAAAGTTCTTCCAGCACGGCGTATTCCCCGCTTTTGATGCGGATATTAGTCTGATAGCCTTCGTTGCTAATTGGTATCTCTTTCAAAGCTGACTCCCCTTTACACTCATTGCACTACCACTAACGTTACTCGTTTACTCTAATTTTTAAAGCGCGTAGGACTTTCGCTTGGCCTGTCATGCTGAGATGCTTCGTATCTCAGCATGACAGGCCAAAGTTTTAAAGCACTTAAAATCACTACTACCAATTCAGGTTTAGCCGGATTGCAAGCATTTTTGAAGTTTCAGCACTTCCGCTGCTTCTTGCTGGCTGTAAATCAACCAGAGCCAATTACTGACACGGGTAGCTTCCAGTTCTGGCGCATCCAGGCTATTAACCATCTGCCGGAATTGTTCCGGGTGGTTGGCGTATTCTTTCAGTTGCGCCTGAAGCTGGCTTTCAATGGTGCTGAGTACACTATCGCGCACCTCCATCAAAGCAATGTGCAGATGGTTGCTCAAACGTAACAGATAATTATCCAGCGCTTGTTGAGCTTCCAAACTTAGCCCGTCCAGGCTCATAAAACTTCCTCCAATTCCTGGCAAAATTTAACTCGTGCCTGAAATTCTCCAATCCAATCTTTCTTGTTTTAAGCTTAAGATAGACTCTGTCCCAACTTGTCGCACCACTGTCCCAGCCTGTTTTAAAGTGTGTGCCATCAGAACCATCAAATTTTGTTGGCACAATTTTGGAACAATATGATATAGTTACTTTACTCACCGAACTGGTTTTCCCGGAAAGGTTACGCGATGCCCGTTATGAACCCGAAAGAGGCCATTACGCCTGCCAACCTGGTCGAGGCGTTTCATAACTACCACAATCATCTGGCTCTGAGTGTCAGCCCTCTCTCCAGTTTGACGAGTGTTCGCGCCCATTGAACCGAAATAGCCAATGGCAAAAAGCCTACTTCGCCCAGTCCAGCAGGGGCGGCTCTGGCAGCCGAACTCAAGAATCTGATTGCCTCGCTCGAACCCAAAGATGCTTTATTGCCGCAAACCCACCCGCGCCGCTATGCCTACGAGGTTTTGCACCAGACCGTTGTGCTGGGCCGTAGCGCCACCGATACCGCCGCCCGCTTTTATATCTCGCGCAGCCAGCTCTACCGCATCCGCGAAAAAGCTATCGCCGACCTTTGCCAGCTCTGGCAGGAGAGGGAAGTTCAAAGTTCCGAGTTTCAAGTTCCAAGTTCTGAGGAAGTTTCGAGTTCCGAGTTTCGAGTTTCGAGTTCTGAAGAAGTTTCGAGTTTTAACATTCACTCACAGGGAATTCCTACCGGGCTAGTTTCAGATGCTAAAACTCAGAAATCGGAAGTTATAGATCCAAAACCAGAGACCAGAGACCAGAAACCAAAACCCAAGACCAAAAATTTGAAAATGTGAACCTGGAACTTGAAACTGGCCTGCTAACGAGCGGTTTTCGGTTGGTGAATGTGCTGATGGCAAATTTGAGCGGGTTTAATCGGCTGACTGCCAACCTCGATTTGGAGACGGCTCACGATTTGTTGGGACGCTTGTTAGCTGCGATGGATGCGGTGCTGAAAGAAGCAGGTGGTTACGTCAACCAGTGGTACGACCGGGGAGTGTGCGCCTTCTTTGGTGCGCCAGTTAACCACGAAGATGACCCGGTTCGGGCTGTCCGTGCCGCCCTGCGCTTGCAAAGTGCTATTGCCGGGCTTAAAGATAGTTTGCCCGACCTTTCGCCGCAGGTAAAGCGGGCCTGGCCCAGCCTCAAAATTGGCATTGGTAGCGGTCGGGTTTTCGCCGGAGTTACGCAGAGCAGGCCAATTTCTGACTTAAAAACGCACTATACCGTTACGGGACAGGCGCTCGATGTAGCCACCGACCTGATTGAGACCGCTCCGGCGGGCTGGCTCTTGATAGACCACCAGACTTATCGCCAGGTGCGCGGTTTGTTTGAGATTGAAGCCCTCACTACTTCTGAAGATGGTGCAATCCAGAGCGCCGAGCTTTCAAATTCACAAACTTACCAATCTCACGAGTCTTATCAGTCGGAAATTTCTGGCCCGCTTTACCGTGTCCTGAAAGAAAGGCCGCAAGGCTTGCTCATCGGGGTGCGCGATATTCATGGTATCGAAGTAAACATGATTGGGCGAGAGCCGGAATGGAACATGCTACTCAGCCTATATCAAGAGGCCCGCAGCAATCAGACCGTTCGACAATTAACCATGACTGGCGCGGGGGGCAGTGGCAAAAGTCGGCTCGAATATGAATTTCGCAAATATCTTGAAATCCAGCCGCATCTTACTCGTTACTGGCGCGGTCATGCGGTGCAGGAAGGCCGTCTGCCTTACCAGCCTTTTGCTGAAATGTTGCGCGATAAAGCCGGGATTTTAGAAAGCGATAGCGCCGACAAAGCCCGCACCCGCTTGCTGGAACTATGCCAACCCCTGTCCCTGTTTAGCCACGAAGCGCCTACCTGGAACAATCAGGCGGCTTTTCCTCCTAGCCTGACGCGGGCTGACGAGATAGCGCATTTACTGTCGGTGGTGCTGGATTTGGGCTGGCCCGATAGCCCTTTCCTGGCGGCGCTTACCAAAACTTCGTTGTAAGTGGCCCAGGCGCAAACCTTTCGGGCTTTTGCCGACTTGTGCGAACGGATTGTCCAAAGTGGGGAACCACTGGTACTGGTGCTGGAAGATTTACATTGGGCCGAGGAAACTACTTTATTGTTGTGGAATTATCTGAGTGCCGAATTAGCCGAAGCACCTATTTTATTGCTCGGTCTGGCCCGGCCCGAATTGTATGAACGCAAACCCGATTGGGGACTTGGCCTCGACCGCCATCTTCGGCTCGACCTCAAACCCCTTTCGCCCGCCCGTACTCGCGAACTGGTGCGCCATATTCTCCGCAAAGTCACCAATTTGCCCGACGAATTGGTTGAGAATATTGTGCAGGTTGCCGACGGCAATCCATTCTATGTTGAAGAACTGGTCAAAATGCTGCTGGAAAACGGTACGCTCACTCCTGACGATAGCGACGGTAGCTGGCAAACCAGCCAAGCATCTCAATCACCTAAAACAGATAGCCAGCTAACTACCAATCGTCAATCGTCAGCCGTCAATCATCAATCGTCAATCTTATCAGTTCCCAGCACGATTGAGGGTTTAATTTAGGCCAGAATGGATCGTTTGCCCGCTTTTGATAGACAACTAACGGGGCTGGCAGCCGTAGTGGGCCGAGTTTTTGGGTCGCGGCCTGGCTATTCGTGAAAAGGTTGGACATCAACTTGGCGTGGGCGAGAGCTATACCCGCCTGGGCAAACTTTATTTAGACCAGGGCGAATTTGAACTGGCCCACGATTTTATCACGCGCAGTTTTACTATTTTAGAAAAAATTGGACTGGCTGGTCTGACATACAGCTATAACAATTTGGGCTTGTATAATCTCTTGCGCGGCGAGTATTCCGAAGCCGTCCGGCTATTTCAGGAAGCTTTGCAATTATCACAAAAACTTGGCCTTGCCGAAAGCCAGGTTGAGGCTTACCTGAACCTGGGACGTTTGGCCCTGGCAGAACAAAAACCCTCCGAACTCGTAAGCGAATGGCTCAACCGCGCTCTCGACTTTGCCGCCGGACGTTATCCCCTGCTGGTTGCCTCGGTTCATCTTACCCAGGCTGAACTCCTACTCAGTCAATCTGAGCCACAATCCGCCCTCGACGCTGTTTTAAAAGGCCATACTATTGTTTCCGAAAAGGGGCTGGGTTTGCTGGTAGCCTGGGGTCGCCGTCTGGAAGGGCTGGCGCTGGAAGCTTTGGGCCAAACTGAGCAGGCTCAAGCCGCCTTTGAATTAAGCCGCGCCGCCGCCCGTACCACTGGTCAAAAATTTGAACTCGAACTGACCGAACGCATCCTTCGCCAAAATTCGCCGCGAATTGCTTCCAGCGCCGATTTAGCTTAATATAATATTCTCATCTTGCTTATTATGAACAAGTTTTAGCTTTGGAAAATTTTTTTGCAAAAAAATTTTCCAAAGCTAAAAACTAAATAGCAAAGGATAATTGATTGATGGCATCTTCTTTTCGGGCTTTTGTAGTTAACAAAACCGAGGCCGAATTTACCGCTCAGTTGCAAGAATTGAGCCTGACCGATTTACCGCTGGGCGAAGTATTAGTGCGGGTGGCCTATTCCAGTGTTAATTATAAAGATGGCCTTGCTACTATTCCTAACGGCAATATCGTCCGCAAATATCCCTTCATTCCCGGTATTGACCTTTCCGGCACGGTGGCCGAGTCCAGCGATGCGCGTTTCAAAGCAGGCGATGAAGTTATCGTTACCAGCTACGATTTGGGGGTATCTCATTTCGGCGGCTTTAGCGAATACGCCCGCGTCAAAGCCGATTGGGTGGTGCCGCTCCCGGCGAGTCTGAGCTTGAAAGAGGCGATGGCCTATGGCACGGCAGGCTTTACTGCCGCCCTCAGCTTGCACCAGATGGAAAAGAACGGTCTCAAACCCCAAAATGGCCCGGTTCTCGTGACTGGCGCGACTGGCGGGGTCGGTAGTATTGCCGTCGGTATCTTCGCTAAGTTGGGCTATACTGTCGCCGCCAGCACTGGCAAGCAAGCCGAACATGATTATTTAAAGGAACTGGGCGCAAGCGAAATTTTGAGCCGGGAAGAAGTTTCTGCCGAAAGCACCCGCCCGATGGAGAAAGAGCGCTGGGCCGGAAGCGTAGATTCGGTGGGTGGCGCGACGCTGGCCTATCTGCTCCGTACCACCAAAGGCTGGGGTTCGATTGCCAGTTGTGGCCTGACCGGGGGCAATGCCCTGAACAGCACCGTTTTTCCGTTCATCTTGCGCGGCGTAAATTTGCTGGGGATTGACTCGGTCTTGTGTCCGATGGAAATTCGCCAACCGCTTTGGGCGCGGATGGCAGATGAACTAAAACCCAAAAATCTGCTCGATTCTATTGGACAGGAAATTAGCCTGGACGAACTGCCTCAAGTTACCGCCGCCATCCTCAAGGGCAGCGTGCGAGGCCGCACTATTGTTAAGATTGGTTAGCTTGGAATTAGGGGAGTGCCTAAAAGCGCCGAGGTAGGGGCGAATCGCATACGCCTTTTAGCCTTGCGTCAGGTCAAACGCGCGTATGCGATTCGCCCCTAGGCGGTTTATCTCTGCCGATTTAGGCACTCCTGGAACTGATACGTCAGTGAAAATCGCCCTGGAATTCATTCCAGGGCGGGCCAACACCAGCCCCTATTTCAGGCTTGTCCCCCAAAATCTTATGGCTTCAGCACTACCTTAACACAATTGTCCTGCTTGTCGCGGAACATTTTGTAGGCGTGCGGTGCTTCTTCCAGCTTCAGTTTGTGGGTAATAATCGAAGATAGGTCAATTTCGCCCCGCTCAACCCGCTCCAATAGAGGCCGCAGATATTTGTGGACGTGGGTCTGGCCCATCTTGAAGGTCAAGCCCTTGCCAAAAGCCGCCCCCATGGGGAACTTATCCACCAAGCCGCCATATACGCCCGGAATTGAGAGCGTGCCACCTTTGCGGCAGGCTTGAATAGCCGAACGCAAGGCGGTGGGCCTATCGGTTTCGAGGCGTAGGGCCAGCTTCACCCGGTCATAGGCCGCATCGGGCGTAACACCATGCGCTTCCATACCAACGGCATCAACACATGAATCCGGGCCACGTCCGCCCGTCATTTCGCGCAACGCCTCGACGACATTGACTTTGGTGTAATCCAAAACTTCTGCTCCGGCGCGCTCTTTCGCCATTTGTAGCCGTTCCGGGAAGCGGTCAATTGCAATTACTCGCTCTGCTCCCAGCATGAAGGCGCTCATAATCGCAAATAATCCCACCGGGCCACAGCCCCAGACCGCTACTACATCGCCCGGCTGAATATTGCAGTTCTCTGCCGCCATGTATCCAGTCGGGAAAATATCGGTCAGGAACAAAACTTTCTCGTCTGGCAAACTTTCCGGCACAACCATCGGCCCGACATCGGCGAACGGTACACGAGCATATTCAGCTTGTCCACCCGCATAGCCGCCCATCATGTGCGAGTAGCCAAACAAGCCTGAGCCGGAATAACCATAAGCTTTCTCTAACATCCAGGCATTCGGGTTAGAATTATCGCAGGCCGACCACATATCTTTCTTGCAAAAATAGCAGCTGCCGCAAGCAATCGTAAACGGCACGACCACCCGGTCGCCCTTCTTCAAGTTCTTGACTTCGCTACCTAATTCAACTACCTCGCCCATAAACTCGTGGCCCAAAATATCGCCGGGCGTTAAAGTGGGAATATAGGCATCGTACAGGTGTAAATCCGAGCCGCAAATCGCCGTCGAAGTAATTTTCACGATTGCGTCACGCGGGTTGAGTATTTTCGGGTCGGGTACAGTCTCTACCCGAACATCTTCTTTACCGTGCCAGCAAAGGGCTTTCATTTATTTCTCCTTATTCTAAGAATTGCGGCAGGAAGGCTGCCCTTTGGTAGTTGGAATTTCGCCCGCTTCCATTAACTGCTTGAAGTGGCGTAATTCTTCCTGCACCTGTTGTTCCGGCGCTTCGCCCGACAATTTGGCAAAAACCGTGCCGATTTTTCCGGCTGGCGGGCTATATTCCAGCGTCACATGCACTTCCGTCCCCCGGTTGCCCGTCGCTTTGCTAAACCGCACCGTTCCGGCGTTGGGTACATCCGCACCCGGCAACGACCGCCAGGAAATTAGCTCGTTTTCGCGCTCCTCGGTGATTTCAGCGTCCCATTCTACCTTTGCCCCTAGCGGCGCGGTGGCGATCCAGTGCGAACGCTTCTCGCCGCTTACCGTTACCGACTCCAGATGCTCCATAAATTTTGGCAGATTCTCGAAATTGCGCCAGAAGCGGTAAAGTTCCTCGGCTGGCTTATCAATCGTCATGGCCTTCTCGACCTTGATGTCGGTGCCTTTGCCCAGCGTAGCGGTGTTGATACCCAACTTCTCATACACTGGACATTCACCCGTCGCGCCCCGGTAAACCAAATAGCCGCCCAGCAACCCTATCGGCGAACGCCGTACTAATCCGTAAAGCGACAGCACCCCGCCGCCAATCAACGAAGCCCGCCGCTCCAGTTCGTTCAGATTGGTTTTGCCATTGTTCTGGCGAATGTCAGGCCACATTTCGGTTGTATTTGGTCGGCCCAGCGCCCTTATTCTTTCTTCTATAGATGCCATTTGCTTTATCTCCTAAAAATCTACTTAGCTTAGTACAAAACAAAATCTCTTACTGTTGTTGCAAAATCAGTGCCAGCCATCCCCAATATTACATTTTGTAGGGGTTTGATTTATCAAACCCTGAGAGCGTCTCTAACAATGGTCACGTCTTTTAGGGGTGTTACGGCCTAAATCAAGTATTAGACTGGCTCTGAGAGGACAAGTTTCTAGGGAAGCTATGTACAAGTACTTAGTCAGAACTTAATTTTTACTTACTTCAGCCCAAAATGGTTAACAAAATATATTGTTCTAACGATGCGCGATTGGATGCTTTGCGATAAGCTATAGGTATATCGCAAGTCTAATATTTAGGGCTTGCCGGAAACTAACAAAACGAACTTATTTTTATCTTATAGTTCTACAGCAAATCGCATTGAAATTGAGCCGGGTCTTTGGGTAGGGGCGCATCGCATACGCCCTTGAACATTAACCCAAATCGTCAAGGGCGTATGCGATTCGCCCCTACGAATGGGCCAATGTCTTTGCAACTTGCTATAAAAGAGGTAGCCAACTTTACCCAGTTGCCTACCTCATTATATTTCAAACTCAAAACTCAAAACTCAAAACTCAAAACTCAAAATTCAAAACTCAAAACTCAAAACTCAAAACTACCCCCTCAGCAGGCTTTCCGCGCCATCAATCCAGATTTCGGTTCCAGTGATATGACTGGCAGCATCCGAAGCCAGGAAAAGCACCAGTTGGGCTACCTGTTCCGGTTTACCCGAAGAACCGCCCGTCAACGGCTGCGACCCTTCGGGGTATTCCACCGGAATCTTTATCTCGTCCAAAGCGCGTTGCTCGGTAGTTTGATTAATATTTGTATCAATCGCGCCCGGACAAATTACGTTAACTCGAATTTTTTGGGGAGCCAGTTCCAGCGCCACCATTTTCATAAACGCGACCTGGGCTGCCTTTGAACACGAATAAGCGGTTGCGCCCGTGTTGCTGAAAATGCGCGTACCGTTCACCGAAGCAGTGATAATTACCGAACCGCCCTGCCGTTTCAAATAAGGCACGGCGTATTTTACGGTCAGAAAAGTTCCCTTCAAATTGGTATCGAGCGTTTTATCCCATTCTTCTGGCGTTAATTCTTCAATTGGGGCCCACACTCCGTTAATTCCGGCGTTGGCAAACAGTGTATCAAGCCGTCCCCACTGTTCGCCGCTTTTCTTTAGCGCCTGCTGCATTTCTTCCGGCTTCGATATATCGGCACTGATTGCGATGGCCTGACCGCCGCTTTGCTTAATTTCGTCTACCGTTTTTTGAGCGTTCTCCTGGCTATGGTCAAGTGCTACTATCTTTGCCCCTTTCTGGGCCAGTAGCATCGCCGCCGCCTTTCCAATACCCGACCCAGCGCCCGTCACCAGCGCCACTTTTCCCGTCATTTGCATCTCGTATCTCCTTGAAAGTTGTCAGTTGTCAATCGTCAGTTATCAGAGTTTTAACAAATAAACCGGGTATAACGGTAGGGGCGAATCGCATACGCCCTGTTGACCTAACGCAGCGTTCAAGGGCGTATGCGATTCGCCCCTACGAAAACCATTGCTCTTACCCGGACTTCATAGCTAAAGCTCATAAAACTGACAACTGATAACTGATAACTGACAACTCATTCACTTCTTTGCCTCGTTATTTTCTTCTGCCGCTTTATCTACTAATTGCGTTAAGGGTGAGGGAGCAAGCGGCGATTGGCTTTCCCAACCAGTGTGGTTTTCTCGTCCCTTTTCTTTATCGGGGGTTGCTGCCGGAAGCAGACGAGTGGTTAGCATCATCAGCTTTGCGGTCAGACCGGGGAAAGCGTTGTTCATAATTGATGCCGCCCGCGCCTGAATCGTAATTGTTAGTTCCGGCTCACCTTTGCGACAGGCTTCGATAATTTGCTGGGCCGCTCGTTCTGCACTGATTGAGGTCAGGGGTAGCCCGTCCGCAATCGCAAACCAGCTAAATTCTTCGCGATTGCGTCCTTTGAACAGTGCATTGTAATGCGAACCCGTCCTTAGTAGCCCCGGCGCAACCGTTGTTACATGAATTTTGTCTTTGACCAGTTCGGCCCGCATCCCATCCGAAAGCCCAATCAGGGCAAATTTGCTGGCTGAATACGGCGCAAGGTGCGGTACACTCAGTTTGCCGCCAATCGAAGAAATATTGACGATACGACCACCGCCCTGTTTCTTCATGTGCGGCACGCTTGCCAGCATGGTATAGAGCGGCCCCCACATATGGGTTGCCATTGCGTCCTCGAAGTCGGCCACTTCCATATGTTCGAGTGGCCCGACCTGGATTATCCCGGCGTTATTTATCAAGACATCAATTGTGCCGAAGCGCTGGATTATCCGCTCCACTGCACTCTCAACTTCGCGCTGATAGCGCACATCGCACGGGAAAGCCAGCACTTCCGCTCCCTTTGCACTTAATTCCTGTTCGGCCCGGTTTAATTCGGCTTGGTCGCGGGCCAATAGGGTCAGGCGCGCTCCTTCGCTCGCCAGTTGCCGCGCCAGCACCAACCCCAACCCGCGCGACCCGCCCGTAATCACCACCGAGCGCCCCCGAAAATCCATCGGCTCTGGTCGGCCCACCGTCCGCAGGGCTACCACCCCGCCAACCGCCGCCAGCACCGTCGCCACCATTCCTTTACTTACCATTTCATTACTCCACTCTTTTTAA
>JBBQXW010000122.1:0-18780 GCA_038209275.1 Chloroflexia bacterium | reverse complement strand
GCGTTCCAATCTGCGGGCCATCCGCCAGATTAACCGTAACCAGCAATTGTTAAGCGATTTGGAGCGGCAGGAACAAGCCCTGCATCAGGTCAATCAGCGAGCGGAAATAATCAAGGCCGAACAAAGCATATTGCAAGGCGAGCTAAAGAAGATGTACGCCGAACTCAGCCGTAGCCAACAAGTAATGACCGACACCATAATAGAAAAAGCCCGCCTGGAACAGCACAACGGGCTTTGCCGGGCCTTACTTCAACAACTAGATACCGAACTGGGTAGCTTGGAAATCGCTTCAACCTTGTCAACCCAAACTCAAGAGAGTACCACGAAAATGAAGACGCTGGTCAAGCAGCTTCAAAAAACGTTGAGTCAGCCTGACCTCTCATAAAAAGTCAGAATTTCGTTCACCACCCGTAAAAGTAGCAGCGATTTCGATCGCTACTACTTTTACGGTGATTGGTCTTCGTTATAAAAGAACGCCTGTAACTATGCTGCCACGGCAATGTGGCTGGTTATAACCTCCAACACATGAGCAGTTAGCTCGGCCTGTTCTCCAACCGGGGCAACGTAGCCAACCGCGTCGGCTACCGCCTCCCGCCCCAGGCTTCGCAAAATAACCCAGGTGGCAAGATATTGAGCCGAAAGACAGCCGCCCGCCATTGCAATATTATCATGGGCGATGAAAGGCTGTTCCAGCACGCAAGCCCCCGTTTCTTCCAACCAGGGTCGCGTAGTGGCATCGGTACAGAGCGGCATATTTTCGACCAGCCCCAGCTTTTTAAGTACCAGCGCGCCCGAACATTGTGAACCGATTAGCTGGCGCTTCGGGTCAAGCTTGAAAGCGGCCATCAGGTTTGCATCCTGCACCATCTTTCGGGTGAGTCGCCCACTGCCGAAAAGCACCGCGTCGGCTTCATTTGCAAACGAAAGCGGCTTTTGAGCGTGAATAGTTACGCCGTTCATTGAAGTTATCGTTTCAGTGGGCGCAACAATTTCAGCCTGCCAGTTTTCAAGCTTGACCCGATTTAGGATATTCAGCGCCACGAACGAGTCAATCTCGTTAAAGCCATCGAAAGTAACAATCGCTATTTTCATTATTTTGCCTGAGATTTTTTCAAAGCCTGGTCTAAATCCCACAAAATATCTTCGATGTCTTCCAGACCGATAGAAAGCCGAATCAGTTCAGGGCCGACTTCCGCCGTAATAAGTTCTTCTTCGGTCAACTGGGCGTGGGTGGTGCTGGCGGGATGAATTACCAGCGATTTAGCGTCGCCTACATTAGCCAGATGGCTGAAGAGTTCGACGCTTTCGATAAAGCGCCGTCCGGCTTCCAGACCGCCTTTAATGCCAAAAGTAAAGACCGCGCCCGACCCTTTGGGCAGATATTTTTTGGCAAGCGCATTATAAGAATCGGTGGGTAGCGACGGGTAATGCACCCATTCCACCGCCGCGTGTTCGCTCAAAAACTCGGCGACCTGCCGGGCGTTGCTGACATGTCGCTCCATGCGAAGGCCCAGCGTTTCCAGTCCCTGCAAAAACATAAACGAATTGAACGGACTGAGGCACGGCCCCATATCGCGCAAGCTTTCTACCCGCGCTTTCATAATATAGGCAAAATCGCCAAAAGTCTCGAAAAAGCGAATATCGTGATAGCCCTTGCTTGGGTCGGTCAGGCCGGAAAAATTGCCGTTATCCCAGGGGAATTTGCCGCTATCTACAATCACGCCGCCGATGCTGGTGCCGTGTCCGCCCATAAATTTAGTGGCAGAGTGTACCACAATATCCGCGCCCCATTCAATCGGGCGGCACAGATAAGGCGAGGCAAAAGTATTGTCCACTATCAGGGGTATTCCGGCTTCGTGAGCGATTTTCGCAACCGCTTCAATATCCAGCACGTTTATACGCGGGTTGCCGATAGTTTCGGCATATAGAGCGCGAGTGCGCGGCGTGATAGCCCGGCGGAAATTTTCCGGGTCGCTACTATCCACAAAAACCGTATCCAGCCCCATTTTGCGGAAGCTGATGTCGAACTGAGTGTAAGTGCCGCCATAAAGCGTATTGCTGGCAACAATCTGGTCGCCCTGGTTTAGCAAGGTAAAGAAGGTGATGAACTGGGCCGATTGCCCGCTAGAGAGGGCCAGCGCCCCAACTCCGCCTTCCAGCGAAGCCACCCGCTCTTCAAAAGCGGCGGTGGTCGGATTCATAATACGAGTGTAAATGTTGCCGAAGCGCTGCAAGGCAAATAGATTCTGGGCGTGTTCGGTATCTTCAAACACAAACGAGGTGGTCTGGTAAATCGGCATCGCCCGCGCCCCGGTGGTCGGGTCGGGACGCTGCCCAGCGTGCAAAGCACGAGTATTAAAGCCAAATTTGCGGTCTTCCATAATTTTTTAATCTACTCCTATTTCCCAACTCTGCTCCAAATCGGCCCGGCTATAAACCTTGAAAGCCAGCATAGTTTCGGTGCGAGTGATAGTATCAATTTGCGATAGTTCTTCGGTGACAACCCGCGCCAAATCGTCGTATTCTTTGAGCTTGACCATTGCAATCAAATCGTATTCGCCCGTCACCGAAAAAACTTCGCTAACTTCTTTTATTTCCAGCAAACGCTCGGCGGTACGCGGAACTGTCCCCCGCGCCGCGTTAATCAGTACCAAAGCCTGTACCAATTATTTATTCCTTTCCCCAATCGCTACTACTGGATAATTACTCAGCTTATTTTAGGAATGAACCGCCAAGACGCAAAGAACGCCAAGAACTTTAATTATATTTGCCGTTCTCTAAGCTAGACGGTGGGTAATTACACCACTGAAGCGAATTTATTCTCGTCTACTTTGCTGGCACTTGCTCATGGGCGTGATAGCTGCTGCGAACGAGTGGGCCGCTTTCGACGTGCTTGAAGCCGTGTGCGAAGGCGATTTCCTTGAGTTCGGCAAACTCGGCGGGCGTGTAGTAACGCTCGACGGGCAAATGCTTGATGGAAGGGCGCATATATTGGCCCAGCGTCAGCACGTCGCAATCTACCGAGCGCAAATCTTTCATCACTTCGACCAGTTCTTCTTTGGTCTCGCCCAGCCCGACCATTATGCCCGATTTGGTGACAACGCCATAGTGCTGACCCATTGTTCGCGCCTGCCGCAAAAGCTCTAGCGTGCGGTCATAGCGGGCTTTGTGGCGGACGCGGCGATAAAGGCGCGGCACGGTTTCGGTATTATAGTTCAAGATTTCGGGCTGCGAGTCCATCACCACCTGCAAATATTGCCAGCGTCCCATAAAATCGGGAATGAGTAATTCAATCCGGCACTCCGGCACTTCCTGGCGAATCAGGCGAACGGTTTCGGCAAAAATGTACGAGCCGCCGTCCTCAATGTCGTCGCGGTTGACCGAAGTAATTACCACATGCTGAAGGCCCATCGCTTTAGTTGCTTCGGCCACCTGGCGCGGCTCGTCCAAATCCAGTGCTTCGGGCCTACCGCTGGTGACATCGCAATAGCCACAGGCGCGGGTGCAAATTTTGCCCAAAATCAGGAAAGTAGCGGTGCGATGCGTCCAACATTCGGTAATATTGGGGCAATTGGCTTCTTCGCAAACGGTGTGCAAGCCGCGCTGCCGCATTATTTTCTTGAGTTCAAAATAGTTTGGGTCGTTGGGCAAGCGGGTTTTGAGCCAATCGGGACGGCGTTCTCGCGGCAGCGTCGCGGTTGGCGTAGCCTTGCGATAAACATCGGTGTTAAGTAAATCCAGCGTTCTTTTTTCCATTATTTTAGTTTCTAGTTTCTCCCACAGGGCAACCCTACGGGCCGAGTTTCTGGTTTCTGGTTTTTTCTTATCTCGAAGGCATTATATTACAGTCGGGGGATAAACGCTAGAAAGACGCGAGTATCTTGAAGTAGCTCCAAGATTAGCAGTAGGAGGGGGCATAGCCCCATGCGCGTCAACTTAAGCTTTTCCCTTCTGGATTGGTACTTCGATGTGGCCCGCCCTGGAATTTATTCCAGGGCGGGCTAACACTAGCCATTAATTCGGGCTTATTTCTTAACTTGATGCGTATGGGCTGCGCCCTCAAATTTGCCCTAACCCGACCCTCACCGAAATCGTAAATGGGTTGGGGTTTGCAAAAAAAAGGGCAGTCTGGTAAGGTTGAGCAACTTAAATTTGGCTTATTCAAATACTATAAGCAAGGAGAGTGCTATGCTTGTGATTATTGGGCGAGTAGCCATCAAGCCGGAACGCCGGGAAGAGGGCGTGAAAGCGGCGCTGGAAATGGTCGCGGCAAGCCAGGCCGAAGCCGGGTGCATCAGTTACGACTTTTATGCCGATTTGCAAGACCCGAACAGCTTTTTTGCCTTCGAGCAATGGGAAAGCGAAGAAGCCTTGCGTATCCATTTTGCCACCGACCACATGAAGACATTCCAGGGGAAATTAGCCGAGGTAATTGCCGGGCGGGTAGAGGTCAAACGTTACAACGTAGCGTCAATCACCGACCTGTGGGGCTAACCAATTAGTTTACATAACTATCTAATTGGATTTAGGAATTAACCCGGATACCGCCAGAAACACACACATTTAAAAATTCTCCGTGTTTCTCCGTGCCTCCGTGCCTCCGTGGTGAAATTCTCTGATTATGACTTATTTCTCATTTACAACAAAGGAGTTATAAAAAATGGCGACTATGAAGGCGATTCGCTTTCACGAATACGGTGGGCCAGAAATACTGAAGTACGAGGATGTGGAGCGGCCTGAACCACGCAAGAATCAAGTACTTTTGAAAATCGAGGCGGTGGGTATTAACTACGCCGATACGATGCGGCGCTACAACAATTATCTGGAGAATACGCCGTTGCCCTATATGCTG
This sequence comes from Chloroflexia bacterium, assembly GCA_038209275.1. Lineage (GTDB taxonomy): Bacteria > Chloroflexota > Chloroflexia > Chloroheliales > Chloroheliaceae > L227-5C. The sequence continues at coordinate 13,928 of JBBQXW010000122.1, read as the reverse complement.
GGCGGCGAAATTGCCGGGACGGTAGAAGAAATTGGGCCGGAAGTTGAGGGAATTAAAGTAGGTCAACGCGCTCTGGCAATCGCGGCAACGGGCGGTTATGCCGAGTATGCTGCCGTAAATACTCGCCAGCTTATTCCGTTGCCAGCCAGTTTGAGCTTTGCCGAAGCGACCACCTTGCCAGTGCAAGGCATGACGGCCTACGATATTTTGAAGATGAGCGGGCAGCTAAAGCCGGGCGAAACCGTGCTGGTACACGCGGCGGCGGGCGGCGTGGGTATTTTCTCGGTACAACTGGCAAAGCTGATGGGCGCAAGCAAAGTAATTGCTACCGCCAGTACCGATGCGAAACTGGAACTGGCCCGTTCGCTGGGAGCGGACGTACTGGTTAACTACACCGAGCCGAAGTGGTACGAAAAAGTACGCGAAGCGACTGACGGCAAAGGGGTAGACGTTATTCTGGAGATGGTCGGCGGCGAAATTTTTAGCCAGAACTTCAAATGCCTGAACACTTTCGGGCGGGTAGTTATTTTCGGGGTAGCCAGCAAGCAAATGCCAACTCTGAGTCCGGCCCAACTGATGCTCCGCAACCACGCCGTAATCGGTTACTGGCTGGTCAATACTCTTTCTAATCCGGCCTTATTCGCTCAGGGGATGCAAGAGCTATTGGGCTGGGTGGCCGAAGGTAAGGTCAAACTGGTGGTAGAGCATACTTTCCCGTTAGCCGAAGCTGCCAAAGCTCACGAACTGATGGAAAGTCGTCAGACCGTTGGCAAACTGGTTTTGCTGCCGCACTCGACTTAAATTTTGATAGGCTTGAAAATAGCGCGACCCTTAAGGGTCGCGCTATTTTCAAGCCTGTTTCTAAGTTAAAGCGGAGTTTTTAATTTAGTTAAAGTTAAATTGCCAGAGCCGCTAAATCCCTACTACCCATCTGGGCCATCGAAACTGTAACATCCGGCAAACCCTGTACATCACATAAATCATCTACGGCATCTGTGAGCGATGCGAAAACCGCAACTTTGTCGCGATAACGCGATGGCGCGACCCGGCGGGCCAATCCTACCAAGCTACTGGCTTCACTCCCGTTGTAAAAGGAGATACCAGCGACATATTCCAACAACACATTCAAAACGTGGCGACTGTAATATTCCGAAACGGTGCGGTCAAGGCGCGCACCGTGAATATCAATCATCACGTAAGGCCGCCGACCCATTTTAAAGCTGTAAAGCTTGATACGCCCAAAAACCTGATCTAGTTGGGCTATGTCATTAAAATGCATGTTATGGCAATCTACAAGAATTGCGTTAAGATTCTTGCTCTGGTAAATACCATTTCCAAGCTGTTCCATTTTTTTACTCCGCTTTTTCTGAAACGTAGTTAGTACTACTACCACCCAAAAGTACCGTTGCTATATTCTAATACAGAATCAGAAAAAATGCCATTAAATATTCGTTAAAATATGACTAAATTATTAGCCGATTTTTAGAACCCCAGATGTCCCACTCATTCTTACTTCTGCATAACCATCTCTAATGCAATTAGTGTGCCGCAAAGTAAGTAAAAGTTCCTGTGAAACATAAAAACTTATTAATATTAGTGAGTTGGAAGGAGGAACGTTATAAGAATTTATTAAGCTTCATTGCTATTAGTATACCACTTGAACTCGCTCTTGAATATGATACAGGTAACACTTTTTCAGTTATCTACATGACACGACGAACCACATATTAAAAAGTTTCATGTTTACTTACGACTCAACTGCTTCTTTCCAGCCATAACACTTTCTTTTCTGTCCGACAAAAGTCATTTCGATGGCCTGACCCACTTCCACCAACCTATCAAGACCAGTACTAATGTCGGTTTCGGGGAGTTTCAGGTGTTTAGCCAGCACAGCAGGTAAGACATAAACTGCATAGGGTAAATAAGCCAGCAAAAATTGTTCGAGTGCTTGCGGGCGTGTCAGGCGCTCGGCATCCGCCACGTGCCGGGCATAGCGCACGCTAACCAGCGCGTGACTCATTCCTTCCCCTTCCCCATCAGCAGGAAAAACTTTAGCCAGCAGCAGACGGGTATCTAATTCCTCGACTGCTTTAAGATAGGCCGCGCGCTGGGTCTTTCCCGTCGGAAAACCAGCCTGCTGGCGCAACTCCCCGGTGCTGAGTACCCCACCCGAATTTTCGAGCGCCTGGGCGATTTTGTAAGCATTTTGCGATAGTTCTCCGGCCCGATAAATTTCTTCAGGCGAACGCAATTCGCCGCGCAACCGCAGCATTGCCGGAAGCAACTCCCAGCTAATCCAGGTTGGGCGATTGCGTACCAGTGCGGTATAAAAAGCCGCCTGGGGTCGGCCCAGTTCCCAGCGCCAGCCATACACATGCCCCGCCGGACTATCCCATTCCGAGGCGACTTTTGCCGCCGGGTCGCCCATGTAGGCATAATAAAGGTTCGGGATTTCCGGCGAAGCCTCAAAAAGCGTTGCTACCCCGACCCGCTCGATAAATTTAGCCGCCGCTTCCGTATCTACCACGCGAGTTTCAGGGGTCTGCCCCCAGCGCTTTAGCCGTAAGCCATGCAAAACATCAAAATCTTTTTCGCTCATTAAAATTGGCCTTTACTTATTTTATTTCAGGTATAAATAAGTTATAGCACATTTGTTCGCTTAGTTCAAGTCTCAAGCCAAGATAGGAGTGCCTATACTAACAGAGGTGATTTTGGTAGGGGCGAATCGCATACGCCCTTTTGACCTAACCAGCGTTCAAGGGCGTATGCGATTCGCCCCTACCTTTAAAAAACTTGCCGCTAAAATTGAAGCTTTGCATTTAAAGCGCCAAAACCAGGGTTTAACTGAGCCTAAGACAGAAGAATTGGCGGATTTGATGAAGAGTTTTAACTGGCAGTTTGTTCTCCGCAATGAAGCAATTGGGTTGCTGCTCGAACGTGGGCAGGACGTTTCAGACTGTAGTAAGTTAAGTATTGATTCATAGCATACAGCCCTATACGCATTAAGGTAAGGAATTAAGCTCCAAAAGTAGTGGCTATAGCAAGACCGCCCTGGAATTTATTCCAGGGCGATTCGCACCGAAGTGCATTTCCTCATTTGTAAAAATTTCCTCAAAATTGGTGAAACAAACCTGAATAATGTTGTGTCCTAACCGACAAGAGGGAAAGATGGTGCGCCGGAAGGCTGGATACATCCGATTCGAGGTTGGTGCAAGCTACAAACCACCACTGCTAGGTCTAAAGACCTACCTGGCCGGTAGCCTCCTTGCCCATCTGGAAATACCCTCAAGGCTAGATGTGGCAGCATTGTGTAAGGTCTATTATTCAGCCAGTTATAGTTAACCTGACTGAAGTAAAGGAGCAGAATTCGGAAATGCAAACTCGTACAAGTTCTATTAAACATTCTAACAAAAAACCAATGACGGTTAAAATTGCAATGTGGAGCGCCCGCCATAAGTGGCTGGTTTTTGGCCTCTGGTTCGTATTGGTTATCGGGCTAATGTTCGGTAGCAGCGCCGTACCGCAGGCCACCACCGACCGTGACCCTTATGCCGGACTGGATTTCGAGTCGGCCCAGGCCGCCAAAGTATTGAAGGATAGTGGCGGCGAAGCCAATCCAACCCAGAATTTTTTCTTAGTTGTAACTAATCCTAATCTTAAAGCAACCGATGCCGATTTTCAAGCCAACGTAGCCAAAATGGTCGAAACGCTGAAGGGCTATAACCTGACTGAGAATGGGCAGACTAAGCCGCTCTTTACTCAGGTACTTAATCCTTATCAGGTGCCACCGACTGCCGGACTGGTTTCCGCCGATGGTACAACCGTGCGTGTTTACGCTCAGGTTCCAATGACGGACAACTGGACGGAAATGAAGGATAGAATGCGGCCTTCCCAGGCTAAATTAAAGGATTTGAAGGCAGCGTATCCTGGCTACAAAATTCTGGTTGCAAACAACACCGTAAACTGGCTGGAAGCGGAAGAAGCTTCGCAAGAAAGCCTCAACCACTCGCTGTTGATTACGCTTATCCCGACCTTCGCCATTCTGTTGATTGTCTTTGGTGCGTTGGTGGCTTCAATAGTGCCGCTGGTGCTGGCGATGACCGCCATTATGGGCGCGGTGGGTATCGTGACGATGTACGCTCGGTTCGCCGGAGAGAAAGAAATTTCCAACGCGATGACCCTGGCAGTGCTGATGGGTCTGGCCCTTTCGGTAGACTATTCGCTCTTTGTGATTAGCCGCTATCGCAGCGAACGGCGGCACGGGCGCGATAAGATGGATGCAATTGAAGCCGCCACTGGTACGGCAGGTCGGGCCGTTTTCTTCAGTGGTTTGCTGGTCGCTATCTCGATTTCGGGTCTGTTTATCCTGGGTAGCCTGTTCACCCCGATGGCTATAGGTATGATTGCGGTAGTGCTGCTGGCAGTCCTGGGCAGCATGACCTTCTTACCGGCAGTGCTGGCGATTTTGGGCAAAGGCGTGAACTGGGGTCGTATTCCCTTCTTTGGTCGCGAACGCGAAGAAGGTACGGGCATCTGGAGCGCGATTGTCCACGCGGTAATGCGCCGCCCAATTATTACGACGGTAATTGCAGTCAGCCTGTTGCTGGCCCTGGCATCCCCGCTTCTGCACATTCGGCTCGGCTTTAGCGAATCAACTTCGGACAAGCTGGAAGGACAGCAAGCCGCCAAGTTGATGAACGAAAAATGGCCGCAGGGTACTGACCTGAAGCTGGTGGTAGTGGTTACTAAGGCCGACCAGCCCGAAACCAAAGCCGCCATTGAGAAGCTACAGGTAGATGCTTTGCAGGTGAAGGGTTTGAGCGGCCCGGTGGAGACTTATCCTTCCAAAGATGGCAAAGTGGTAATGCTTTCCTTCTTGCAGTCGGGTTCGTGGAACGACCAGATTAACCAGGACATCGTGACCAAAATGCGGAAAGAAGTTATTCCGGCCCACTTCAAAGACCTGAACAACGGTACGCAAGCCTATGTCGGCGGCGGCGCGGCTCAGGTAATTGATAACACCAAATTCTTTAACAATCCGATTGTGTGGATTTTCGTGCTGGGCTTTAGCTTCCTGGTGTTGCTGTTGGTCTTCCGCTCGGTGGTAATTGCGACCAAAGCGATTATCCTGAACTTGCTCTCGACTGGTGCGGCTTACGGTATGGTTATTCTGGTCTTCCAGGATGGCTGGCTGGGCGTTCAGCCGACGGGCGTAATGGAGGCGTGGTTGCCGGTCTTTATCTTCGCCCTTATCTTCGGCCTCTCGATGGACTACCATATGTTCATCCTGACCCGCATTAAAGAACTGCGCGACAAGGGTTTCGGCTCTAACGAAGCAGTAGCGAAGGGTATCAGCATCACCAGTGGTACGATTACTGGCGCGGCGGCAATTATGGTGGTGGTGTTCGGCGATTTCTTCATCGGGATTGACGAGCCTTCCATCCGGCAGTTCGGTCTGGGCCTGGCAGTGGCCGTGTTCCTGGACGCAACGATTGTACGCTCGATGCTGCTTCCCGCCGTAATGCGTTTGATGGGCGAATTCAACTGGTGGATGCCAAAATTCCTGAACTGGCTCCCGACCATCACCATCGAAGCCGAGGTGGAGGAAGTTTCCGCCACCGAGGAACGCAAAGAAGAACTGGTCGCGGCGTAAGTAGTTGTCAGTTGTCAGTTGTCAGCCGTCAGTTAAGAGACGGACTGAGAATTGAAAGAAAAAGAGCCGCCCGGCTTTAGCCGGGCGGCTCTTTTAATTCTGACTTCTCCTTCTCCTTCTCCTCATTCCTCTTCCTTTGCCACAAAGCGGTATCCGACATTGCGTTCGGTAACGATGTAACGCGGATTGCGGGTATCTTCCTCGATTTTGCTGCGGAGGCGTTTGATAGTAGAGTCAATTGCCCGCATTTCGCCTGCTGATTGCGCTTTCGCCGTAGTTTTCGAGCCACTGGCCCAGCCCCAGGCACGCGCAGCCAGTTCCTCGCGAGTAAAGGCCCGGTTAGGATTGGTCATAAGAAATTGCAACAACGAAAATTCGCGGGCGCTCAAGCTTATTGGTTTAGCATTATTATTTACGGTTGCTTCTAATCGCCCCAGACTAAGCGTTAAACCGCCGGTTTGCAACATTTCGGGTAACATCGGTTCAGTATTTTCCAGCCCACCTACTTCGCTGCGCCTTAATACTGCCGTAACTGCGGCGCGCAGGCGGCGGGGAGTGAAAGGTTTTTGCAAATCGTAATCTGCCCCTTCCAATACCATATTTACTCCGGCTTCTTCTTCGCTCATTTCGTTCAAAGCAATAATTGGCACAACACTGTTTCGCCTGATTTGTTCTAATAGAGTGATTTCGTCATTTAAAGCATTTTGGCGTGCATTAAGAATGACCAAATCATAATTCTCACCCTGAATTTTATCCAGTCCTTCAGGTGCGTTTTTGACATATTCTATTTCGACATTATCTCGCTTAAGTAAAGTTTTTATTATTTCAGCGTAATCTTCATCTTGTTCAATTAGTAATACCTTCACTGCCTGGTTCTCTCCTAGAGTAAAATCACGAAAAATCTCAAATTCGGTCACGCTTATTCTCCTTATGGGATGAAAATTTTTATAGCACAAAGCACGCCATCAAATAAACAGATGCCTTTATTTGCCTTCATAATTTGTAAGTATAAAGTTTTGGTTAAAGTATTGAAGCAGAACCAACGGTTCAGTTCGCTAAATAGTAGTGCATAAGATATGCCATGATAGCACGAAAACATTCAGGTTTAATGGTTTGTGCCAAAAATAACACAAACCGTCAATGCTACAATAGTAAAAGCATATATAAAAGAGTTTGTTTAACCTAAGTAGTAATTCAGATTATGTTCTACAGAGCTATTTTTTAGGATAGCAAACCTATGTGGCAAAATTGGCACACGATTTTAGCGGTAGCGCTTGCTTATTGTTGAGCTATAGCTTAATATACATAGGTAATTCCCCAGTTGCTTAAATATTGCAGCAGATTAATTGAAGCTCTCTAAAAGTAAGCTAGAAAGAGCAGATTATTTTGAGTACCATAGCTCTACTCGATGATGACCCAACTTTGATTGATCTTTATACGACTATTTTGCAAGAAGAAGGCTATGATGTGTTGCCATTGAATATTTCTGGCGATACTAATAGGTTGCTTACCAATATCAGACAGCTTCAGGTAGATTTATTAATAACCGATATTCGGATACCCGGAGTAAGCACTTTTGAAATTGTCAGGGTATTACATTCGGAGCTTGACCACTTACAGTTTAAAATAATGGTCTGTAGTGCTGCCCGCAAAGATATGGCAGAACTTGTGCAAAGGTTGACCAAAAATGATCTACCCCTTCCTGCTATGCTTGAAAAACCCTTTGACCTCGATGAGTTTGTCAGTACAGTAAAGAGATTGATTGACGACAGCTCAAAATAACTCTTCCTCCCCTATTTTTATGAATTTTAAGCGCCCCTTTGACAGTGATGCTAATTAGCTTTACAATTGAGCATCCAGATTGTGAAAATCGTTATGAATAAAATTCACAATTTGTAGCGGCTGCTCATTTTCAAAGCCTGAAAATTGCTCCGTTTAATATGCGCCTGATGGCGTTGTAAATAATTTTATCGTGTTCACCCAACTAACTTCAGGAGAGATTGAATGTCGAATGATTTCCGGCTATTAATGCTGGGCGCTATGTATGAAAATGGTGGTAACACCACCCATCGCTTTCTCGATGGTCATCCCCAAATGTTTGTTTACCCTTTCGAGTCGCAGATTGGTACTCACATGGTGCAAGACCACCTATCTTCGACCTTTCCAGTTAAATATCGCTGGCCGGTATTTAATCTGGATGCCACGCCCTACCAGGACTACAAAGCCATTATTGATGAAGAAGGCAAAGTCCGTTCGCGTACCCCCAATGTTAGCAAGTTTCGCCACAAGCCCTTCGACATGTCGGATGACGAGCGCTGCGAAATTTACCAGAGCTATATCGCTAAAACCGGGCGGTCACGCGGCGATAACGTTGCCGCTTTCTTTCAGGCCACTTTTGATGCCTGGAAAGATTACAAGCGCACTGGCGAGCAAGTAGTTTATGTTGGCTACAGCCCGATTATTGGGGTAGATTCGGATAAGATTCTCAACGATTTGCCACAGGCTCATGTATTGCACGTGGTTCGCAACCCCTGGTCGGCTTTCGCCGATACCAAAAAGCGCCCCGTTCCTCTGGCGCTGGCGAATTATATGCTGGGCTGGACGCTCAACCAGTATTATGCCCTGCTCTACAAGGAAATGTATCCTGACCGAATGCACATTGTGCGGGCCGAAGATGTAATGGCCGATTCGCACAAGACCCTGGGCGCGCTCTGCGAAAAGCTCGGCCTGGAGTCAGCTGAGTCGCTCAAGACCCCAACCTGGAACGGCGAAGCTTTGGAAGAAGTTTATCCCTGGGGGACGATTCGTAAACCAAATCCGACGGCAAATAAAGCTACTGCCGAAGAACTTTCGCAGGCGGAACGCGACGAAATTCGCGCTCGTACCTGGCAGTACCTGGAAGTTTTCGATTACAAAAGCTTTATTTAGGTTGCTTAATTTATGAAGCGTGTAATCGTTACGGGAGCAACTGGCTTTGTAGGGGCTAATCTGGCGCGCCGCCTGTTGCAAGATGGACACGAAGTTCATTTGCTGGTGCGACAGGGCTATAATTCCTGGCGAATTGCGGCTATTCAGAACGAAGTAAAGTTGCATCAGGTTGACCTCACCGACGAGGCCACCCTGGGTCAGCTTATTTCCCAAATCCGGCCCGACTGGATATTTCATCTGGCGACCTATGGAGCTTATTCTTCCCAAAACGATGCACACAAAGCTGTTCAGACTAATATTGTAGCGACCACTAATCTGGTGGAGGCTTGCCTTAACACTGGTTTTGAGGCTTTTGTCAATACCGGCTCTTCTTCGGAATATGGTTTTAAAGACCATTCGCCGTCCGAAGAAGAATGGCTGGAGCCAAACAGCTATTACGCCGTGACTAAAGCGTCAGCGACCCTCTACTGTCGTTATACCGCCCAAAACCGGGGCGTGCTGCTGCCGACTCTGCGCCTTTATTCGGTTTACGGGCCGTATGAAGAGCCAACTCGTCTGTTACCAACGTTGGTGACACGCGGATTGCAGGGCGAATTACCCCCATTAGTAAACCCCAATATTGCCCGCGATTACGTTTACGTGGAGGATGTAATTACGGCTTATCTACTGGCGGCAACTCAACCAGAGCAAGAACCGGGCGCAGTTTACAATGTTGGGACAGGCCACCAGACCAGCCTGCGTGAAGTAGTCGAAGTTGCGCGGGAGGTTCTCAATATTTTGGCTGAACCACAGTGGGGTTCAATGCCGAATCGTCAATGGGATAGCGAAGTGTGGGTGTCGAACAATCACAAAATCCAACAGGTTTTGGGCTGGCAACCGCGCTATAATTTTGCACAAGGTTTTCGCCAGATGGTAGGCTGGTTCGGAGCTGACCCATCGCCGCGACTTTTTTATCAGAATTACCGGCAATTGCCCAGCTAAGATGTGAGAATGAAAATGCTACAAGAAAAAACCGTTTCAATTTCAGCCCGTCAGATCAGGCAGATTGTTTTGGAACAGTCAAAGCGGGCCAACGTCGGGCATATCGGTTCGGCCTTGTCTATTGCCGACATTGTGGCGGCACTCTATGACAATATTCTAAACATTCCCAATCCAGAAGACCCGGAACGTGACCGCTTTGTGCTGTCCAAAGGTCATGCCGCCCTTGCCGTTTACGCCGCTCTTGCTTTGCGCGGCTGGATAACCGAGGCCGATTTGAATACCTACTGCGGCGATGATAGCTTATTGGGCGTGCATCCCGAACACGCTTTGCGCGGTATAGATTTTTCGACTGGCTCATTGGGGCAGGGGCTTTCGATGGCAACTGGCGCAGCGCTGGCGGCGCGGCTGCAAAAATCGCCCCGCCGGGTGTTTGCCTTGCTCAGTGATGCCGAGTGCAACGAAGGCTCGGTCTGGGAAGCAATTATGTTTGCCGCACATCATCGGCTGGCTAATCTGGTGGCTATCATTGATTTGAACGGGCAGCAAGCTTTGGGCTACACCGAGCAGATTATCAAGCTTTCTTCGATGGCTGAACGCTGGCGGGCTTTTGGCTGGGACGTTCACGAAGTGGACGGGCATGATGTAGCCCAGCTTAACGAAACGGTGGCGAAACTCAATACTAGCGATGGCGCACCCCATGTGCTGGTAGCCCATACCACTTTTGGCAAAGGGGTTTCTTACATGGAAAAGCAAATCAAATGGCACTACTGGCCCATGTCCGAGGCCGAATACCAGCAAGCGCTAACTGAAATAGGAGCAGTCCAATGAGAGCAGCTTTTGCTAACACCATAACTGAATTAGCCGAGCGCGACCCCCGTATTTTGCTATTGACTGGCGATTTGGGCTATATGGCGCTTGAACCGTTTTCGGATAAATTTCCACAGCGCTTTATTAACGTAGGCGTAGCCGAACAGAATATGATTGGCCTGTCAACCGGGCTGGCTGAAGCTGGTTTTATACCTTTTGTTTATTCGATTGTCACTTTTGCGGCGCTCCGACCCTATGAATTCATTCGCAACGGCCCGGTATTGCACCATTTGCCGGTACGTATTGCCGCAATCGGCGGTGGTTATGAATACGGCCCGGCGGGGCCAACCCATCACGGTCTGGAAGATGTTGGCGTAATGCGTTTGCAACCCGGCCTGACGTTGGTCGCGCCTGCCGATGCTCAACAGGCCCGTACCGTAATTTTGAAAACCTGGGATATAGCTGGCCCGGTTTATTATCGGCTGGGCAAAGACGACAAAACGATTGTTCCCGGCCTGGATGGACGCTTTGAATTGGGCCGCGCTCAATATATCCGCGAAGGCAATCACTTGTTGTTCGTAACAATGGGCAATGTAACCAGCGAAGTGGCGGCGGCGGCTGAACTATTAGCGGTACAGGAAGTAAATTGTACGGTGCTGGTAGTTGCCAGCCTGAACCCCGCCCCGGTACAAGATTTAGTCGAAGCGCTGGCTCGGTTTGAGACGGTGCTGACAGTTGAGGCGCATTATGTGGTAGGCGGCGTGGGTTCGCTCGTTTCCGAGGTAGCCGCTGAACACGGCTTGGGCTGCCGGGTAGTTCGCTGTGGTGTCAAAAATAGTCCAACCGGGACAACTGGTAGCCAAAATTATTATTATAAACAAAATGGACTTACCCGCCAGGCTTTGGTTGAAACTGCACTTCAGGCTATGTCGGATTTGGAGGTGCGTAGTAAGTGAGTTATGAACTAATTTCGATTGTACTGCCCGTTTACAATCAGGCCGACCATATTAGTGAAATAGTGGAGGGCTATGAAGATGCCCTTAGCCGGATAGCGGTTCCACACGAGCTTTTATTGGTAGTCAATGGTTCTCGCGACGATTCGCTGCAAGTATGCTGTGCGCTGGGCGAAAAATATCCGGCTGTTCGGGTAATTAACGAGCAGAAAGGCGGTTGGGGTCTGGCAGTCAAGCGCGGCTTGAAGGAAACCAAAGGCGATTTACTTTGTTATACCAACTCGGCCCGCACTACTCCCCAGGATTTGACCTTGCTACTGCTCTATGCGATTGCCTATCCAGGCGTGGTTGTTAAGGCTAACCGCAAAATCCGAGAGAGTTTTAAGCGTCGTCTGGGTTCGTTGCTTTATAATCTGGAATGTCGCGCCCTCTTCGACCTTTCTAACTGGGATATTAACGGTACGCCCAAAATTTTTCCACGCACATACGAAAAATTATTGGCTCTCACTAAGGAAAACGATATAATTGATGCCGAGTTCAGTGCCGTTTGTCGTCACGAGGATTATCGTATGCTGGAAGTACCAATCTTTTCAACCCGGCGGCACGGCGGTAAAAGCACTACCCGATATGCCTCGGCTTTTCGCATGTACTGGGGCGCTTACAAGCTCTGGCGTGATACTTATAAAGAACGCAAATGACCACTACACCTACTGCTGAAGAACTAGATGCCTTGTGGTCGCGCCACCACGCCGAATGGCGCGACCCGGCCCAAATTACCAGTCAGTGGCAGGATGCTGCTAATACCGACCCGCAATTGTTGAGCTATAAAGTGCGCGGCAAGTGGTGGGAAACTCTGGCGGCTACTGGTGTCACATTATTAGTGACACGTGAATACGAACATTTGATAATGGCGTTGCATAGCGCTGGTGGTAGTCCGGCGATTTCTTATATGCGGTTGCCGCACCCTTCCGGCATAGCAGTTGACCAGCAACGCAAGGTAGTACATGTTGCCAGCACTCGCAACCCCAACCAGGTCTACGATTTGATGCCAGTCACTGCTCTGATGCCCCGTCTCGATGTCGAGTCGGATGGCGCGCTCAAGGGCAATCCGTTAGTGGCGGTACGTTCCCGCTTCTTTCCCGGTTGTTTTTATATGCACGACCTCGCCTTAATTGGCGACGGTTTGTACGCCAACTCGGTTGGACAAAATGCGGTAGTACGCCTTTACGAAGATGGGCGTTCCGAGCGAGTCTGGTGGCCGCACTGTATCGAAACCAAAGACGGCCCGGTCTTTGGACAAAATCATATTCAGCTTAATTCGATTGCCGCAGGCAACGATTTAGCCAGCTCTTATTTTTCGGCTTCCGCCGAAAAGATTTCAGCCCGGCGACCCGGTCACAAAAATTTCCCGGTAGATAAACGAGGAGTGGTTTTTTCCGGCGCTACCCGCGAACCAATCGCCCGCGGCCTGACGCGCCCGCACTCGGCTCGTTTGTTGGACGGGCAGGTCTGGGTAGATAATAGCGGCTATGGTGAACTTGGAATTGCCGGAGATGGCAAATTTCAACCAGTCGTGAAGCTGCCGGGTTGGACACGCGGCCTTTGTTTTTATCAGCAGATTGCTTTTGTCGGTACTTCGCGGGTAATTCCGCGCTTTCGCCAATACGCTCCTGGCTTGGATGTAGATAGCAGTCTGTGCGGGATTCACGCGGTAGATACCCGGACGGGCAAGGTATTGGGCAGTTTGCTTTGGCCCTACGGCAACCAGATTTTCGCAGTAGATTGGCTTCCCGGTCAATTTAGCTCCGGCTTCCCATTCTCGGCTACCAGCAAGCGCTCTACCGAGCGCGAAAAAACCATGTTTTATACTTTCCAGACTGGCTGATTATAAATTTAGCAGTTGGCGCAAAAAAGCCATTGAAGTTTTGACCTAAAACTTCAATGGCTTTTTTAGTCGAGGTTTATCTCCAGATAAAATTCTGTTTCTAAAGAACTTCTTCCAATTTTAGATAATATAGGCGACTACGTCGAAGGCAATCTGTACGGGATTAAAGGTAATGATACCAATACCCTTCTTACCGCCGTAAGGACCGGAAGCAAGTACCCCCAGTTTAACTGAAACGGTGTTAGATGCGAGGTTGAAGAGAATACCACCACCATAACCAATCGAAGCTACTACCGGGGGATTTGCGAGATTGCCAGGAAACACTGTACCATAACCAGAGATGGTCGGATAGATGATGCTGATTACCCCAATAATTGCCGTTGCATTGGAAGGAATGGTGTCGGTAATCGCGCCACCAGGGTTATTATTAGTCCACGTACCTTCAATCGGAAAATAGCTTGGTGTAAGGTTGGTAACAGGGAAGTTACCGAAGACCGAATTATAAGGCCCTAATATACGAATTGGAGTGTTCAGATACTTAGTAGTACTTATCGGTATCCAGCCTGCGGTTGCGCCACTATTGACCCACACCGTACTGTTATTATACCAGCATCTTCGGCGAAAAACTCGCCCGCCGAGTGGGTGCCAGTTGTACGACTAGCAGCAGTACCTGGAACGAGGCGCATCTGTGAAGTTCCAGCGCTACTGAACTGAGCGCCAT
>JBBQXW010000121.1:0-18811 GCA_038209275.1 Chloroflexia bacterium | reverse complement strand
ACCACCCTCGCCTTTCTCGAATAGCACCGGCAAACCTTCTAAAGCGAGCTTTTTCCACTGGCTTAACTGGTTAGGATGGACGTTACGTTCGGCGGCGATCTGGCTCATACTCTTTTGTTCGCGTAAGACTTCGAGGGTAGTCTCAGCCTTAAATTTAGGGCTAAAGGTCTGACGATTTTTCTCCATTGGCTTACTTTTCTCACTTAAAAATTGGCTATCTGATTGTCCAAATTCCTGGCTCCATTATACTCTGCCCTGGCTATCAAAATTAAAGCAACTGATTGCTCGCAAATGGTTGTGGGGCAGTATACTGATAGCGTTAATCGTCTTTATTCTAGGTACACCGCTTTACTTGATTGACCCGGCTTTATTTTTCAATGGCTTCTTTGACCGATTTGTGTTTGGCGGGCATCTACGCACCTTCGCAGGCTTTATAAAGCCTTTATCCAGTGTATTTGACCCCCTGATTATTATTCTCAACGGTATTAGCAATAATCTAAATCAACTTGGCTATGAAGATGGTATAGGATTACTAAAACCTACTCTTGTAAATTTAATGCTGTGGCTGACTGTGGCAGGTCTAATCTACGGTTTGGTACGACGTACTATTGCCGATTGGCTATTGGTAGTTGGGATAGTTTTTTATATTATCCTGGTATTTCAGGATTTGCGTGTACCTCTCTGGCATTATTTATTGCCTGCTGTTCCAATGCTGCTAATACTGGCAGGAAGATTATTATATGACCTCGCCACCTGGCTTGGAAAGCAGTTAGTAAATTGGACGAGCCAAAACAAGGCTTATTTGCTGGCTAGTAGTTTGAGTGGTTTATTAATATTAGCGCTGGCTTATCAAATGCTATCGAGTTCTCTAGCCTGGTCTGACATGATGAACGCTCCTTCATGGCAGGTCCAACTTGGTTGGATTAACCAAAATATCCCAGTAGGCTCTAAAATCGCTTATGAAAACCCCAGTCCGCGTGTTTCAAAAATATTGTTTGAAGCCGAGAATGTGCAAGCCTTTAATTACCATTCCTATAATTGGTATCTTGAAAATGGGTTTAATTATGTTTTGATAACGCCGGAGTATGTAGGGCGTAGCGCTTCGGGTCAATTGAATGACCAGCCCCACCAACCCTATCTGGATTTGAAGCAGAAAGCGACTTTACTTAACGAAATAGCCGGACAATGGTTAGAAGCTCCTTTACAAATCTGGCAATTACCGACAACTTTAGCCCCAGGGACTACAGGCACTAAGGTAGCTAAAGAAGCATATACACTACAATCTGGTAAACTTCGTCCCACCTCCGGCATCTCGAATGGCGATTTTGAGACAGATGCAACTTTTTCTCAGGATTGGTATGTAGAAGGTGGTAAAGCGACTATCGAAGCAGGGCAGGTTAATCAGGGCAAATTTGTGCTTCAATTAGAAGCAGCTACAAAACTCAATCAGCTAATACCTGCCAGTGCTTTTGCTAAACAACCTCAGCTTAGTTTCAATTACCGAATGTTAAACCAGTTAAATCCCAGTGGTGGAGCGCTTCAGCTCAGAATCCAGTTCTTTACCGCCGAAGGTGAATTGATGACTGAACGTAATATAGCGATAAACGGGGGGGGAAGATTGGCGTAAATTTGAGTTAAATCTGAAACAAGAAGTTGAAAAGAGTGGGGCTAATTGGCGTTGGGCCAACTTTATACAGCTTGAATTTTATAATGATGCAGCTTCAGCTTACTCGCTCGATAATATCCAGTTACAAACTGGAACATAATCAGGAATTTCGCTTGCCATTACAAAGTTCTAATAACCTAATTTTTAGAGATTGAAATCGGTTTGACTCTGGTGGCAAGCTGTTGTAAAATCGGCAGTGCCGGATAGAAAAAGCCGGAAATGCCTGAACAAAAAGAATAATTAAAGACGTAGACGCGGACAGTTAAAAGCTGATGCCGGATTTACAGAGAGCCGTCCCTGGTGCTGCGAGGATGGTAAATCAGGTCGCTTTGAGAAAGACCGCCGAGTTGCCGGAAGAAATTTATAATTTAGCAAAATTAGGCTAAATTTAGAAGAAAAGTAGAACCGGACGGGCGCTCCCGTGATAGAGCAACGGTTTTTATGGCTGGGCAAAATAGTAGCTACCAGGGCGAAAACCGTATGAGGCTGCTACCGTAAGGTAGTAGTGCAGTAAGGTGGTACCACGAATTTTGTGCCTTTGTGCGCGACACATTCGTCCTTATGCTACGGCGTAGGCGAAGTGTCGTTTTTTATTTAGAACTTTTCTAATTTCTTTTTGAAGATTTTTGCAAAAATCTTCAAAAAGAAATTAGAAAAGTTTAGAGCCTTAGCCTGAATATAGGCAAAAATTTCATGTTTATAATTTAAAGATGTATAAAACATAAAATGGAGGAGAAGACAATGGCTTTGGGAGAGAAGATTATAGCGGTTTGCCCGGAATGTGGCGCGGAGTTGAGCCTGAATTCGCCGATTGACAAAGGCGAAATTGTACAATGTCCCGATTGCGGTGCTGACCTGGAAGTAACCAGTACCACCCCGGTAACGCTGGAGTTAGCGCCGGAAGAAGAAGAGGATTGGGGGGAGTAAAGTGAAAATTGGCGTGCTGCTTTCCCGCGTGCGGGTTGAAGAAAAATTGCTATTTGAAGAATTCGAGCGGCGTGGTCTGACTTTTGACCGAATTGATGACCGCGAACTGGCGTTTGACCTGGAAGAAAAGCCGTTTGAATACGATGTGGTGCTGGAACGTTGCATCAACCATTCGCGGGCGCTCTACTCGCTGAAAATTTTAAACGATTGGGGCTTGCGGACGGTCAATACTTACAACGTCGCCAACACCTGCGGCAATAAGTTCCTGACTACCCAGGCCCTGATTCATCATGGCGTGCCGTCGCCGCGGGTCAAGCTGGCTTTTACCCAGGAGTCGGCTCTGGTTGCTATCGAAGAACTGGGCTACCCGGTAGTAATCAAGCCGCCCGTCGGTAGCTGGGGACGCTTGCTTGCCAAACTGAATGACCGGGAAGCCGCCGAAGCCGTTCTTGAACACAAAGAGACGCTGGGCCACTACGAGCATAGCATCTTCTACTTGCAAGAGTATGTAGATAAGCCGGAGCGCGATATTCGGGCTTTCGTAGTCGGCGACGAGACGATTTGCGCGATTTATCGCAAAAGTCCGCACTGGATTACCAATACGGCACGCGGCGGCGCTGCCAGCAATTGCCCGATTACGCCCGAACTGAATGAAATATGTGTTAACGCCGCTAGAGCAGTTGGTGGCGGCGTAGTGGCGATTGATGTGCTGGAAGACAAGCATCGCGGCTTCCTGGTGATTGAAGTGAATTACACCATGGAGTTCCGCAATAGCATTGAAACTACTGGCGTGAACATCCCGGCAAAAATAATTGATTACGTTTTGGAAGTAGGAGCAGGGGAATAGTTTTGAGTTTTGAGTTTTGAATTTTGAGTTAAAGAATTACGGGGAGTTTGTTCTATAGCAGGTTGCAGAAAAATTGAGCCAGAGTTTAGCGTAAGGGCGAATCGCATACGCCCTTGAACACGGTGCCAGGTCTAAAGGGCGTATGCGATTCGCCCCATACGCATCAAGCTAAGGTGCTATTAGCGAAATCAGTGTCTGGTGAAGTTCGCCCTGGAATAAATTCCGGGGCGAACTTTCATCGCGTACCATCTTCAAGCTTAAACTCTTAGGTTGATGCGGATGGGGCGTATGCGATTCGCCCCTACCAACGGCTCAACTTCGGTATAACTTGCTGTAGTGTGAAATGAAGCTAAAATAACTCAAAATTCAAAACTCAAAACTCAAAATTGCTTTGAAGGAGTAGGTATGTCAGCCGACCAGAAGATTAAAGTGGGGATTGTGGGGGGGAGCGGTTACGCGGGCGGCGAACTGGTGCGCCTGTTGTTGAGCCATCCACAGGTTGAAATCGCCCAGGTGACGAGCGAGACTTATGCTGGGAAGTTTATTCACGGCGTTCACCCGAATTTACGCAAGCGCAGCGATTTGAAGTTTGTTTCGATGACCCAGTTGCAGGAAGCCGATTTACTGTTTCTGGCCCTGCCGCATGGTTCGGCGATGGGCAAGATTGAGCGCTTTGCCGGGCTTGCGCCGCGTTTGATTGATTTATCCGCCGATTTCCGGCTGCGTAATCCAGCCGATTACCCAAAATGGTACGGCCATGAGCATGAGAATAAAGAGTTCCTGGCAAAATTTGTCTATGGCATTCCCGAACTGCACCGGGCCGAAATTCGCGAAGCGAATTATGCAACGGGCGCGGGTTGTCTGGCGACAGCAACGATTTTGGGTCTGATGCCTTTGTTCAAGCATGGGTTGGTGGATACGAACATGGTAGTGGTCGAAGGGAAGGTAGGCAGCAGTGCCGCCGGAAACAAATCCAGCCTTGCCAGCCATCATCCCGAACGCAGCGGGGCAGTCCGCTCTTTTCAGCCAACCATGCACCGCCATACCGGGGAGATGGAGCAGGAACTGGGTTTTGGGGTCAAACCAAAAATACACTTTTCGGCGACGGCAATTGAGGCGGTGCGCGGTATTCTGGCGACCTGCCACGTTTTCCTGAGAGAGAATTTGCAGGAGAAAGACATCTGGAAGATTTATCGCCAGGAATACGGGAATGAGCCTTTTATGCGGATTGTCAAAACCAAAGAGGGGGTTTATCGCTACCCTGAACCTAAAATTTTGAGTGGCTCAAACTATTGCGACATTGGCTTTGAGAAAGACGAAAACAGCAACCGCCTGGTGGTTATGTCGGCGCTCGATAATTTGGTCAAAGGGGCAAGCGGCAACGGTGTACAAGCCATGAACGTCATGTTCGGCTGGGACGAAATGCTCGGTCTCGACTTCCCCGGTCTGCATCCGGCGTAAGAAAAGTTCACCACGGAGACACGGAGACACGGAGAATATATAACTAGAGTTTTTTAAGCTGTAGGAGGGGGCTGGAAGAAATCGAGGGCATAGCCCCCTCCTACACTGGTACGTACCTAATATAAAAATTCTCCGTGTCTCCGTGTCTCCGTGGTGAAAATTAAAGGAGTTTTGCAAAAATGATAGTCGTGAAGGTCGGCGGGGGCAAGGGAATAGATTTGGAGGCGGTGACGAGCGATTTAGCCGAGTTGCACGCCGCCGGGGAGAAACTTATTCTGGTGCATGGCGGCTCGTATGAGACGAACGTGATTAGCGAAAAGTTGGGCCACCCGCCGAAATTTGTTACCAGCATATCGGGTTACGAAAGTCGCTATACTGACCGCGAGACGCTGGAAATTTTCGAGATGGTTTACTGCGGCAAAATTAACAAAAGCATCGTCGAAATGTTGCAGCGCAAGGGCGCAAACGCTATCGGACTAAGCGGAATAGATGGGCGCTTGCTGGAAGGCACGCGCAAAGACGCGATTAAAATTGTGGACAAAGACGGCAAGCGACGAGTATTGCGCGACGATTTCACGGGCAAAGTCGAAAAAGTTAATCTGGATTTGCTGAATTTATTGCTGGGCGCGGGCTATTTACTGGCGATTACGCCGCCCGCGATCAGTTATGCGGGTGAAGCAATAAATGTAGATGGAGACCGGGCGGCGGCGGTGGTAGCGGCGGCGGTCAAAGCCGACAAGCTGATTATTTTGAGCAACGTGCCGGGGCTATTGCGCGACGTGAACGACGAAGGCAGCCTGATTACAAAGGTTGAGAAAGCCTTTGTTGAAGAATCCATGAGCTTTGCTCAGGGTCGCTTCAAAAAGAAAGTGATGGGCGCAACCGAAGCGCTCAACGAGGGGGTCAGAGAAGTTGTATTTGCCGACGCTCGGATAGCCAATCCAATCAGCGCGGCACTCGCAGGAAAGGGAACGGTGATTAGCTAATGTCAGTTGAAATAGATATTAAAACCGAAAATAATACCCGCGAAATCGAAGACCGCTACGAAGTGGGGGTGTATCCCAAGCGCGAAATAACGCTGGTGCGTGGCGAAGGCGCAAGGCTGTGGGACGATACTGGGCGCGAGTACGTGGATTGCGCGGGCGGGCAGGGTTCGGCCAATCTGGGCCATTGCAATCCTTACGTTGTCGAGGCCATCGAGAAGCAGGCTCGTACCTTGATTACCTGTAACGAAGTTTTTTACAACGATACCCGCGCCAAACTTTTGCAAAAGCTGGTCGAGGTTGCGCCGGACGGCCTGAACCGGGTCTTTTTGTGCAATAGCGGCACCGAAGCCGTCGAAGGGGCGCTGAAATTCGCCCGCTTGCTGACCGGCAAGACCGACATTATCGCAATGGTACGCGGCTTTCACGGGCGCACGATGGGCGCACTGAGCGCGACATGGGAGAAGAAGTACCGCGAACCGTTCTACCCGCTCGTTCCCGGCTTTAGTCACGTTCCTTACAACAAAGTGGAAGCAGTACGCAACGCTATTACCGACAAAACCGCCGCCGTGCTGGTCGAGCCAATTCAGGGCGAAGGCGGCGTGAACATTCCGTCGCCAGACTACTTGCCCGCCCTGCGCCAACTTTGCGACGAGACAGGCGTGCTGCTAATCCTGGACGAGATTCAGACCGGGGTGGGCCGCACCGGGCGCTGGTGGGGCGGCGACCACACAGGCGTGAAGGGCGATTTGATGGCGATTTCTAAATCTATTGCGGGCGGGATGCCGATGGGTGCGGTGCTGGTAGACGAAAAATTGGGCGAAATCGGCAAAGGTACGCACGGCTCGACTTTTGGTGGCAACCCGTTAGCGGCGGCGGCTTCGCTGGCGGCGCTTCAGTATATGCAAGACTATAATTTGCCCCAACGCGCCGCCGAAAACGGCGAATATTTCATGAACCTGCTGCGGCCTCTGGTCGGTATGGAAGGTAGTGTCGTGCGCGAAGTGCGCGGTCAGGGCTTGATAATTGGCCTGGAACTAAAGCAGAAGGTTGTTCCATACCTGAAGGCGCTAATGGAGCGTGGCGTACTAGCTCTTCCCGCCGGGCCGAACGTATTGCGCCTGCTGCCGCCCCTGGTCATCGAACGGCCTCAAATTGATTTCGCGGCGGAACAAATCAAAGCGGTCTTGACCCAGACCTTAGATAATGAACAATGAAATTGTAACGGAATATCCTGAGCTTGCCGAAGCCCAAAATCAGTTTGAGCAATTTGTAAGGGCGATTGGCCCGGCTGGGCTGGTAGTTATGTTGTGCGATGGCGATGTGGATGGGTTGGGCGCGGCGACGGTACTATGGCACTATTTGCACACGGTGGGTTTTGAAGAAAATCGCTTGCACGTGCTGCAACCTGGCAAAGGCGAAAACGCTTTCACCACAGCAACCTGTCAGGTAGTGGCAGAACTAAAGCCTGTCGCGCTTTTCGTGCTGGATTTGGGTATTCGCAACCAGGAAATTGTGCCGGGCGTGCCAACTTTGTTTGTAGACCACCATCACTCCGAAGGTGAGCCGCCTAATTCGGTAGTGCTTACTGGCTACCAATGGCGGCCCGTGCCAACTTCAAGTTTATTGACTTTTTTGCTATGTAACGCCCATGATAGCGTTCGGCCCAAAGCCTGGGCCGCCGCTATCGGCAACCTGGGCGACTTAGGGCCGGAACAATCCGATATGCAAACAGCGATACGCGAGCAAAAACAAAAATGGTTGCGAGAAGCGACTACCCTGCTCAACGCTGCCAAGCGTTCCAGCCGTCCCGAAATTGGTTGTGCTGCCGCTTTTCGGGTGCTACGCGATGCGCTTTCGGCCCGTGCTATTGTTGAAGTTCAAGGTGAAGGTGAATCGGCGGATATTGCGCTGCTGCACCAGCTTAAAAGCGAAGTGCAAACCGAACTGGCCCAGGCCAAACGCATTGCCCCCAAATTCAGTAAAACCGAAAAAGTGGCCTTGCTTCGCTTCGATAGCCCGGCACGGGTTCACCCTTTGCTGGCTCAAAGCTGGCGCGGACGGCTCAAGGATTTTGTGGTTATCGCGGCCAATGGTGGTTATTTGGATGGCAAAATCTCGTTCAGCGTCCGCACCAATGCTGATGTTAATTTGCTGGATTTCCTGCGAAGCAAAACCCCCGCCCTGGAAGGTGAGGAAGCCGAATACGGCCACGGCCATGACAAAGCCACCGGCGGCGTAATTTCGGTGAATAACTGGGAGAAACTGCTGGTTGCGCTCGGATTTTAAGCAGGGTAGTAGCCATTTCAAGGCTATTCCTTTTGCACCGCCGTTCGTAGTTTTATCAGATTAGCTAACCGGGCTATCCGATGGCTTTTTCTTCGGGTAGCCCGACCTGGCTTTGCGCGGCTGGCCGGGCCTTATCCCAGGTACCTCCGTAGGCACGTGGGTCTTCTATTGGCTCCACTACTATGTCGATGAATATCCAGCCAAAGCTGGCGGTTACTCCCCTTTAGCAACAACTATATTATAACTCTTCATCGGGTTTAAATCAACAGCCCCCTACCTGGGGGTGCGCGTCAGTTTTTTGCGCCAGGGTCAAGCCAACCCGGACGTGAACGTCCGGGCTAAGAATAAGCCAGTTCAACTGTTTTTAGCCCGGACGTTCACGTCCGGGTTTTGCGAAAAATTGACGCACACCCCTACCTGGGCGTAATCTTTGCGCCTGTTTCCGAGCTAGTGTATAATCTAATCTTGTGGAATTATAAAAACTAAATCTAACATCACCAAAGTTCCTAACTTTGAACCTTGAACCTTGAACTTGAATCTATAGCCGGGAAGAAGTATCAAATTGACCGATCAGAAACATATCCGCAATTTTTGTATTATTGCCCATATTGACCACGGGAAATCCACCCTGGCAGACCGTTTGCTCGAAACCACCGGGACGGTTTCCAAACGCGAAATGATGGAGCAACTGCTCGATAGCATGGATTTGGAGCGCGAGAAAGGTATCACCATCAAGGCACGGGCCGTCCAGATGCGCTACACCGCCAGCGATGGCGAAGAATACGAACTAAACCTGATTGACACGCCAGGCCACGTAGATTTTACTTACGAAGTGAGCCGCAGCCTGTCGGCGTGTGAAGGGGCGCTGCTGGTTGTGGACGCGGCGCAGGGTATCGAGGCCCAGACGCTTGCCAACCTCTATCTGGCAATGGAGCAAGACCTGACGATTATCCCGGTGGTAAACAAGATTGATTTGCCCGCCGCCCAACCCGAAGTGGTAGCGGCAGACGTAACGCGCACGGTTGGTGGCAGCCCTGACGAAGTAATTATGGCTTCCGCCAAGATGGGTATTGGCGTTCCCGAAATTTTGGAGGCGATTGTCAAGCGGATTCCGCCGCCGAGGGGTGAGCCTGATAAGCCAGTACGCGCCCTTATCTTTGATAGCCACTACGACGCTTACAAAGGCGTGATTGCCTACATCCGCGTGCTGGATGGCAGCATACCTGCTGATTCGGTAATCAAAATGATGGCAACCGAAAAGACCGCCGACGTGCTGGAACTGGGCGTATTTCGTCCGGCTATGACCTCCCGCCAGATACTTGATACGGGTGAGGTCGGCTATATTGCCACTGGCCTGAAAGTAGTCGCCGATTGTCAGGTAGGGGATACTATTACACTGGCTTCGCACCCCGCCACCGAAGCTCTGACAGGCTATCGTCCTTCTAAACCAATGGTCTTTGCCGGACTGTACCCCATCAATACTGAGGAATATACCTCACTACGCGACGCGCTGGAAAAGCTCAAGCTGAACGATGCTTCGCTGATTTACCAGCCCGAAACTTCGGTGGCGCTGGGTTTTGGCTTTCGCTGCGGCTTCTTGGGCCTGCTACACATGGAAATCATTAAGGAACGGTTGGAGCGCGAATATAACATGGAACTGCTGGCTACCGCCCCCAGCGTTGAATATCACGTTATGAAGAATAACGGCGAGATAATTCTAGTGGACAATCCCAGCGATATGCCCAACCCCGGCGAATTTATTGAGATTGACGAACCCTGGATGACCATCAACGTTATCGCACCCAAACGCTACATTGGCGCGATTATGGAGCTAGTGACAAATCGCCGGGGCGAGTACAAAAAGATGGAGTATTTAGACGAGGAGCGGGTGCTGCTGGTCTACGAAATTCCGCTTGGCGAATTAATCGTAGACTTTTACGACCAGCTAAAATCGCGCACGCAAGGTTATGCTTCGCTGGATTATTCGTTTAACGCTTATAAATCGGCTGATTTGGTCAAGCTGGATGTGCTGGTGAACGGGCAAACCGTAGATGCACTTTCGCTCATCACTCACCGCGACAAGGCTTTTTACCTGGGTCGGGCGCTGGTGCAAAAGTTACGCAGCCTGATTCCGCGCCAGATGTTTGAAGTACCGATTCAGGCTGCCGTTGGCTCGAAAGTGGTCGCCCGCGAAACTATCAGTGCCATGCGTAAAAACGTACTGGCGAAATGTTATGGCGGTGATATTAGCCGCAAGCGTAAACTGCTCGAAAAGCAAAAAGAGGGCAAGGCCCGCATGAAAATGGTCGGTAACGTCGAAATTCCGCAAGAAGCGTTCATGGCCGTCCTTAGCCTGGAAGACGAGCGAAAGTAATTTAAGGATAATTTCACCACGGAGACACGGAGACGCGGAGAGTTTTTTAGAGTTAGTTTTGGTAGCTTTTAGAATTTAAATAGGTAATTACTCACCCGCGTCACGCCCCTTTACGGGGTGTGAGGTACCAAGCATCTCTGGTTGCCGAAGTTAGCTGCTTTGGGTAGACCGAGACCCTTCCTACGTCAGGGTGACAAAAGAAATACTCTTTAACACTCTCCGTGTCTCCGTGCCTCCGTGGTGAATTTTCTTCTGTGTTTTCTATTTCAGAAAGTTTTTGGAGAAATAGTTATGTTAACCGAAATGGTGCGAGAAGGAAACAAAGCTGGGTCGGGGCCGACTTTTGAGGTACACAACCCGGCGACGGGCGAAAAGCTGGCGGATTTGCCGATTCATTCGGCTCAACACGTAGATGAAGCGGTTAGCCGGATGCGGATAGCCCAGAAGGAATGGGCCACGCTGTCGCACAAAGAGCGCGGACATCAACTTTATCGCTTGCGCCGCCTGATGCTGGAACGGCGCGAAAAGCTGATTGATGTAATCGTAGCTGAAAACGGTAAGCCCCGCGTCGAAACGATGGCCGAAATTCTTTATATTGCCGACCTGATTGGCTATTACGTCAAAAACGCCTCGAAATTTCTAGCCGATAAAAAAGTTTCGCTGCATTTGCTCAAGAATAAACGGGCCTATGTCACTTATCACCCGGTTGGCGTGGTTGGGGTGATTTCGCCCTGGAACTATCCGCTCAATCTGGCTTTTGGCGATGCCGTAACTGCCTGGGTTGCCGGAAACGCCGTTGTGCTAAAGCCGAGTGAAGTTACGCCCCTGACGGCGCTAAAGATGGCCGAATTTTGTAAAGAAGCGGGCGTGCCACTGGAAGTCGTGACCGGGTTGGGCGATACTGGTTCAGCTTTGGTGGATGCCGCCGATATGATTGTGTTTACTGGCAGCGTGGCAACGGGCAAGCGGGTAATGGAGCGGGCCGCTAAAACTCTCACGCCCGTCATTCTGGAACTGGGCGGCAAAGACCCCATGATTGTGCTTAAAGATGCCGACCTTGACCGGGCAGCTGATGGCGCGCTTTATGCAGGGCTATTTAATGCCGGGCAGACCTGTATCTCAGTCGAGCGGATTTACGTCGAAGAGCCAGTCTACGACCAGTTTGTAGCAAAATTGCGCGAAGGAGTTGCGAAGCTGCGGCAGGGCATCGAAACACCGGGCGAATCTGATATTGAGCTAGGGCCAATGACGATGCAACGTCAGCTAGACATTGTTGAGCAGCAGGTCGAAGATGCACGGACTAAAGGTGCAACTGTAGTGACGGGCGGCAAGCGTCGCACCGATTTGACGGGTCTGTTCTACGAACCGACCATCCTGACCGATGTCACCGACGATATGCTGGTGATGCAGGAAGAAACTTTTGGGCCGCTCTTGCCTGTCATCAAGGTACGCGATGCCGAGGATGCAGTACGTCAGGCCAACGACTCGCGCTTTGGCCTGAGCAGCAGCATCTGGACAAAGGATACTTCAAAGGGCGAAGCGCTGGCCCGCAAGGTAGAAGCTGGTTCGACCTGCGTAAACGATGCGCTGATTAACTATCTGGCGCTGGAAATTCCGTTCGGCGGTATCAAAGAGAGTGGGATTGGTTCGCGGCACGGTGGCCCGGATGGAGTTCGCAAGTTCTGCCGCAGCCACTCGATTCTGGTAGACCGTTTCCAGCTTAAGCGTGAACTAAACTGGTATCCCTACAACAAGAATGTCTCGCGCACTATTGGTATGGCAGTAGATTTCCTGTTCAAACGCGGCGGCAAATAATTTCTGGTTAGTATTTGAATCTTTTGTCAAAAAGATTCAAATACTAACCGAAAGCTGAATAAGAGAGAAAACTATGTCTCAAGAAGAAATGGTTAAACAGGCCCAAATAATTGAGAAAGAAGTTGAAAAGGGCAAGCTACCCGACCCAAATGTAAAGCTAACGCCGGATGAACCTGACCGACCTTTCTTTTCGTTTGATATGGATGGCGTTTTTTGTCGCCCCCCTCTGGGATTGAATCAGGTGCTGGGACGGGGCTTGTACGAAGACGAACTTCCCCAAAATATAAAACTGGTTAACGGCCCGGTGCAAAGCTGGCAACAAAAGAATTATCTAAAAATGCGCGGCCTGTTCGAGACCCTTAAGTACTTCGGGCGCAAGCCAATGCCGATGGCCCGCGAGGGGATTATCGAAATCAGCAAGTACCGCACCCCGGTGGTAATTACCGGGCGCTCGTTCCTGGCGCACCAGATTATCGAAGCATGGCTTGCCAGACATAATATGGCCCAATATTTTGCCGGAATTTATCCCAATAACACCGCCTTGCAGACCCGCCAATACAAACTCCACATGCTCCGCACCCTAAAAATTGATGAACACGCCGACGACGATGGCGCAATTACTTATTACCTGGCGAAAAAAGGTGTTCCCCGGCTGTATTTGCGCGATTGGCCTCGCAACACCGGGCTACCGTATCCCGGTAACGTCATTCATTTTCGCTATTTACTGGAAGTTGCTCAGGATATAGCCCGGTTGGAACAGACGAAAAAGTAGCGCGGTAGGGGTTTGAAGGGTCAAACCCAATTGGCTTTTCCTTTCGTAGGGGTTTGAAGGGTCAAACCCAATTGGGCGCAATAAATTGCGCCCCTACCGAAGTAAAGGCTAAAGCGTGGAATAGTTAGCCGGAGGAACCAATAAATTTTGCTGCTTGATAAGCCAGGTCTTGTCGCCATAAGTTTCGAGGCGATTAATACCGAAACTATTAAACTGTTTAATCCATAATCTGATGGTTTTTTGTGACAGCCCCAATATCCGCACGATTTCCGATACCGGGACACCCTCGCTGGATAGTTCGATAGCCTGAAGCCGTTTGATAGTATGAGGGCGGTTGTGATAAAGCTGCATAAACTGGCGTAATGTTTCCGTTTCAACCGCCGTCATGGAGCGGGCATATAATGGTTCGACCTCCAGGGCAGAGGCCGCTATTTCGGTAGGTTCACGCGAAAGACTCTCTTCAAAACAGCTCAATCCCAGCCGATTAAACCGCTTAATCCAATGCACAATAGTAGAAGGGGTAATTTCAAGCTGGCGGGCAATTTCGCCGCTCTTCATACGCTGGTGCGATAACAAAATAATCTTAAGGCGCTTGAGTATCACCAAATCATTGTGATAACGCTCGGCAAGGTCGCGGAGCAATCTTTCTTCGTGTAGACTTAAGGGTCGCGCAAAAAAAGCCATAAAATGCCTTTCCCCAGCTTGTATCCTATTTCATATATTTAAGCATCAACTATGACGGCTAAAATCAGGTAGTGAGCGAGGGTAGCGTTACTTGCGTCATAAACTAACTATGAAATATTTGTACCGATTATCCTGATTCTTAGTTTACGAAGTAAATCAACAAAAGTCCAGATACACAATAGCAAAAAAAGAGGCGGCGGTTTTTGGGC
This sequence comes from Chloroflexia bacterium, assembly GCA_038209275.1. GTDB lineage: Bacteria > Chloroflexota > Chloroflexia > Chloroheliales > Chloroheliaceae > L227-5C. Next base: position 4,784 of record JBBQXW010000121.1, on the reverse strand, counting down.
AATTGCCTAAATAGCACTGTAAATGTGCCTGTACTAGCCTGATTAGTACCGAAAATTTCTTTAGCTATTTGGAAACTTTTTGGAAAAAGTTTCCAAATAGCTAAGGTTTTTAGATAAGAGTGAGAGATTAATCTCGCCGGGGATAGCAAATTTTACCTTAGAAATTGAGCGAACCAGGAGCAATTAAGTCAGATTATCGTAAAAGCAGACCTGCTTTAAAGAAAACTCTACTTCTCGACTTTCACGCCACGCCAGAAAGCGACATAGCCGATGATATTTTTGGCGGCCTCTTTAGGGTCAGGATAATACCAGGCGGCATCATTATTGACCTGTCCATTTACCACCAGGTCATAATAACTGGCCGTCCCTTTCCACGAACAAACCGTATGCTTCTGAGTGGGGCGGGAATATTCTTGTTTTATAGTCTCTATCGGAAAATAAACATTTCCTTCGACTATCTCACACTTTTCTAGTGGTGCTTCCGCCACCACTGCACCATTCCAGGTTGCTACAGCCATTTTTTAATGTTCCTCTCTCTAATATAAAAGTTTATTTTGGCTTGTTAAAACCATAACAAGTTTACCAGCAATTGCCGGGATTTAAATTTAGATTGAGATTAGAAATTGTTGTCCATTTTATTCAAGACAGCATTTGCTGTATGGTGTATAATACAAATGTTCTAACAAATTCGTTAGTCTTGTACAAATGAGGAGAGCTTACAATGAGGAAAATCATTTCACTGATTCATCTATCGCTGGATGGCTTCGCGGCAGGCCCAAACGACGAGCTTGACTGGATTTCCTATGACGAAGAGCTTGAGCAGGATGCCCATTCCTTGCACGACCTGACCGATACAGTTATCTGGGGACGCAGGACGTATGAAGGCATGGCGGATTACTGGCTCACCGTGCCGGGCAACCCAGATAGCACTCCGGCGGAACTCGCCCATGCTCACTGGCTGGATAATGCCACCAAAATCGTGGTTTCGCGCACCCTGGAACGCATCGAGTGGAACAATGCGACTAATACGGTGCTAATTAAGGACAACATTGCGGACGAAATCAACAAAATCAAGCAGCAGCCCGGCAAAGACATCTGGTTTATCGGCAGTATCATGCTGGCGCAAACGTTTATCCAGCTTGATCTGATTGACGAATACCGCATCAATATCAATCCAACCGTGCTGGGGCGCGGCAAACCCCTGTTTGCCAACGTCACTCGTGATTTCTCCCTGAAATTGCTAGAATCAAAGACCTTTAAGAGCGGAGTAGTCAGCCTGCGTTATGCCCCCAAACGCAAATAAGGCACAAGCATTCCGAAATTCAACTTCCATAGCAAATCACCTGGATACTGAGCCAGGATGCAGGTGATTTGCTCATAACATTCGCCCATAAGCGTCAACTTGAGAGCTACTTGAGAAAGGGATAACTTAAATTGACGGCTGGCTATGGGTCTAATAACATTCGCCTTTCAGAAAATTACTCAACCCGAAGGGCGAATGTTACGAGCCAACACACGAGTCAACCTCTTTGCAATTTGCCATAAAAAACAGGAGAAAGCCGGGCTTTCTCCTGTTTTTATGGTTTCAGTTGAATTGGCTCGGCGCTACGGCGCACCGTAGATAGCTAATTCGCCGATTTTGGCCTGCGTACCGCCTTTGGGGACGAAGCGCAAGAACTGGGCTTTGGTGCTGACCGTCACCGATTGCCAGGCGTTGATTTTGTCGCCCGCGTTGGTGATGGTCGTGAGCGGTTTCCAATCGCCGAAACGACCAGGGGCAGCATAAAAGACATCGAATGAACCACCATCGCCGCCAGCGTTAAACCAGCTAATCTGGTTGACGTTGTAGGCCGAGTGCAAATCAATCGCGAAACTATCGTTGGCACTGGACGGATACCAGACCGAGTTGGGCTTGTTGCTGCCCGCTCCGTTCTGTTCATCCAGCAAAGCCGTTACCTGGGGCAGAGCGCCGCCCGGTTCGCGGTCAGTCGGCGAAGTATCCACCGCATCGTCCGGCCCAAGCTGGATGCGACCATCGGCAGCAGGGGACGTGCCGAACTGCTGATTGGGCGGCACAACCGAAGCCGACCCGGTTACGTCACCGCACTCGATAAAGGTCGGCGTTTCGCTGATAGTCAGGCGCACCTGATGATTGCCGTTCACCTCCACCGAAGAACGGCGCGGATTCAGGCTATTATTCGACGGTGTGACGGCAGTACAAGAGCCATTCACGTTCGAGGGCAATTGCAGATTGTAATCCGCTACGTTTGAGCCGTTACCACTGGTTTTCCAGGTTACAAATACGCCGTTGTTGCCAGAAGGGTTCTTGAAGGCGAAATTCAGCACATCATCCTGGCCCGTCGCCAGTTGGCGCTGCAAGCCCATGTTGCCAATCATATCCTGCAAAGTCGCCAGATAGAAATAACTTGGCTTCTTCTTGTTATCTTCGGAACTGACCAGGCCGGAACTATTATACAGGCCAGGATTGGTCGAATCGTCATCGTTGTAAATGAAGAGATAAGCTTTATCCGCTCCGGCGGCACGGAACAGCACATAAGCACGCAAAATCCAGTTGGCCTGATTTTGCATGGTGGCCCAGGTCTCTGAATACTCATTGCCCTTGCGAGTAGTATCCCAGCCAAACTCGCTAATCCAGACTTCGCGGTTGGGGGCATAAGCATTGCGCCACTTGACCACCCGTTCCAGCCGTTCGCGCAAGTGAGCCTGTTCGGGCGGAACGCCCTGTTTGCCATCGGTGGCGTAATCGTGGACGTTCAGCACATCCGCCGGAAACTCACGCCCGTTCAGGTTGGCATAGCCCAGCACACCATAGAGATAGTGCAAATCGGTATAGGCCAGCCCGCCCATAACCACCTTCATATTCGGGTCGGCTTGCTTGATACCCGCGTTGGGCAGACGGCCTTTATCGCCATCGTAATCAGCGACCAGCATGTTGTAAAACTGCTCTTTGGTGAACTGGGCGCTCTCTTTCCACCAGCCGTTCGGCTCGTTCCAGTTCTCAATTGCCTTCACCACATTCTTACCACCCTGTTTATCGGGCGTGAGCAGCTTGTTAGCAGGCAGTTTGGTCGAGCCGTACAGCCCGGCAAGCTGGTAAAGATGCTGGGCGTGCTTCAGGAAATCATCGGGGCGCTGGCCTGTACCCTGGCGGGCCAACGGCGGAAAATCGCCATCCTCGCCTGTCCAGTTAGCAAAAGCCGAAGATTCGTGGCTATCGTGTAGCACGTTAATTCCGGCGGCCTGCATTTCAGCGTAAAAAGCATCATAGTTAAAATAATCGGGCGCACCACAGCCCGCAGTGCCGTTTACGCCACCATAATTGCCCTGAGTGGGTTCAATACACTGCATCCTGGCGTAATCGCGCAACCACTTTGCGACACGGGCGAAATCGTTGCCCGTGCCATCCTGATAAAGTTTGTAGTCCGAGTTAACACCAATATAGTCACGCATCAAAATAGTATTAGCCGGAGTCGGGCCAGTTGGTGCGTCGCCATAGCGCCAGCGCAGATAGTGTTGCCCGACGTTGCCCATTTCCACCCGGTAAGTCGGGTCGTTGGCAGGAGTATAGGTCAAAACGCGGCGCTCAAAGCCCTGTACCAGCACATCCTTGACCTGCCCGGCTACTTTTACTTTAGCCCAAAATGGCTCAGTCACCGGGAAGCCAGTAGCATAGAAAGTTGGCGAAAAGAGCGGGGCAGTCTGAGCGCGGTTCTGGTCGTTATAGACCAACCCGGTGCTGTTAAGAAAATCCCAGAACGGGTCGGCTAAATTATGCCCGGTCTCCGAAATAAATTGGGTCGCGTTCACTCTGTAGCCCGCCAGCGAATTGTCGCTACCGATTTTGCCGCTGCGGTCTATCGTATCGGTAATATTAGTTTTGCGGGCGGCGGATACCGAGGCAAGCTGATTTCCCAGGGTGGCATAGGTTGGGCCTTGTGCGTCGTCAGGGTCGCCCGCTACGCCAATCTGGGCCGCTCCTTTCGGTTGGAAAGCCGCATCGCCAGTCTGCAACTGGCCACTCATTAGCTCTTTCGCCAGCAAGCCATTGGTTACAAAATAAGGACTATTCTTATCACCGCCCAGATTGGTAATTTCCATGCGGGTTTTATCAAAGTAAAGCACCAGACGCTGTCCGCCAGGGGCTTCGGCGTAAGGCTCCTGGGTGGCGTTAATAACGTTCGGCCCCCATAGCCAGGTACGGCTGACCGCGCCATCAGCAATCGGTTTATCGGTGCGATTCCAGACTTTTTGGAAAGCTGCATCGGGGAAGGAAGGATCTGCCGCGAATGCGGCTTGAGTGAAGAGACCACTAAGAAGAGCATTACACGAAATAATTGAGAGCAGGGCCAGCCCTACACGGAAGCGGCCCGGTGTGTTGCGACGAAAATTCAGCATGAAAACTCCTGTAAGCCTGTCCAACAGGCGGTTGGTGATGGCACGTTACTATACGGCAAACTAAAAAACTAATCCAGCTACCTAAATCATTCTACCCGAAAGTCGCCAGATGTCAATTTAATAGATTATTAATAAAAAATTACTTAAAAAAGCCGAACGCACAAGGGCTACATGATATAAACGTAGCAAGCCTCAAAATGGTTTTAACTCAGCTTGCCATTTGTGCTGGAATTATGGTATTATCCACCCAAAGTAAAACGGTATGTACCTCGAAATCTCATGGCTGTTCCTATCGCGTTAAATCTTTGAAAGATTGTCCGTTAACGGGATAGATTAGATTAATTTAAATCTTTAAAAGAAAGAGGAGT
>JBBQXW010000120.1:0-18870 GCA_038209275.1 Chloroflexia bacterium | reverse complement strand
AATACCGGGGCGGGCAGCGACCACGAAGCTTTTATTAAAAACGGCGTAAAATCGGTAATGCTGGCGCGCTGGATAGACCCACAACTGCATCGCCCCGGCGACGAACCCAACCGCGTCTTCCCCGAAGCTCTATTGCTCGGCGGTGGCACCGCCATTTTAGTGGTACAAAAAATTATCGGGAGCTAATCGCCCCCGATAATTTTTAATATTTAGAGCTTTAGTATCTTAACTTTTAGGAATTTTGCAAAATTCCCAAAAGCTAAGATACTAATTCTCGTGCTTTCACAACGCTCGGCTTTTTCATCTGCAAGCCCATTGCGCGCCCCTGCCGCTCAACTGCGCGAATGATACGCAGATGGCGCGGAGTTAGCAAATCGGAATGTAATTCCGGGTCTTCGCGATAAAGCTGCTCGGCCCAGACGTGGTTATAGTCGGGGAGTACTGATAAATGAAGAGAACTTGCGAAAGGGAAATGAACATAGATATGCTTCCACAATTCGCGATCAGCCCGCAGATTAAGTGTCATTGCCATAAGTCGTGTCAGCTCCTTTGCTGGATTGCCGCCGGTCTCTTAGCTAGATAAAAATTACGAAAGAAACCATTCGGCGCTAAAAGCCACGCTAACGTCATTGTGAGCGCGCTATACCAAAAAACCGTACAAATCCACGTAATATCTCTGGAAATTGCTGAGATAAGTATCAATGCACTTTCGCAAACTTCGTCTTTGAAGATAGAGCAAATGTTCACTGATTTCTTACGCTAAAGCAATTATAGCACATACTTGCTTGCTTTGGCTAGATTATTGGAGAATTGTAACATCTTCTAAGCAACTCTTAATCGCTGGCATCAGCCCGAAGTTCGCGGGTCACAGTCAATCCCCACACTCGATTTGCCCCACTCGTTTTAAGGGCGCGGGCCGCTTCCGAAAGGGTCGCGCCAGTAGTACACACATCATCAATCAGTAACAAACTTTGACCAGCCAGCGGACTACCCTGCCAGCCAAAAGCATCCCGCACGTTTTCTATCCGCCCCTGACCGTCCAAGCCTACCTGAGAGCGCGTCTCACGACGGCGGACTAATTGGCCTTCGTAATAGGGCAATTTCAGGTAGCGAGAAAGCTGTTGCGCCAATAATCCAGCCTGATTATAGCCACGTTCGCGCAAGCGTTTAGCGTGGAGCGGCACCGCGACAATTCCCTGGGCCTCGGTCAAATTGTAGCGCTGGGCCGCGCCCGCCATTTCGCTTACCAGCCATTCCGTCAGGCTGGACACGCCTTTGTATTTCAGCCTCAGTACGCCCTGCCGCGCTCCTTTGGTGTGCCGGAAAACCGAGCGCACTTGGTCAAGCGTGCGTTCATCAGGGTGGCGCAAACATAACCTGCTATCACAGCGCACGTTCGGGCCGGATAAAGGAATACCACAATAATCGCAAAAAGGCGCTAGAATAAAAGGGAGTTCGGCCCGGCACGCCGCATGAAGTTGCGCTCCGCTTTTGTCGCACACCAGACAGCGCGGCGGATAGAAAAAATCTACCAGAGTCGCCAGAGGCTTCATGTTCAGCTACCGCCCGCCGGAACGCGCTTGAAAGGGTCAATCGGCTTGCTGGTGGCTTCGTCCTGCCATTCTACTGTATCGCCCACCTGCGCCCCGGCTTGCGCTGCCGTCCCTTCGGGCAGTTCAATCACATAATGAGCCTTGCCGACAATTTTGCTAACCCGCCAGGGCTTCATGCGCGAATAAATATAGACAATCTGCTGTTCTTTGGAAACAAACACTACATCAATCGTGAAGCGCATAAAAAAGCAATGGACGCTATTGTTAGGGATAATAATCAGACCTTCGCCTACATCCAGGCTTTTGCGGTTGAGCAAACCGACCCCTCTAGTCCAAAAAGTATCGGCAATTTGTCCGTGCGTCATCAGGGGAGTACCGCGAGTTTTGTCTACGACTTTCATAAAGTTTCTAATCCTGAAAATAAGAAGTGGTTGATCAAATTGACCAACCACTTCTACTCGCTTCAACCGGGTTGAATAGTATCAACCGAAACCGAGGGCCGGGGCGATTGTCGGAACCGCCGGGCCAAGAATTACGATATAAATCGAGGGGAATATCAAGAAAACCATCGGGAAGAGCATCTTGATTGGCGCTTTGTGAGCCATTTCTTCCGCCAACTGGCGGCGGCGGACGCGCATCTGGTCGGCCTGAATACTCAGCACCTTACCGATACTAACACCCAACTGCTCCGCCTGGATAACCGAAGCAATAAAGATATTCAGTTCCTGCACATCGCAACGAGCCGCCATTTCGCGTAGCGCCTCGCGTTTTTGTTTACCGACGCGAGTTTCGCTCAGTACGCGCTTGAACTCTCGGCCCAGTTCGTTATCCCATTTTTCGGTGACACGCTGTAGCGCCTGGTCGAAGCCCAAACCAGCCTCAACACTAATGGTCAGCAAATCAATTGCATCGGGCAGAGCGCGCTGGATTTGCTTGCGGCGGGCCTTCATTTTGTTGCCCAGCCAGTAAATCGGCAGCATATAACCAATCAGCGCAAAGATAAGGCCCGCCCCGATGGTCATCGTAATAGGCTGTTTGGAGATAAAGCACAAGAAAAGTACGATACCACCCAGCAAAAGCATTGCCACAATTCGCATGCCAGTAAAATCGGCAGGTTGCAAACCATTGGGATTGCCTGCAATCGCCAGATTGCGCCGCAACCGTTCCACCGATTTAGCCGGAGTCATCGCCGCGCCCAGGCCAGCGAACCGCCCCAATATCGGCTTCAGTACACGCTCGGAGAAAGGCTGATCCAGTTCCAGCTTTTCCAAAGATACCGGCGCATCTATATATTCTGCCAGTCGCTGCTCCAGCAGGTCAGGACTAGCCTTGCGGCGGCTGGAAATGAGGGCAAAAACCAGGAAGCCTACGCCCAACACCAGTACCGCAGCCAGGATTATGATTAACATCTGTGTAGACATGAAAGTCCTCCAGCACAGTTCCCAATAAGTTCAAACTACACTGAGAATTATTTATAGCTTATTTTGGAACTAAACATCAATATCAACAATTTTCTTGATGGCAAAAAAGCCAGTCGCGATTAAAAGAAGGCCGCAAATCGGCATACAAGTATACGGCCACGGAAACATTTTGCTCACATAATTCGGACTAATCAGCATCAGCACACCAGCCAGCGCAATAGGCAAGCCCGAAATAATATACCCGGCGTAAGTTTGTTGCGCCGTCAACACCCGAATTTCGCCTTTGATACGAATTCGTTCCCGAATAGTAAACCCGATTTTATCGAGAATCTGGGCCAGATTACCGCCGACCTCGCTTTGAATATTTATCGCGGTAATCAGCAAATCCAGGTCATCGCTAGGCACGCGGCGCAACATGTTTGACAGCGCCTCGCGGGTGGAGAGACCCAAACTAACTTCACGAATTACGCGCTGGAACTCATCGCTCATAGGAGCAGGGGCTTCCCTGGAAATCAATTCAAGCGATTGCAAAAGGCTATAACCAGAACGAAGCGAGTTGGCGCAAAGCATAATCGTGTCACCAAGCTGGCTGTTAAAAACTTTGACGCGCTTATTGCCCTTATTATTGACTATAATATCTGGCACATAGAGGCCAATGATGCCGACCAAAAGACCAACCACCATTGCAAACGGCCCAAAGCCGCGCCCTAAAAAAGCCCCGATGCCAAAGCCCACGCCCATACTCAAAACCTTCAGGCCGATAAATTCGCCCACCGTCAGGCGCAAATCGGCACGAGCCAGTTTACGCGCAATATCTACCGCGAAACCTCTGCCGCGAATAGCTTTATCAATTCGCTCGGTTACGACTTCGCGCGTATTGGAAGGTCTGATTACCGCTACGCCAGTTTCGCCAGAGGCAGAAGTACTACCGGCATATTCGTTAAGCCGTTCAGTAACACTACCACCTTTGCGGCGCGAACGAGTTAGCAGCACGACTGCGCCCAGCACTACTACGACGGCCAGGGCTATTATAATCAATACTGTTGGTTGCATAAGTTTTCCTGAAAATCCCCTATGAGCCAGAATTTAGAAGGCCCGCATCATATTGCCAGCTCCAAAAGTATCCGGCGGCAGATAAAGGCCCAAACTCTCAAATTTCTCAAGGAAGCGCGGCTGCACCCCGGTTGGGCGCAATTGACCAATAACTTTACCGTTCTCGTCTATACCAGTCTGCTCGAAACGGAAGATTTCTTGCATCTTGATAATATCGCCTTCCATTCCATCTACTTCGGTAATGCTGACGATTTTACGAGCGCCATCCTTCATACGTTCTTGCTGGACGATTAACTGCACCGCCGAGGCGATTTGTTCGCGGATAGCCCGTATCGGCAAATCCATACCAGACATAAGGCACATCGTTTCCAAACGACTAATCGTATCTTTCGGGCTGTTGGCGTGGGCAGTGGTTAGCGAACCATCGTGACCAGTGTTCATAGCTTGAAGCATTTCCAGCGCCTCGCCACCGCGACACTCTCCAACTACAATGCGCTCAGGCCTCATACGCAAGCAGTTAATTACCAAATCGCGAATACTGACTTCGCCTTTACCTTCGATATTAGCACCACGCGATTCCAGCGTAATTACGTGGTCCTTGTTCAACTGAAGTTCGGCGGCGTTCTCAACCGTGATAATACGTTCGTCGTCCGGGATAAAGTTGGAAAGCACATTCAACAGCGTAGTTTTACCCGAACCAGTACCGCCCGCCACCACGATGTTCAATCGGGCCTGTACGCAGTTCTTCAGGAAGTCGGCGGAACGAGGCGAAAGGCTGCCGTAGCGAATCAAATCTTCAATCTGTAACGGCTTTTTGGAAAACTTACGAATGGTGATGGTCGGCCCTTTAATCGCAATCGGCGGAATTACGATATTCACGCGGCTACCATCCGGCAGACGGGCATCCACCAACGGCGAACTCTCATCAATACGACGACCAATCGGGGCAACGATGCGCTCGACAATCCGCATAACGTGTTCGTTGTTCTGGAAGGTCACATCAGTTTTGTGCAGTTTGCCTTTGCGCTCGATGTAAACTGATTTCGGGCCGTTAATCATAATTTCTGTGATGCTATCATCGCGCAGAAGCGGGTCAATCGGGCCTAAGCCCATAATCTCGGAGAGGATGGCATCCAGCAATAATTGCTTTTCACTTCGACTAAGCGGCACCGGCTCTTCCGCTAGAATCTGACCGAAGATTTCTTCAGTATTATTCTTAACCGCCTTGTCATCCGTAACCGGGATACGCTTTTTCTCTAATTCAGCAATCAACCGCTCTTGAATCCGGCTCTTGAGTTCCTGAGTAATCTTGTCCTGTTTATTGGGCTGAACTATTTCACCTTCAGCCGTGCGCCGACTGCTTAAACCGCCGCCACCACCGGCTCGGTTTCCTTCCGCTCCATTTCCGCCATGACCATCCGAATTGGGACGGGCCGGTGCATTAGAAGTATTAGAATTAGAATTAGAATTAGAATTAGTGTTTATCGTTGGACTCGAAACGGGGGTAGCCCCATTTTGGTTCGAGTCGCCTTCACCACCAATGCGTTTTAAGAGTGACACCTTACCACCACCTTTATCATACTACTATACGGGTCGTGCATCATAATGGATTAGTCTGACTTATTTTTTCTTAAAGAATCCGCCCAGAATACCGCCAGATTTGGCACCATCTTTTCCGGCTCCGACCAGCGCTGGCTCTTTTCCACCTTTAGCCGCGCCAGCTTTTTGATTGAGTGTGCCATCTATTACGCGCCGGGCCAAAGCGCGTATATCTTTAGAAAATTCGTTATCGGGTGCATCCAGCACCAGTGGTATCCCCCGGTTAATCGAGAGTGTTACCGCTGCGCCGTTGCTAACAATAGAAGCCGCCACGGGATGTCCGATAGTCGCCTCGATATTTTCGGCCCGCAACCCATGCTTGCTATCGGCCCGGTTGAGTACCAGCACAATCTTGTCGCGGGGATATTCCAGCAATTCGGCTACTTCTAAAAAGAGCCGCACATCTTTAATCGAGGGCATTTCCAGCGTCATAATCGTCATAATGTAGTCGCTGGCATCCAGAATTGCTAACTGGGTTTCCTCTTTAAGCGAAGGAAACGTATCTATAAAGATATAGTCGAAGTTGCGGCGCAATTCCTGAATAATCCGTTTCAGGTCGTCCGCCACAACCAATTCGGCCTGTTCCGGCTTGGGCGGAGCCAGCAAAACTTTTACTTCGCTGGAATGGGTCATCATTACATCGGTTAGCAACTGGGCATCCAGTTGGTCTACCCGGCCCTGCAAATCGCTCATGGTTTTATTGTTGCGAACATCCAGCATAATGCCAACATCGCCAAAGAACAAACTGCCATCCATCAGCGCGACCCGCTTTTTGCTCAGTTGCTTTACTGCTACCGCCAGGTTAGTAATGATGGTAGTGCGCCCAACGCCACCTTTGGGGCTAAAAACGCTGATCACCTCGCCCAGTTCGTCGCTTGCGCCATCCTGGGCTGGGCCACCTTGTCCCGGTACAGCCAATGGCTGAAAGCGGCGCATATTCTGGTTTTCGGTGAAAACGTGACGAATACCGCTGGTAAGTTCATCGCTGGTGAAGGGCTTGACCAGAAACTCACGAGCGCCTGCCCGCATCGCCCGGCGCAGGTAATCCTGTTCGCCCTGTACGCTCATCATAATCACGGCAATGCCCGGAACCTGCTGCATTATCCGCTCGGTAGCAGTAATGCCGTCCATATCGGGCATATTAATGTCCATCAGCACAATATCGGGCTGTAGTTTCTTCGCCAGGTCTATGCCTTCCTGACCCCGTGTAGCCGAACCAATAACTTCAATATCTTTTTCAAAATAAAGCAAGTTAATCAAATTATTCCGGGTTTCGACAATATCGTCTACTACCAATAATTTTATTTTTCGCTGAGGATCACTCATAATCAGCTTCCCTTATTCATTATGTCGGCTACTAATATCGGTGACAATACAGCTCCCCGGTTTTGTCCAGGTAAACTACCCACCAGTTACGAGATTTCGCGCAAGTAGTAACCAGCCGCAAATTACGGCCTTTTGCGAATTTTAACATTTTTATTATACGCTTGCAATACATGAGCGGACAGATTTAGTAGTACCTTAGTGTTGTCATTAGCTTCTAAAGTCTTTTTTGCAAATTTTTTTAGAAGCTAAATCAAAAACCAAAATTTTTAATAGATAAAACCAAAAACAGAAATCTTTGGCTCTGTGAAAACTTTCGCGAAAGTTTTCACAAAGCCAAAGATTTCTGTATAATTATTGGGCATTGGTGGCGTAGACGATTTCGGGAATAGGCAATCCGTAATCGCGCACCAGTACCCGGAAGGTTGCGCCACTGGTACGGTCTACCGTAATCGCCGGGTCGGATGGATTACTGGTATCCTGCGGACGCGCCCGCAACAGGAAGTGAACGATTGGCACATTAGTCAACGCCGCGAAATTGGCGGCGCTAAAGTTACCAGTAACACCCGCCTGCTGACCCGCGCCCGTAGTTCCCTGCGGGATAGCCGCGCTATTGACCAGTGCCGGAACCTGGGCAACTGCCTGGGTTAAACGGCTTTCACGGGTAAATTTCAGAATTTCTGCTTCCTGGTCGGTAACAGCCAATACCAGAATAGTTGAAGTATCAAAACCTTCGCCGGTTTCCTTGAAAGGCGGCACTGTCGGCAAAGGGGTAGCCGTACCGGGTGGCGGGGCGGCAGCAACGGCGGTGGGGGTCTCACTAAGGCCCGCCGGGGTATTGGTGGGACGTGGCACGGTCACGGGGGCAAGGGCCGGGCCAAACTTGATTACACGCAGTACCCGCACGTTTTGCAAAATGGTTTTGGTAGTAACTTCAAAGCCGGGTATCGGCACGGTAAAGGTCTGCCCGTTAATGGTCACATTGACCGGGCGGCGTTCTACCGCGAAGGTGGCTACCACATCAATCAGGTCGTTTTCCTGAATTAAACCAGCAGCAGCAGAAAGGTCGTTGGTAGCATAGGCAAAAGCTTTCTTGCCCGGCTCCAACCGGCGGTCGGAAACCAACTGCCGCATATAATTGGAGAAAGAACCTTCGATTAGCTCCGATTTTTTAATCTGTTGATTGGGGTTAAGTGCCAGCTTGGTAATTCGGTTGATGGCAAACTCTTTTTGGAGAATGTCATCTGCTTCATTGACTTCGGAGCGCGGCTTGGCAATTATATCGAGGTCTTCTGCCCGTAATGGTGTACCAGCAGCAATCGCGCGGGCCGCTACCACTACCGATACTGTTGTCGGTGTCGGTGGTACAACTGGCGCAAGGGTAGGGCCAAGCGTTTGTGCGCCGGGCGCAACTCCCTGGTCTACCGGTGCAGGTTGAGCTTGATTGTTACGTAGCAGTATAAATAAGATTAACCCAACTACTACCACTATAATCAGCGCAAAGACGATTAGAAGCCGATTACCACCTCTCATATAGCGCCTGTTATCCTTTCCTGATTTAACCCGTAATTCAGTGGGCGAGCCTGCCTGCTTTTTGAGCCTATTATCATGTTATGTTATGTCGTTATGTCTAATTATAGCATACTATGCAATAGGAAGATAGTCCCGTCTGTGACTATCTTCCCAATTCCGACTAGGAATCTCATCAGGAAATTTTTACACATTAGTCCTATTAATGTAGTAGAGTTTAGCCACCTTAGCCTCAAATAAATACACGTAGGCTAGATTGTTACAAACGTAACGATTATTGTTATAATAGTTGTAATGTTAGCAGACTAGAATGAGGTTCAGGCAACAGCTCAGTACCGAGTTAAGCAGTTAAAAGACCTGGTGACCTTGTTAAAGAGATAACAGTTATATATATTTTTTAAGGAATTCTATTTCTGCCATATGGCTGGGTCTCTACTACTGCTCCTTCGTCCCTGAGTTTGAAGTCCTGAACAATATTGAACATCGTTCCAGTTGAGTATTACCAATCAACGAAGGAGTACGTACTTTGAAACGTTTAAACAACCGCAATCTCCGCGCCCGTGTCAGGCGGAGTAAAACTGGGCAAGGAATGGTAGAATATGCCGTTCTACTAGCTCTAGTATCTCTGGCTGTAATTGGGGGCATCGTAGCGGCTACTAACAGTGTAGACAGTGCCTTTGATAAAACCACCAATAATGTAGCTAACGGCGGCACCGATTTCACGCCTGGCGCGCCGTCAACGCTCCCACCGAGTGGGCCGATTCCTACTTTGGCTCCGCCACCAACCAATACGCCCAAACCGACACCAACTAATACGCCGTTGCCAACCAGTACACCCAAGCCGACTAATACGGCTGGGCCGACTAATACGCCTGCACCGACCAATACGGCGGTGCCGACCAATACGCCCAAACCAACCAGCACGCCTAACGCCACCAAGACCGCTTCGGTGTATGAGACGGTTTCGGCCCAGGCAAGCGGAGGAGCAATTCGCTACCGGGTTGACCCAAATGGCTGGCCTAACGGTAATGGCTTTTGTGGACAAGGTGATTCGTCCCAATCAGGTAATCAAGGTTTAATTAACGTGAATCTCTATGGTGATGCTGGCGATGTGGTTTGTGTCCGCATTGATACTTTTATCGCCGGTATGCAGAACCCAACTGAAACCCACGGCTTTGATATTACTAACCAGAGTGGGAATGGTAGCCCGACTAATACTCAGCTTACTCCGCAGAAGAAGGCGTATGGCGGTGCTGTTACAGTCGAGTCGAACATTCTGTTTACCAAACAGAGCAACGGTGGGTCTGACATTATCGCTCACTATATAATGATCAAGCTACCGTCGGACATCTGTACCAATAACAATACCCAGACCTTACGGTTTAAGGCGACTGACGACTCTAACTCACACGGCGTGAAAATAAGCACTAATTGTCAGGCACGTCCTACTCCAACGCCGAAACCGGCAACCAGTACGCCTGGCCCAACCAATACGCCTGGCCCAACCAGTACCGCGACTCAGATACCGACACCGACAATTCCACCAACCCCGATTAGTGGTGGTTCGTAAGACCTAAAGTATCACAATAAAAAGGAGGGTAAGCCAGGCTTACCCTCCTTTTTATTGTGATAGCTTAATTTTAGGTAAAGCCCTGGTGAAAAATCTGTAAATCAGTTCATTTTCTTCGGCGCTGGCACTCATTTTGCTTTATTTAATTCCGTGTAAGTGATTTATTGGCAGCTACACTATAAATCTGCCAGTAGCAATCTTGTTCAGTCGGGACTTTTACTCATAGAAAGGTAAAAGCCCAAAAACTTTAGCTTTTCAAGATTTTTGCAAAAAGTCTTTAGGCTAATGGAATAAATCAAAGAAGGAAGATGGAGGTAACCAATGGACGTAATTGAACTGTTAAAAGCAGACCACGATAAAGTCAACGGTATTTTTCAGCAGTTTCAGATGGGTGGCGGCAGCCAGGAGTTTCGCCAGCTTTTCGGTCAGCTCTACCAGGAGTTAAGCCTGCACGCGCTGGCGGAAGAAAACGCGGTTTATCCGGCGTTGGCTAAGTTCAACGAAACCGTCGGCAAAGTCAAGGATGTTTACGAAGACCATGCCGATGTAAAAGCGGCTTTCGCCGAGCTTGCCGCGATGGATAATACTTCCACCGAGTGGAGTCACAAAATGACTAAACTGATGGAAGATGTACAGGCGCATGTTCGGAAAGAAGAAGACCAAATCTTCCCGTTAATGCGCCAGCGCCTTAGCATCGAACAGTTGAATATGCTCGGCGAAGAAGTACAGAAAGCCAAGCAGCTTTCGATGCCTGCGGTGATGGCGAGTATGCCAATGAAAGAACTGGGTTTCACTCAGCAGACCCAGACACCTGGTATGCAGCAGCAGTTCGATGGCAGCTCGACTCAGTACGCTCAGTAAGTTTCGAGTTTCTAATTAGAGAAGTAGGACTAAGAATAGGTAGTGAAGAGATTGTTCGCTACCTATTCTTGGGAATCTTCAAAATAGTTCATTACAAATTTCTAATGGAGGCTATATAGAAAAGAGCAAGAGCGAAAAAAAGGAAGCATTAATAATTTCTCGCTAAGTGTGCTAACAAACAGACAGCCTTCTTTGTCGGGTTTAATATAATTAATAAAGATGTAGATAGCTATTAAAAATAACCTCAATTTTAAGAGGGGTTCTTTCATTTCAACAAATACGGCACACAGCTAAGTTTGATCGAAACTTAAGCAACTAACCAACTCTTTTGTACTCGCAGGGCATTAACTGCTATTTTCTTTTAATTTTATGGTTAAATTAGCGTTCCCGGCAGAGAAGCCAGGGACGGAAAAGGAGAAGAGTACAATGCTCTTAAATAAAAAGTGGGCTGTGTTCACTACCTCGCTTTTGATGTTGAGCTTGATGCTGGTTGCCTGTGGGGATGCTGCTACCAACACCAGCGGCCCGGTTACTACGGCGGCTGGGGGCGCGGCGGCAACACCCGCCGCAGCAGGTGCGGCTACGACTGCCGCCGTTGCAGGAGGAGCCAAGACTGAGCTTACAATGTCAATTTGGGCGGGCGTGGATGAAGCCAAAGAGTTCCAGGCGATTATTGATGGGATTAATGCTAAAGCTACCAACTACCGGGTGACGGTTCAGGCCAGCCCCCAGGAGTATGTCACCAAGCTACAAACTGGTCTGGCGGCTGGTACTGCCGCCGATATTTTCTGGGTGGATGTTGATCACCTTTCGGGTCTGGCTGACAAAGGTGCGCTGCTCGATATGACCGATTTAATTAAGGCTGACAAAACTCATCCCGCCGCGAATCTGGATGACTATTTCCCTGGTGCGGTAGAAGCGGCTACCTACAAGAGTAAGCTCTACGGGTTGCCCTGGATTCAGCAACCACTGGTGCTTTACGCTAATCTTGATTTGTTCAAGGCGGCGAATGTAGGTCTTCCTACGGCAGAGTGGACATGGGACGATTTCTCCAAAGCAGCCCAAAAACTGACGGTAGACGGGGCTGGTAAAACCGCCGATGACCCGGCCTTCGATGCAAAAACGACCAAACAATGGGGCTTTACCACTAACGGTACTGACTGGCCTCCGACGATTATGTACATCTGGCAAGCGGGCGGTAAAACGATTAGCCCTGATTTCAAAACTTCCCCGATTGATTCGCCTGAAGCACTAAAGGCGGAGCAATGGTACGCGGATTTGGCGCTCAAATCGCATGTTTCGCCCACTCCCAGCCAGATAAAAGACCAGGGCTTCGATACTATGTTCCTGACTGGCAAAGTTGCGATGTTCATTGGCGGTGCGGCAGACTCGCTGGAAACCCGCGATAACATGAAAGGGCAGGCCCAGGCTTTCCTGGTACCGAAAGGCCCAGGCGGTAATCGCCTGACCTCAGCTTACATCGCTTTCAATGCTATCAGCGCCAAGACCAAGAACAAAGACATGGCTTACGCGGCTCTAGCCGATATTACCGATGGCATCCAGAAGTGGAAAGTCCCTGTTCCACGTAAATCACTTTCGACCAAGGAAGCTATTCAGAAGGCTCAACCCAAGCGCCCGGCGGGT
Organism: Chloroflexia bacterium; assembly: GCA_038209275.1. GTDB lineage: Bacteria > Chloroflexota > Chloroflexia > Chloroheliales > Chloroheliaceae > L227-5C. The sequence continues at coordinate 6,316 of JBBQXW010000120.1, read as the reverse complement.
TCGATTGATACAATCATCGCCGCCCTGCCGGATGCTAAAGCTGCGCCAGTCTTCCCCAACTACGCTCAGTGGTCGGATATTTGGAGTACCCAGTTCATTGACCCGCTCTTCCGGGGAAAAGATACTGCGGCTAACTTGAGCAAGAAGGTTCGCCCTCAACTTGAGGATACTCTACCCAAATAACAACCTTCAAGTGGGATGGCAGCTTGTTCGGGGCTGCTATCCCCTATTTATTCTTTTTAATAATTTAGTCCTGAACTCGGCTTCAGGATTAAGAATAAATTTAGGAGGAGGCTGAAATGGTAGGCGATCCAATTGGTGATTATCTTCCGACTTTGATTCGCTTTTTGCTGCTGGCGGCATTAGTTGTAGCCACTAGCCTGGGAGTCCATTATCTCTTGCGTAACGTGTTTCATTTGCGCCGGGAAACAGCAATCGGCTATTCCCTGATAACGCCCTGGATTTTGGGGTTTTTAGTTTTCAACGCCATTCCCATGGTTGCCACCTTAGTGCTGAGTTTTACCGACTATAATTTGCAGCAGACACCCAATTTAGTTGGGGTGAAAAATTACGATACTCTGTTTACCAAAGATGTTAATTTCTGGCCCGCTATCAGGCTGACGGTGCTTTATTCGGTAATCAGCGTACCCATCAGTGTCTTCTTGTCTCTGATGCTGGCCCTGTTGCTAAGTAAAAAGCTGAAGGGCATCGGGGTCTATCGGGTGCTGTATTACTTACCCTCAATCGTTCCGGCGGTGGCGGTGGTGTTACTATGGCGCTGGATTTTCAACCCCGATGTTGGGTTGCTCAATACGGCCCTATCGCCCATCTTCAACCTGACCGGGCAGTCGCCGCCCGATTGGTTTGGGGACGAGAACTGGGTGCTTCCGGCTTTTATTATTATGAGTTTGTGGACGGCCCTGGGTAATAACACAGTTATCTTGCTGGGCAGCCGTAAAGGGGTCGCCACCGATTTGTACGAAGCATCCTCGATTGATGGAGCCAATACTTTTACCAAGTTCATTAAAATTACTGTTCCAATGATGACTCCGGCGATTTTCTTTTTAGTAGTAGTAGAGTTTGCCAGCGCCATGCAGCTTTTCACCCAGGCCGCTTTTGCCAGGGCCACCCCCGCCGCCGGGCGATTTATGAACCTGTTAATTTACACTTATGGTTTCCAGCAGTCGAGAATGGGCTACGCCACTGCGTTAGCGGTAATTTTATTCCTGATGATTTTAGCGGCTACCATCGTTCTTTTCCGCTCTCAGAGCCGCTGGGTTTATTATGAAGGCCAGGAAAAGTAAGGCGAAAGGAGACAACACTTATGAGTACCACGGTCACTCAGACCACTGCCGTACCAGTCCGCCGCGCCCCCTGGACTGGCCCCCAAGTCCGGCGTTTGATAGGCAAGGCAGCCATTTACTTGCTGATTTCTTCGCTGGGAGTACTTTTTTTAGTACCGCTTTTTTGGCTGGTTTCCAGCTCACTTAAAGAAGGTAGCCATATTTTCGACCAGCCAGTCGAGTGGTTCCCAGCCGACCCACAGTGGAAAAACTACCCGGATGCCTGGAACGCCTTACCTTTTACCCGCTTCCTGTTTAATACGCTGTTTGTAACCCTGGTGCCGTTGGTGGCGGAGGTATTTGTCTCGGCGATTGTAGCCTATGGCTTCGCCCGATTTGCTTTCCCAGGGCGCAATTTGCTTTTTATGGTTATGATTTCGACCATGTTTTTGCCGGATGCGGTCAAACTGATTCCAACTTTTCTAATCTGGAAGCAGTTTAATTTGATTGATACCTACGACCCACTGGTGCTGGGTTCGGTTTTAGGTGGTACGCCGCTTTTTATATTTTTGATGCGACAGTTCTTTTCGTCGGTGCCAAAAGAAATCGAAGAAGCGGCAGTGATTGACGGGGCTAATGTTTTTCAAACCTTTACCCGAATAATGCTGCCACTCATCCGCCCGGCCCTTCTATCGGTCAGTATCATCGGCTTTCAGGGTCACTGGAATGACTTCCTTAGCCCGCTAATCTACTTAAATTCCCAGTCAAAATATACTTTGACCGTCGGGATGTTTTTCTTTACCGGCGGAACGAACGAACGACCCCACTGGGAATGGTTGATGGCGATGTCAACCTTGATGATTTTGCCAATTTTACTCCTGTTCATCTTTTTCCAACGTTTCTTCATCGAGGGTCTTACTTCAGGCGGAGTTAAGGGGTAACAACAAAAGATTACTAAAAAAGCAGGGGCTAGAGAAATCCCTCTAGCTCCTGCTTTGGCTTCAAATTCGTTTTAATACTCTTTAATATGTTATAACAAGTCTTAAAGGGTTGCCATCATTTGTAGGGGCTAATTGCATTCGCCCAACGCTTTTGAATAACCACGACCTGTCAAAACTTAGTATTAGATTTCAGAAAATGTTTTAGATTTCAGCTCGGAAGCCACCTTTAGCATAGCCTCTAAACTCCGTTCCACATCAGCTTCAGTGGTAGCCCACGACGAAACACTGATTCGCATGGCAGTATGCCCCTGCCAGACCGTCACCCCGGCCCAGCAAGTTCCTTCCTCCTGAATGGCCGTAATCACCCGGCGAGTAGTTTCGGCATCACCAAATTTAACTACCACCTGATTAAGCACCACTTCGTTTAAAATATCATAACCAGCCGACTGTAAACCCTCGGCAAAACGGGAAGCATACCGGCAATTTCGCTCGACTAAACTAGCCAGCCCTTCCTGCCCTAACGAGCGCAAGGCGGCCCAGACCTCTATTCCACGCGCCCGGCGTGACAATTCCGGGGTGAAGTTCGAGGGTTCGCGTCGTTCACCTTCGGGTAAATAAGCCGCGCTGACTGACATGGCGGCACGCAACGCTTCCCGGTGGCGGGAAAAGGCAAGTCCACTATCATAAGGTACATTGAGCCATTTATGGGCATCGGTAGCCCACGAGTCGGCCATCTCAACCCCCGCCACTAAATGAGCGCGTTCAGGCGCGACGGCGGCCCACAATCCGAACGCCCCATCTACATGCACCCACGCTCCGGCGGCGTGAGCCTTCTCGCAAATTTGTGCAATTGGGTCGAAAGCACCACTGTTGACATTCCCGGCCTGTACACAAATTATCGTCGGCCCTGAAATTTGTGGTAACTTATCGGCCCGCATCCTGCCCTGGTCATCTACTGGCACTTTAACTACCCGGCTGCGGCCCAGCCCCAGCATACCCAGCGACTTGAACAAGGTAATATGGGCTTCTTCTCCTACAATTACCGTAATCGGCGGTGCGCCAAAAAGCCCGTTTGCTTCTACGTCCCACCCGGCCTTTTCCAATACCGCATGTCGTGCGGCGGCCAGGGCGGTGAAATTTGCCATCGTCGCCCCGGTCACAAACCCTGCCCCACATTCGGGCGGTAAGTGCAGTAATTCTAGCAGCCAACCTAATGCTACCTCTTCCAGGCTTGCAGTTACAGGAGAAATTACATACAATCCGGCATTTTGGTCCCACGCTCCCGCCAGCCAGTTTGCCGCCAGGGAAGCCGGTAAAGACCCACCGATTACAAACCCGTAAAAACGCGGCCCGGCCATACCCATTGTTGCGGGTGAGCCGAGGTCATCCAGCATTGCCAGGACTGTTTGAGGGTCGCTTGGCTTAACTGGTAACGGTTCGTAAAACTGGTTCAGCCCTTCCAATGCCTGGGGGGTTGGTGCTACACTTCGCTCACTCAAGCTTTCAAGATAACGAGTCGCCCGCACTGCCGCTTCATTCAACAACTCTTTCATTGTTTGTTCCCTTTCATTCTTTACTGGAATGCTTTCTTTACAGATTTCTTAGAGTATTCAAAGCACCTCTTAAAAATTAACACAGCTTGAACATTAGCGCATCTGTAAAATTACCCATTTACTCAGGCAAGTTAAAATCTCCCAATGAGTAAAATACCTTATTGGGTTTGGGGTGGGCTGCGCCCTCGATTTGGGAGGCCAGGGCAAATCCATTGGCGGAGCAATGTCCTACGAATTTGCGCCTTTGCCAGCGCCTTGCGAGGTGGCGAGGCGGCGGGGGTGAGCATCAGTTTTTTGCAAAACCCGGACGTGAACGTCCAGGCTAAAAATAAATGAGCCGGAATTTTTAGCCCGGACGTTCACGTCCGGGTTGGCTTGACCCTAGTGCAAAAAATTGACGTTCACCCAGGCGGCGGTGGAGTGTTGCGGTTGGGCTGGTTTTGGTGTATTCTTTGCTTTAGCCCATTTTACGCTAAAGAAGAGCTAATTTCAAAGATGAAACGAAGGCAACGCCGCCAGCTAAATTTGCTCTAAAGTTCAAACTTATTCTATTGTTCAACCTGAAATCCGAAAAACACCACAAGTTACGTTTTTCTCCGTGTTCTCCGTTGGGTTTGCAACCCTCCGTGGTGAATAAATTTGTATTTTAGAGTGACGGGTTCTCGGTTTTGGAGGAGGAAATACAATTAGTACAACAGAAAATGGCCCACCGCAGAGTTTTGCGGGGCAGAGAACCAATATTCGCGGGGTGGAAATTCTGGATACTACCTTGCGCGAGGGCGAGCAGTTTAGCCGCGCCCATTTTAATTTTCATCAGAAAATGGAAATTGCGCACGCGCTGGCGCGCTTTGGGGTGGAGTATATCGAGCTGGGTTCGCCCGTTTCGTATCCAAACGCACTGGAAGAATTGACCGAACTGGTCGCGTCGCTAAAACAAAAAGAGACGCGCAGCAAAGTACTGGTGCATTGCCGCTGCAACAAAGATGATGTAGATAAGGCTCTTGAAACTGGAGCTTATGGCATTAACTTGTTTATGGGAACGAGCAGCTTTTTGCAAAAGGCCAGCCACGGCAAGAACATTCAGGAAGTGACAAAGCTGGCCTGCCAGATGGTCGAGTACGTCAAAGGACACGGGCGGTTTGTGCGCTTCGGGGCAGAAGACGCTTTCCGTACCGATTTGAACGATTTGCTATATATTTGCGCAGCGCTAGATGAAGTTGGGGTAGACCAGGTAGATTTCCCCGATACGGTAGGTGGGGCAACTCCTTTCCAGGTCTATGACCGCATCCTTGAATTTACCAAACGCTTCAAGTTCAAAGTCGAGTTTCACGGACACAACGACACTGGTTGCGCCGTCGCTAACGCTCACGCCGCTCTCGAAGCCGGAGCGCACTGTATCAATGTTACGGTGTTGGGCATTGGCGAACGCAACGGGATATGTAGCCTTAGCGGACTGGTGGGGCGGCTTTATTCGCTCGACAAGAGTTTGCTTGAGCCGTACAACCTGCGCGAGTTGCCGAAAGTAGATAAGCTGGTGGCTCACATGCTGGGCGTGCCAATTCCGCACGATATGCCGATAACTGCGCCTAATGCTTTCACGCATAAAGCGGGTATCCATACCAAAGCAATTTTGCAGGATAGCCAGGCTTACGAAGTGTTGCGTCCCGAAGATTTTGGTATCAAGCGCACCCTCGACATCGCCAGCCGCATTACCGGCAAGCACGCTATTGCGGCCCGTGCCGGGGAATTGGGCCTGACGTTAAGCGATGCCGATATTGCCACCATCACCGAAAAAGTACGGCAAGCTGCCGGGCTTGAGCCAATTAGCCTGGAAAACGTAGACCTGATTATCAAAGGCCAGCAGAAGATGAGGAACGAGGAATGAGGAACGAGGAACGAGGAAATAAAGTCTTTCCGCTATCCCCATTCCTCGTTCCTCATTCCTCGTTCCTCGTTCCTTCCTAAAGGAGAAGCGTATGGGGAAGAAACTGGGCATACTTTACAGCGAGTTGCGCGACGACGAGAAGGCGCTGATTGCTGCCGCCCGCCGCCAGGGAGTCGAGCCGATACTGCTGCGTAGCGAAGAACTGATTTTTGATTTGCAGGACGGCATGGTGATTGCACCGGGCGAAGTAGAAGTGGTGCTGGAACGCGGCATTGACCATTTTTCGGCGCTCTATAGCCTGATGCTGCTCGAAAAAGCCGGGGTCAAAACGATTAATAGTGCCGAAGTAGCGCGGGTCTGCGGCGACAAACTTTTGACAACGCTGGCTTTTCAGGAAGCGGGCGTACCCACGCCACGCACCGAAATCAGCTTTAGCAGCGCTTCGGCCCTGACCGCGATTGAAGAGCTGGGCTACCCGGTGATGCTCAAGCCGCTTACGGGCGATAAAGGTGCGCTGGTCGCCCGCCTCAACGATTATGATGCGGCAAAAGCGGTGCTGGAACACAAAGACCGGCTGGGACAATACGACCACGCAATTTACTATTTACAGGAATATTTGCACGGGCGACCAGGGCGCGATATTCGGGCTTTTGT
>JBBQXW010000119.1:0-18891 GCA_038209275.1 Chloroflexia bacterium | reverse complement strand
CACACCGAGGGGATGCCGACGCGGGTAGTGACGAGCGGGTTTGGGCCAGTGCCAGGCGCAACTATGTTTGAGAAAAAGCGCTACGTCGAGGAAAATTTAGACCACTTGCGAAGGTTGCTGATGTTTGAACCGCGTGGACATGGCTCGATGTCTGGCTCGATTTTGCTGCCGCCCACCGACCCGGAAGCCGATTTGGGCGTGGTCTTTATCGAGGTGAGCGGTTGTCTGCCGATGTGTGGTCACGGCACGATTGGCACTTGCACCGTCGCGCTCGAAACTGGGCTAATCAAGGCAATTGAACCAATCACTTACCTGACGCTGGACACTCCGGCGGGGCGAGTGCTGGCAGAAGCGACGGTGCAGAACGGGCGGGTCAAGAAGGTAAAAATCCGCAACGTGCCGTCCTTCCTTTATCGCAAGGATGTTGAGGTGGAAGTACCCGGTTTGGGCTGGGTGACACTCGATATTGCTTACGGCGGCAATTTCTATGGCATTCTCCCGGCTCAATCAATCGGGCTGGCGCTGGAAAAAGGCCAGGGTCAGGCACTCATCCAGGCTGGAATGAAGATAATGAAAGCGGTTGGGGAGCAAGTGCCTTTGCAACACCCGCTCAATCCCGGCATCACTCAGATAAAGCACACGCTTTTCACCGGCCCGGCCCAGCTAGAAGGCGTACAGGCCAAAAACGCCGTCGTTATATACCCCGGCGCGCTTGACCGTTCGCCCTGCGGCACTGGCACCAGCGCTCGGATGGCCCAGCTTTTCGGGCGCGGACAACTGCCTTTAAATCAGGATTTCGGACACGAAAGTTTTATCGGGACGCTTTTCACCGGGCAGTTAGTGGAGCAGGTGCAGTTGACCCCCGAAGTAACGGCGGTCATTCCAACTATCGAAGGCCGAGCCTGGATTAGTGGTTTCCAGCAATTCGTGCTAGACCCCGAAGACCCCTTCCCGGCGGGCTTTTTAGTGGAATAATTAAAGTAAATCGAGGCTGTTAATCCAGAGCGCCCGGTCGTGGCGAGGGCGATTAAAACCAAGTTCGTCGCCGCAGAAAGGGCGCTCGTTTAAAGGTTGACTTGCTTCGGCAACTACTCGCGCAACCTCAATCTGGCGCTCGGAAGTATTAGCCGAGCGATAGTGCAATTCAATCGAAGGAGTCAGGGTGGCCCGCACCAGGTATCATCAGACGGAGATGGTTTATTATAACTTGAATTTAATGAAGTACTCATTACTGTCCCTCATTCATTGTTCAGATAAATCTATCTATTTTGATTTCAAGTTAGTTACAAAGGAAAGAAGCTGTACCTTCAAAGATACAATTTCTTTTTGAATACGGGAGAAAACAGCCTTAAATTTATTATCTGGCTGCCTTCTGGCACATTTCTTTCATATTAAGAATTTTTCCTAAAGTAGACGCAGCTGGATCCGTTTCTGGATGAAGAACAAGACGCCGAAGCTTTTGAAATTTCTTCTGTGGCATGGCAGAGATATGAGCGTAACAATTACGTGTTTGTCCGATTTGTTTGAGTAAATAAGGTAAATTATTGTTATTATTTATATTCGTTGCGAATGTATATGAGTAACCTAATACTGGTTTTAATAATTTTCTATGCCATTATTGGGTGCAGAACGTAACATATATTCAATATTTCCAGGCTCAATACCTCTTAATTGTCCTGAATTTCCTATTTTTAATTTATTAAGATTAATATCATAGTCACCAGCCTTTATGTCTAAACGCTTTTTGCTAACAGAAAGCATTGGGTCATCTGTTACAATACCATGACAAAAACGAATATACCAGAGCAATGAAAGATTTAATTCTCGTTCTACGGCTTTCCATAAACCGCATCCACACGCAGTAAAATCGAAATCTCTTATACGAGATTGTTTTCTAAATTGTTCTATAGCTTCTACTGAAAGAAGGAATGTTTCTGTTTCTTGATCTATGATGGCTTTATAGCTAATATGTTTAAGAATGGATGGAACAGGAGTTTCATCTATTGATGCTACTTTAATAGATTCAAAGACTTCAATGCTTTTTCCCACAATTTCATCATCAAAATCTACCAGAAGTTCCTGTATTCGCTCTCTATCACCGCTATCTAAAGCTTCCGATAATACTTCTATACGTCTTTGTTGAATATCTTTAGTTACCTGTTTGAGTATAGCCTCTTTTGGTTGAGCCTTGAGACTAGCTAAAAAAGATTCAACAAGTTCAGGTGGTCGAAGAAGTTGAGACCGTTTATGCTCTGAACTTAGATAAGTTTTAAGATTTTGAGAACCATCTTCAATATCCCAAGATTTATCTTTATCTCCACGCACAATTTCTAATATATTAAAAGCATAGCCGTTTAAATCCGACACATTACTCGGAAACGGTACTATTAGTAGTTCATGTTGTCTATTAAAGTGATAAATTAGTAACCAAAGTTCACTACTTTCGCGTACATGTACAGGAATTAACTTAGAAACTTGATAACGGTCAGTCTTAATCTCTTGAACTTTACTTAACCCTAAACGCTGTGAAGCATATTGTAATGCATTTAAGATAAGATCGGAAAATTTCTTGCCGTAATGAAGCAATACTACTTTCATAGTAGTGTCATTTGAGAGTTCGTTGCTGTTCATTTAACTTCCATCCATCTTCTTTATTTCTGACTTTAATAAGCCGCAACTGAGATTAACAAAAATAAGTCGAATGCTTAATAGATAAATACGAATACAACTGCCTATTATCCTACAGCATTGATCGAAATTTTGCTCAAAAGTTGCCGATGTATTGCAAGCTGCATTTATTAGCAAAGCTGTTGCTATAGAAAACGAGGCGTAAATTTTGCTAAGGATTAGTTAGAGGGTAACGGCTCAAAAATGCTAAAATGGCGATTAATCTAGTACAGGTTAATTGCAGGGAAAATAAAATTCATTATGTCAACTTGGCGGATTTTAAGAAAATAAATGAGGTAGGTTTATGTGCGGAAGATATACGCTGGTAAAGACAGGCGATATTGCTCGACGGTTCAATATTGAGCAGAGTTCGATGGAGTTGCAGCCGCGCTACAACATCGCACCGGGGCAGGAATTGCCCGTAGTGCTAAGAAATAGCCCCAATCATTTAGAGGTTATGCGTTGGGGTTTAGTGCCTTCCTGGGCTAAAGATACCAAAATTGGCTACCAGATGATTAATGCACGGTCGGAAGGGATTGAGCAGAAGCCCGCCTTTCGCAAGCCCTTGCGCGATAGGCGCTGCATTATTCCGGCGAGTGGCTTTTACGAATGGCTCAAAAGCGGCAGCCGCAAAATTCCTTATCATTTTCAATTAAAAAGCGGCGAACTTTTCGGCTTTGCCGGACTATACGATATTTACACCGACGCGGACGGCAACAAACTGAAAACTTACACCATTATCACCACCGCGGCTAACGATGTAGTCGGGCCAATACATGACCGAATGCCCGTGATGCTGCTGCCCGAAGCCGAAGCTATCTGGCTCGACCCCGATTTGCACGACCCAGCCAAACTATTAGAATTGCTGCAACCGTATCCTCCAGAGCTAATGGAAAGCTACTCCGTTTCTACTCAGGTAAACAAACCGCAAAATGACGGGCCGGAGTTGTTGGAGCCAGTGGCATGACCGTAGCCGACCCCGCTCCACTCCGGCGCGCTCATCTTGCCCCGACTGCCCTCAGCCAGTACGTCGGGCTGGACAACTGTGACCGTTATTTGCGCTTTTATCTTCACAAGGGCGAGACCGACCAACTGGTGCGCCATTTCACCCGGCAAGCCGAACTAGCCGGAACAAGCTGGATTCCAGTGCAACCGCTTTCGCCACTATTGGCAGAAATTGGAGACCGCATTGAGCAGAACGTGGTGCAATCGCTTCAAGCGCAGGGCCACACGGTGCAAGATTTGGGCGCGCTGAATGTAGCAGGCGCTATCGAGGTATTAAAAAAGCTTCCGTCTGCGCCAATCTATCTTTATCAAGTGCCGATGCACGGTTTGTTTGGGCGCTGGCGTTTCGAGGGACGGGCCGATTTGGTGCGGGTGGAACGCAATGCCGAAGGTAGGCTGGACGCGCTGGTAATTGATGTCAAAGCCAGCCGCAAGGACAAAGTGCAACATCGCCTACAGGTGGCGGTGTACGTGCGGATGCTAGAGCAAATGTTGGGCGAGGGGGGCATCGCGCCAGGGCAATTTGAAGGCTCAATCGTGCGCCGGATGCCCGATGGTCAATTGCAAGACCCGGCCCAGGCTATTACTTTCGAGCTAGAGCCATATCTCAGCACTGTTCGCTTCCTGACCGAAGGCGAAAACAGCCCGCTCGAACGGGTAGATGCCGCGCCCGATTTCACCCGGCTGCACTATTATCTCGGCCCGAAATGCGACGGTTGCACCTTTAACCCGGTCTGTATGGCGGAAAGCGCCGAGCGGCAAGATTTGTCGCTGCTGCCCTATCTCGAAAGCAGCGACAAGCGGGTGTTGAATCAGGCTGGCATTTTTACCCTGTCAGACCTGGCGGGCCTCAAACAAATCGTGACCATAGAGCCGGAAGTAGCCGAAACCGAGAATAAAACCGAAGAAACGCCCGATTATGAAACCGCCCCGATAAGCAAGACTGACGAAGCCGTCCAGAGTGGCAAGCGCAAAGTGCGGCTGAAAACGGTAGCCGGGCAGGAGCGGTTGGTAGAGGAATTAAGCCAACGCTGGCCGCTTGCGCCGCGCCTTGACCGCCTGATACAACGCGCCACCCGCGCCCGCCGCCAGTTCGACAAAACTACGGTAGCGCGCCGCTACTTCCTAGACCGCACGCCCCGCCCGATGCGAAGCAATTTGCCGGACGATAAGCTTTATCCCGATTTGATTAAAATCTTTCTGGATGTGCAACTAGATTATCTGGAAGAACGGATTTATCTGGTCGGCGCACTCATCAAAGGCCCGAACGGACAGGAAAAAGCGGTGGTGCGCCTGACCAAAGATATTCCGAGCGCCGAGAGCGAACGCGAATTGCTGCTCGATTGGGTTGCCGCTATTTTTCAGGCAGTAACCGAAGTAGCGGGTGAAGCCGAAGCCGCCCCTTTACATCTTTATCTCTACAATCGCCGCGACCAAAAAGTATTGCTGGATGCCTTGCGCCGCCACATTGACACTTTTGCCGCCCTGCCCGCGCTTTACCACCTGTTGACCGATACGCCCGCCCTGGCTCAACCCGCCATCGCTTTCCTTTATGATGAGGTGCGCGAACGGTTGAACTTGCTAGGCCCGTTGGCTTCATTACAGGTTGTTTCGCGTCAGCTTGGATTCAATTGGACGGATAGTGATAGCGAAAATTTCGCCCGGCTTTTTCGCTCTGGCCTGTTCGATTATGGGATGCGACGCAATGATGGCGTGTATGTACAAACCGCCGCCCGTTTTTATTCGGGCCTGCCGTTAGAATATGCCTACGCTGCCTGGGGTCGGCTGGATAAAGCCACCCGCCCTTTCAAAGGCATCACGCCGCCCCAAATCGAGGCGTTTCAGGCTCACCGCCTACGCGCCCTGGCCCATATTGAGGCCAGTTTCCCCTACAAAAACAGCTATCTGCAAAAAGAGCCAGTGCGCTTGGCTGGATTAGCCGAAGCGCCCACAAAATCGGCAGAACTGGCTCAAATACTGGAAGAATTTTTGCACATTGAGCAGTATTCCAATTTGCAACAGCACCTTGAATTGTTCGCCCGGCCCATTTTGAAACGGGTAGAGCAAGGGCGGGCGCTGCTGGTGCGCTGCACTGAACTTGAATATATCAGCATTTCGCGGCGGCGCAAAGAATTACACGCCACTTTTCTGGCTGAATTTGATAAAGTTGGCATCCATCCCCAAACCGCCCTTCAGGTCAGCAAGCTAAAGGAAGGCGATTTCGTCAGCATAAGCCCGCTTGAAAACGACGGGCAACCCTGGAAAATCGTCGGCGGACGGCTGGCCCGCATCGAGGAAATAACGGGCGAATGGCTCAAGCTGGAACTGAGCGGCAGCACGCTCGGCCCAGGTCAATCCAGCGCCTTCCGCTACTATCACACTCGCGATTTACTGCCCCAACCAGGCCAGTATTACACGATTGACGAAATGGTGGACAATCTTAATGGCGACAAACTACAAGAAGCCTGCCGTCACGCTACCACCAATACCCTTTATAAGCTTGCTCTCGCTACCCCCGAAAATCCATTGGCGGAGCAATGTCCTACAACGGAAGGTTCTGTAGGAGAGGGCTGCGCCCTCGATTTCCCTCTAACCTCCACCCAAATCTCGGAAAAAGATTCTGTGGGACATTGCTCCGCCAATGGACTTCCCCAAACCACAAATCACCTTTTCGCCGAAATCGTCACCGTCCTCGAAGGGACAGAACGCACGCCCACCCCCGACCAACTCGAAGTAATCACCAACCACCAGACCGACCCGCTCTTTCTGGTACAAGGCCCGCCCGGAACCGGCAAATCACACACAATCGGCTGGGCCATCCTTTCCCGCCTTTATTCCTCAATCGTCAATCGTCAATCGCGGGTACCCTTTGGGTGCGTCAATCGTGTCATTGTTTCCAGCCAGACCCATAACGCCGTCGAGATTGTGCTGGAAAGTATTGCCGAGAAGTGGCGACGGGTACAGGCTGCCGGAGGTGAAGCCGCCGAAACCTTGAAAGATTTGCGAATTTACAAAGTCGGTGGCGAGGCCAAGACCGAGCGTTCGCCCGAAATTGGCTTTATTGACCCCTGGGACGGGCAGCAGGTCAAAGCCGCGCTGGACGGTGCCGCCGACGGCTTGCTAATTATTGGGGCTACACCCGGCAATCTTTACAATTTGATGAAGGAATATTACGGACGCGGCAAAAAGAAACAGACCCAGGTCTGGGAGGAAAAATTCTTCGATTTGCTGGTGCTGGACGAAGCCAGCCAGATGAACGTGCCACACGCCTTACTCGCGGCGGGCTGGCTCAAGCCAACAGGCCAGACGATTATTGTCGGCGACCATCGCCAGCTTTCGCCGATTCTGGTACACGGCTGGGAACACGAAGAGCATTTGCCAACCGTCAGCGCCAGACCGTACCGCTCGGTCTTCCAATATTTTCTGGATGCCGGATACAATCGGGTCGCGCTAAACGAAAGCTTCCGCCTGCACCGCACTCAAGCCGCCTTCCTCCAGGAAAATATTTATCGCCACGACAATATCCAATTCCATTCCCGCCAACACAAGCGTTTACCATCATTAAATTTTTCCCAAGATTCCCTAAATTCAAAATTCACCCACAGGGCAACCTTACAGGCCGAAATTCAAAATTCAAAATTTATCTTAGCAGCCCTCGACCCCGATTACCCAATTGTGGTGATAGAACATAACGAGGCGGCTTCGCAGCAGTATAATCAGGTTGAGGTGGATTTGATAAGCCCGCTCATTATGGCAGCGATTAATCAACTGGGGCTGAACGGCACGGACGGCATCGGAATTGTCGTGCCGCACCGCGCCCAAAAAGCGGTTTTGCGTGACCGCTTTCCGGCGCTGGCAAAGGTCAATGCGATTGATACCGTTGAGCGTTTTCAGGGCGGTGAGCGCGATTTGATTATCGTCTCGACTACCGCCTCCGACCCCGATTATGTTGCCGCCGAAGCTGAATTTCTGCTCAGTCCCAACCGCTTCAATGTGGCGCTCTCGCGTCCCCGCGCCAAGCTAATTGTAATTGCCGCGCGTAGCGTCTTTCAGTTTGTCAGCGCCCGGCTAGAACTTTTCGAGCAAGCCTTGCTGTGGAAACGATTGGCGGCGGTCTGCGGTGAAGAATTACTGTGGAGTGGCACACCCGTCAAATCCCCGTCCGGCGACGGGCTACAGGTTAATGTGTACGGACATCGGGGCTAAATTCAGAGAGGAAAAATCATGGACAAAATCACTCGAACAAATCTGGCTAACCTTCGCTCTGGCAATAAAGAATTACAAAACAATGCCTTTTTCGCTATTATCGAAGCAACGGACAAACCAGTTGAATGGGCTTACGAGGCGTGGGACGAGCTAGTGACAACCTTAAGTCACCAGGATAACCATCACCGGGCGATTGCAGCCCAGGTTCTGTGCAAAGTGAAATAGCTTTTTGAGCTGTTTTTTGCCTCTCCTTGTCTAACCTCTCTGACATTATTTTGCAGTAATACCTCATCGAAGGCGAGCTTCTGTTGCGATTTTCTCTTTATTAAGGCTAATCGCAACAGAAGCTTGCTTTCAGACAGGATTTGATTTTCTTTACTTGTTTATCATTTATCAGCTTGCGTATAAACCCACAAAAGTTACAAAATAATAATTAACTAAAGGCTAATCAATTGTGGCTTGATTGCATACCCAAAAATGATAACAAAATGTTGTCTAATATTTTAATTTTGTAATCTTTCTCGTAATGTTGGGCTGGTATGATTAATCCACTGGGTCAATTAAATGTAGTGAAGTTAAAAGGTGGGACCGTCCTGTGAGTAACAAAATTTTGGTCATAACTCCCAATCCACTTCTTGCAACCACGCTTTCCGCCAGGCTTGAAAGTGGTAATTGTATCATCCAAACAGCATCTGATAACCGCCTCGTCCTTAAAACAGTGCAAAACTGGCTTCCCAATCTTGTGATTATAGACGATGATTTGCCGAGTAAACAGCACCTGAAAATATGCCGTCGTCTTCGAAAATCCCGGAGCGTTGTGATAATATTAGCCACTACTATGGAGCGTCGGGCTATGACCCAAGCGTATCACGCCGGAGCAACCTTTTACATTTTGAAGCAAGGACAGGATTTACGAGCGCTATTACTAACTGTGCAAACTGCCCTGAAACTCCAGCCTGATAAAGCTGAGATTATGCCTGGACTGGCTCAACTGGAATGGCACAATAACTGAACTTTCGTGCAGTTTGCCCAGCCAAGATAAATTTAAAGAATTAAGAAAGCAGAAAATTTGGGCAAAGAAGGGCCGAATTCGGGCGGAAACCGCTTGACACGGCCCGCTTTGATATGCTACTATGCCTAGAGCAATGAAGCAAAATTTCCCAAAAGCATAAATTTATATTAAAGGACTGCTATAGTCACCATGGCTAAAAAAGCAAAAGTAGAAATTGAATTAAAAGAGCAGAAAAAAGGCGGCTTCTTCCGCTTTATTATCTTGCTCGTAGTAGTCCTCCTCCTTATTATGCTCCTGAGAAGGAGCTTTTCGACTAACGGGGAGAAAGCGGGCAAATAAAAAAGCCTGCCGAGAGACTAAAAAACCTCCCCACGCCGGGAGGTTTTTTCACATCATGCTTCATAAGAGAAAATTGCTTGAAACTGCTTGAGGATTGAGGATTTTGCAGGGCCGCCCGAAGGGGCGAATAAGAGGAAAGATGAGAAAGGAACCAGAGATGTATTCTAATCAAGATTACTATCAAGCCGCCAGTCGTCGCGAGGCGATGGCTGCCGCTCGATGTAGTGAACAAGCGCCGCAGGCCGTCGCCGCCATGATGCCCCAGGTTTCCCTTCTCACCCCCCTCCTTCTCCTTATTATTAGCCCCTTGTTCATTATTAGTCTTATTAGTTTAATTAGTGTAGTAACCCTCGTACTTATTCTGCTTGGTCTTTAGTCGTCAGAAAGTTTGACCGGCAGTTCGAGGATGAGCAGCCTACCGAAGCTTTCTACCTGAAGAGCCAAGCATTACCGAAGTTTCCTGAAGGTTTCTTTCTCATATAAAATTCCCAGCCGCAGCGTCGCGTCTGACCAGCTAAATAAAGGGTCTTTTAGGCGTATCCAAAGCTATAAAGCTTTAGTTGCCGATAGCTTGGTGCAACCCTACGGGCCAGGGTTCAAGTTTGAAATTAGTTCTAGGTTCTAAAGATAAGAAGTTAGAAATTAAAAGAGGTTAAAAGGAGATTCAGAGATGGTTATGTCAGCGACCAAAGCGCAGGAGACTAAAGCGCCAGAACGTTTTACTCCCCGCGAACTAAACGGCGCTCGTATTTTGTGCGAATGTCTTGTGGCTGAAGGAGTAGATACGATTTTCGGCTACCCCGGCGGCGTAATTCTGCCTTTGTACGATGTACTGCACGAATATCCCCAGATTCGGCATATTCTGGTACGGCACGAACAGGCCGCCGCCCACGCTGCCGATGGTTACGCCCGCGCTACCGGCAAAACTGGCGTTTGTCTGGGTACGAGTGGCCCTGGCGCGACTAACCTAGTAACAGGCATTGCGACGGCCATGATGGATAGCGCCCCGGTAGTAGTGCTGACCGGGCAGGTCAGCAAATCGCTAATCGGTAGGGACGGCTTCCAGGAAACCGATATTACCGGCATCACCCTGCCGATTACCAAGCACAACTGGCTGGTGATGGAAACCGAAGATATTGCCCCGACCATTAAAAAAGCTTTTTATCTAGCCAATAGCGGACGACCCGGCCCGGTGCTGGTGGATATTCCGAAAGATGTATTCCAGACCAAAATCCAGTTTACAGGCTACCCAACCGAAGTAAAAATTCGGGGCTACAACCCAACCGTGTTCGGTCATGTGCGCCAGATTAAGCAAGCCGCCAAAATGATTAACGAGGCCGAGCGCCCGGTTATTCTGGCTGGCTGGGGTGTAACCATTTCCAAAGCCTTTGATGAACTATTGGAACTGGCCGAGCGTGCCGACATCCCAGTTATTAATACTTTGCAGGGTCTTTCGTCTTTCCCGACGGCTCACCCGCTTTCGCTGGGTATGCCCGGTATGCACGGCGGCATTCACGCCAACCACGCTATCAACGAATCGGATGTACTGATTGCTATCGGGATGCGCTTCGATGACCGTGTGACGGGCAACCTGAAAACTTTTGCCCGCAACTCGAAAATTATTCACATTGATATTGACCCGGCGGAAATCAGCAAGAACGTGGTGGCGCATATCCCGGTAGTCGGCGATGTCAAGAACGTGCTGACGGTCATGAACAAGTACATTGACAAACGCCAGCACAGCGAGTGGCGCGAGAAAATCGTGGCCTGGAAGGTCAAAGACATAAAGCGTCGCGAGAACGAGATGAGCCGTCTGGGTGTGCTGCCGCCGCAGTTCATTATTCAGCAGATGGGCGAAGTGCTGGGTGGCGACGCAGTGGTCACGGTAGACGTGGGCCAGCACCAGATGTGGGTGGCGCAACACTTCAATTTCCAGAAGGCTAACAGTTTTGTTTCTAGCGGTGGTTTAGGCACGATGGGCTTTGGTCTGCCAAGTGCAATGGGCGCAAAAGTCGCTCTCGGCGAAGACATCCCGGTCTGGACGGTAACGGGCGACGGCGGTTTCCAGATGAATATGCAGGAACTTGCCACGCTGGTACAGGACGATATTCGGGTAAAGATTGCCATCTTCAATAACGGCGTACTGGGAATGATTCGGCAGTGGCAGCAGGTCTTCTATGAAGGTCGCCACCACAGCACCCCGATTTCCGGCCCGGATTTTGTGAAGCTGGCCGATGCCTTCGGTATCCGCGCCTGGCGCGTGACCGAGCGCGACGACGTAGCCCGCGTAATTAAGGAAGCGAACGAATGGCCCGGCCCGGCGCTGGTCGAGTTCGTTATTCCCGAAATCGAAAACGTCTTCCCAATGGTTCCCCCCGGTGGCTCGAACCTGGACGCATTGAGCGCTGAGGACATTAAACAATAGCAGAATTTAGTTTTGAGTTTTGAATTTTGAGTTTTGAGTTGAAATCCTCTAATTCAAAATTCAAAACTCAAAATTCAAAATTCTCAAAAAGGACTAGAACAGTGTTAGATAATGCTAAGAAGCACACAATCGTAGTATTGTTGGAAGATGAGCCGGGCGCGTTGAACCGGGTGGTGAGTATGTTCCGGCGGCGCTCGTTCAATATCGAGAGCCTGAGCGTCGGGCATACCGAAGAAGCCAACGTGAGCCGCATGACCTTATGTGTATTCGGCGAGGATGCGTTGGTTGAGCAGATGATTAAGAATTTGTACAAAGTACTCGAAGTCATCAAAGTGACCGACGTAACTTCGGACGGGGCGGTTATTCGCGAAATGGCGATGATTAAAGTCACCGCCGACAATCCGCAGTCGCGTTCCGAGATTATGCAATTCGTCGAGATTTTCAAAGCGCGGGTACTCGATGTTGCCGCCGACTCGATTCTGCTCGAAGCAGTCGGCCCGGAAGACGAGATTGACCGACTTTTCGGGCTGGTACGGCGCTACGGTATCAAAGAGAGCGTCCGCACCGGGCGCGTCGCAATGGCGCGAGGTTCGGTGGCGGTGGGCGCAATTTAACACAGTATGCTTAATTCTTGAAATTTTTGCAAAAATTTCAAGAATTAAGCATATTCCAAAGTTTAATACCTGAGTTAGCAGGTATAAATATCAATAGGGCGGGTGGACACCGCCGACAAGTCTCGCCAGGGCTTGCAAAATATGTCTTTTGGAGAGTAGGAGAAGAGAATGGTAATGGCTACTGCTTATCATGGCCCGGTTTACGAATTTGCTAATAATGCTTTTAATGATTTTATGGCAAATAAACTGCCCCAGGCTCAGGCGTTGTTCAGCGACCCGAACCAGCGCATCTATTTTTTCTGCCATCTGATGCCGGATGGCCTTTACACTCGCCGCCTGATTGTCGCCAGCGAACCGGGCGAAGCAATGGTGCGTGTTTGTATCGAAGCGAGTTATCAACTTTTCGAGGGGGATGTGCATTACCACGTCCGGCGAATCGGAACGATTCCCCGCGAAAAAGCGAGCGAAGAACTCAGCGCACTGCTGCCCACCGCTTTCGAGCGACTGATGGCCTGGAACTCTACTCACCAGAGCATTTACGAAGATAACTAGTAGTTTCTAGTTTCTAGTTTCTGGTTTCTAGTTACAAAATACTGCTCTTGCTCTAACAACGAGCAATATATTCATTTACTCATTTATCCGAATAACAGGAGGGTTAGAACCAATGGCTAAGATGTATTACGATAAAGATGCGAATTTTGATTTGATTAAAGGCAAGAAAATCGCCATTATTGGCTACGGTAGCCAGGGCCATGCTCATGCGCTGAACTTGCGCGATAGTGGTTGCGATGTGCGGATAGGCTTATACGAAGGTAGCAAAAGCTGGGCCGAAGCCGCCAAATATCTACCAGTGAAAACGGTAGCCGACGCTTCCGCCGAAGCCGATGTAATTATGGTGCTGTTGCCCGACCAGACCCAGCGCGAGATTTACTACCGCGACATTGCCCCGACTTTGAAGGATGGCGACACGCTGATGTTCGCGCACGGTTTTAATATTCACTTCAACCAGATTGTACCGCCCACCAACGTAGACGTGACCATGATTGCTCCTAAAGGCCCAGGTCATATTGTGCGCCGCGAATATGTCAACGGCGGTGGCGTGCCGAGTCTGGTAGCAGTGTATCAGGATTACACCGGAAACGCCCGGCAGCAAGCCCTGGCTTATGCACGTGGTATTGGCGCAACCCGCGCTGGCGTGCTGGATACCACTTTCAAAGAGGAAACCGAAACCGACCTCTTCGGCGAACAGACTGTATTGTGCGGCGGCGTAACTGCCCTGATTCTGGCAGGCTTCGAGACGCTGGTTGAGGCGGGCTATCAGCCAGAATCAGCTTATTTCGAGTGTATGCACGAAATGAAGTTGATTGTAGACCTGTTCTATCAGGGTGGCCTCGAATATATGCGCTACAGCATCAGCGACACCGCCGAGTATGGCGACTATACTCGCGGCCCGCGCATTATCACCGCCGAAACCCGCGCCGAAATGAAGAAAATTCTGGGCGAGATTCAAAGCGGTCAGTTTGCCAAAGAGTGGATTTTGGAGAATCAGGTCGGGCGACCCGCCTTCAACGCCCTGCGTCGCGGCGCTAAAGAACACCAGATTACCGAGGTCGGCAAAGAACTCCGCTCGATGATGAGTTGGTTGAACGAGAAGAAATAGTTTTGAGTTTTGAATTTTGAGTTTTGAGTTAAAAACAGGATTCAAAACTCAAAAAGGATTTGAAATTGATGGATAATGGCACGGCAGAACAAAATCGGGTAACAGTTTTCGATACGACGCTACGCGATGGGTTGTATACGCTGGGCGAAGACTTGACAACCGAGGACAAGGTGGCGATTGCAAAGCAGTTGGAACGGCTTGGCGTAGACGTAATCGAGGTGGGTTATCCCGGCCCAAATCCGGCTGAAATCGAGGGGATGCGGCAGATTGCTAAAGCAGTGCGTGGGCCGATTATTGCGGCGCTGGCACGGGCGACTACTTCGGATATAGACCGGGCCTGGGAAGCTTTGCGCGAAGCCGAAAAACCGCGCATCAATATTTATCTCAGCAGCAGCGACGCTTATCTAAAGCAGCTTTTCAAGCTCAGTCGCGAAGAAGCATTAGAACGGACACGCCAGACGGTCAGCTACGCCAAAAGCTTCTGCGACGATGTGCAATTTACGGCCCACGATGCCACCCGCGCCGATTTGGATTATTTGTGCCAGATGATTGAGGTAGCAATCGAAGCGGGCGCAACCACGATTGGCCTACCCGATACGGTCGGGCATACCGTGCCGGACGAATTTGCGCGGCTGATTACGGCGGTACGGGCGCGAGTAAAAAATATCGAAAAAACCGTCGTCGCGGTGCATTGCCACAATAATTTGGGCATGGCAGTCGCTAACAGCCTGAAAGCATTGCAAGCCGGGGCGCGCCAGGTCGAATGTACGATAGGTGGCATCGGCGACAAAACCGCGAATGCCTCTTTGGAAGAAATAATAATGGCGCTGGAAGCGCGCAAAGATTTCTTTGGCCTGCACACTGGCATTAATAACGATGAATTGTTGAACACCAGCCAGCTGATTTCAAATTTTGCAAGCATCAAGGTCTGAAAAATCAGCTGACCGAGCAGCATCCTACAAATCAGGCCAGCTTGTATGACATTGCTCCGCCAATGGAAAATCAGCTGACCGAGCAGCATCCTACAATTAACCTCGATTCTGTGGGACATTGCTCCGCCAATGGATTTTCGGATTTTCAACCGAGCAATTCTTGTATGACATTGCTCCGCCAATGGATTTTCGCTTAACTCTTGAAAAGATTTGCCCAAATTTTTCAAAGGTCGGCCTTTAACCCTTTTCTTTGCTTTTCTTATAGTTTGGAAAATTTTTTTGCAAAAAAATTTTCCAAACTATAAGGTTTTTCTTCAGGCGTGGGCCTGAATATAAAAAAGACGGACTGATAACTAAAATGGAGGACTAAATAAATGAGCGATGGTGTAGTAGATCGCAATCGAGTAATTATTTTCGACACAACGCTGCGCGACGGCGAACAGTCGCCCGGTGCGACCTTGAATATTGAAGAAAAGCTGGAAATTGCCCGTCAACTGGCCCGGTTGGGCGTTGATGTAATTGAAGCGGGGTTTCCGATTTCCAGCCCCGGCGATTTTGAAGCAGTACAGCGAATTGCCCGTGAAGTACAAGGCCCGATTATCGCCGGACTTGCCCGTGCGACGGCGCTGGACGTAGACCGGGCCTGGGAAGCCTTGCGCGATGCCGAGAAGCCCCGCATCCACGTATTTATCAGCAGCAGCGATGTTCACCTGAAGCACCTGTTCAAGCTGACCCGCGAAGAAGCTTTGCAGCAGGCCCGCGAGATGGTCGCCCGTGCCAAGAGCTATTGCAACGATGTGGAGTTTAGCGCCCAGGATGCCACTCGCTCCGATTTAGATTATGTTTGCCAGATGATTGAAGCCACCATTGAAGCGGGTGCAACCACCGTCAATTTGCCTGATACGGTTGGCTACACCACCCCCGATGAATACGAGCGCATGATTTTGACCGTTCTTTCTAAGGTAAAGAACATTGCAAAAGCGGTTATTTCGGTACACTGCCACAACGATTTGGGCATGGCAGTTGCAAATAGTTTGACGGCATTGCGGGCTGGAGCGCGTCAGGTTGAATGTACTATCAACGGTATCGGCGAACGAGCCGGAAACGCCTCGCTGGAAGAAATTGTGATGGCGCTGGAAACTCGCAAAGATTTCTTCGGTATGAGTACCGGGGTAAACACGGGCGAACTGTTGCGCTCCAGCCGCATGGTATCCAGCTTCACGGGCATTATGGTACAGCCAAACAAAGCAATTGTTGGCTCGAACGCCTTCGCCCACGAAAGCGGTATTCACCAGGATGGCATCTTGAAAGAGAAACGCACCTACGAAATTATGGATGCCGAAAGCGTCGGCGCGGGCGAAACCAATCTGGTGCTGGGCAAACACAGTGGTCGCCACGCCTTTCGCAAGCACCTTGCCAAGATGGGCTACGTGCTGGGCGACGAAGAACTGAACCGCACCTTCTTCGAGTTCAAGCAACTCTGCGACAAAAAGAAGGTTATCAGCGACCGCGACATTGAGGCGCTGATTATGGAGCGGGTGCAGACCGAAGGCGCAGCAGCCTACCGCATTGAGCAAGTGACCGTCATGACGGGCAATAAGATGGAGCCAACCGCTACCGTTAAATTGATTTCCAGCGATGGCTCAATTGTCACCGAAGCAATGGTGGGCGATGGCCCGGTAGACGCAGTCTGCAAGGCTATCTCGAAATTGAGCGGCGTTACCGCCGAGCTAATCGAGTTCAACATTGCCGCCATCACCGAAGGACTGGACGCACAGGCCGAAAGCTCAATCAAGTTGCGCTACAAAGGTCGGGTCGTTACCGGGCGCGGCGCGGATACCGATATTATCATGGCCTCCGCCAAAGCCTTTCTGCACGCCGTCAACAAATTTATCGAGATGGGTCCTTTCGAGGATGAGACCAACGCTGACCCGTACCGCCGCGATGAATACGGCCCACTTGCCGGAATCAGCCGCGCTTACGGTATGTAGTTCCCGGTTAGCATCCGGCCAACCCGGTTGGGAAACAACGGCGTTTTCCAACCTTTATTTTTTAATTTTCTTAAACTTTCAAAATTTTGCCAAAATTTTCAAAATTAAGAGAAGGTTAATATGGAGATACGTACTTTAACCGAAGCCGATGTTGAAGTTTTCTGGCAGGTGCGTTTGCGAGGCTTGCGCGAGAACCCGGAAGCATTCGGCTCATCCTACGAAGAGTCGGTGAAAGAGCCGATGGAACAGGTAGCCGGGCGGTTGCGCCCTACGCCGGATAAATTTACGCTGGGCGCGTTTGAAGGCGAAGCGCTATTAGGAATGGTCGGCTTTGGGCGGTCACAATATGACAAGGAGCGGCACAAAGGTCAAATCTGGGGTATGTACAGCCTTCCCGAAGCACGCGGACAGGGATTAGGCAAAAAGCTGATGCAAGAAGCGATTGTCAGAGCCAGCGCTATGCCCGGCCTGGAACAAATTAATCTAATCGTCGCGGCTAACAATCCGGCGGCACGCGGCTTATATCTTTCACTCGGCTTTCAACCCTACGGCCTGGAAAAACGCGCCCTGAAAATGGGCGATCAATATATTGATGAAGAATTTATGACTTTATGGCTTGAGCCGATTCAAGAATAATGAGGAATTAAAATGATTCTCGAAGTAGCAATGCTAAATGTAAAATTGGGCCAGGAAGGGGAATTTGAGCAAGCGTTCGTTAAAGCCGCCCCGATAATCGCTTCGGTGAAGGGATATGTCTCACACGAAATACGCAAATCTATCGAGGTTAAGGGGAAATACGCGCTGCTGGTCAAATGGGAAACGCTGGAAGACCACACTGTCGGCTTCCGCCAGTCCGCCGAATATCAGGAATGGCGAAAATTGTTGCACCATTTCTATGACCCCTTCCCGGTGGTAGAACATTTTGAGGACGTAAAATTAGGGGAGTAACACCATTGAAATTAACCGTTTGTGAACTTCCTGACCAGGCCGCCGAATTTGAAAAAGCCTGGCCGAACCTGATAAAGCACGTAGCTGATAATAGCAGCGACTTAGTGTTGCTGCCCGAAGTACCGGCTTATTACTGGTTTGGGTACAAAACAGAATTTGATGCCGCTATCTGGGCCGAGGCTATAGCCGCTCACGACAGCTTATTGACCGAATTTCACAAATTCGCTCCGACTACTGTTCTTGCTACCAGACCAATTAACAAAGATGAGCGTCGTCTCAATCAGGCTTTTTGCTGGACTTCAGACAACGGCTATCAGAGAGTACACGAAAAATATTATCTGCCGGAAGAGCCGGGCTTTTATGAAACGCGCTGGTTTCACCGGGGCGACCCGGAATTTGCCCTGACCAAAATAAACGAGATTAGCTGCGGCTTTCTCATTTGCAGCGAGGTGATGTTCAACGAACACGCCCGTCATTACGGTAGGCAGGGCGCAAACCTGATTGCCACGCCGCGGGCCAGTGGCGGACATAGTCGCTGGCAAGTGGCGCTACGCATGGCCGCAATTGCCTCCGGCGCTTTTGTAATATCCTCTAATCGCTCAAGCAAGGGCGGCACGATTTCGGGGGTTAATTTTGGCGGCTGTGGCTATATCATCAATCCTGATGGCGAAGTTCTGGGAGTTACTTCGCCGGACGAGCCTTTTGTAACGGTGGAAGTGGATTTAGCCGACGCACTAAAAGCCAAATCGCTCTATCCAAGATACATTGCTGAATGAGGAATTTTAACTTCTATTTTAACCTGTAGAGGAGAAACAATATGCTGCTCAAAATAGCGGTACTTGCCGGAGATGGTATCGGGCCGGAAGTGACCCGCGAAGCTTTGAAAGTATTTTTGGCAGTTGCCAGCAAGTTTGGTCATACCCTTAGCTATGAGGAAGCCCTGGTTGGTGGCGCGGCGCTGGACAAAGAAGGCGTAGCGATTACCGATGCTTCGATGGAGTTATGTAAAGCCAGCGATGCGATTCTGTTTGGCGCGGTTGGTCTGCCTAAATACGACAACGCCCCAATGGACAAGCGGCCCGAAGGCGCACT
>JBBQXW010000118.1:0-19024 GCA_038209275.1 Chloroflexia bacterium | reverse complement strand
CTTAATCTTCAATTTTTCAGCAGCTTCTCGATTTTGGCTTTGTCGCGGAGAGTTTTGATATAGGCGGCGAAGGCATCGGCTTTGCGCTGCTGCACTAAATCGAAGGGGAGCGGGCGCACTTCTTTGCCCAGCGATTGAATAATATGGTAGCCGAGCGGAGTTTTGGTCGGGCCGCTTATTTCATTGGGCTTGAGGGCAAAGGCGACCCGCTCAAAATCCGGGCCGTACTGAATAGTTTGACCGGGGAAGATAAAATCGAGGTCGCCACCTTTGCTGGCGCTGGTCTGGTCGAGCGAAAATTGTTTAGCCAGCGCCCCGAAATCGCCGCCAGAGCGTAAGCGGTCAAAAATCATGCGGGCCTCGCCTTCGGTCTGTACCAGAATATGCCGGACATGGGCCTGTTCAGCCTTGTCGTCTACCGGCGAATGACGCTCCTCCATTTTTTCAAAGATTATCAGTTGTTCAGTGGCTCTGCGCTGGTCGGCTTCGCTGAGAAAGCGGCGGGCGAGCCAGTTCTGGTAAGCAATATCGCCGCCGAGTTGCTGCTTCAAATCGTCCAGGCGGGCTTGAACTTCGGTGGCACTGGCACTGACGTTCTCTTTTTGGGCCTGAGTTGCCACGACCTGATAATTTATCAAACCTTCGACAACTTCTTCTCGCAAACTTTGCAAAGTTTTCTGATTGTCCGCCGTATTCCAATCCACCGTGCCGCCCTGTTGTTCTTCGACTGTTACCCGCGCCGTATCCAGGGCTTTATTAAATTCGGCAGCACTGATTTCGACATTTTCTACCTTTGCCACCGAGTCCTGGGCATAGCCGATGCGGGCATTTACGGTTGGCGCAACAAGCGTTTGGGTCGGGTTAGGCTTGACTGCTACGTTCGGCTGGCTAATCCTTGCCGCCGAAGTAGGAGTACTGGCATCATTGCAGGCAACCAAAAGCAAGGCCAGCCACAGCCCTGCTAAAAGAAAAACCTGGCTTTTTAGCACCTTCTTCAAACTACTCTCCCTGATTACCCATATTTCGCCGCACAAAATCAAACATTGCGTCAACGTCCAATTGCAAAGCCGCAATTACGCTCGATTGTATAGTTACATTACTACCCTGCTGATACTCTAGCGAAGTAAAATCAGGAGCGCGGTGTACAGTCAGCCGTTTTTCCTCGGTAAAAACTTCCCAGTATTCTTTTACGCCATAGCGCTGATAAACCTTCAGCTTCTTGTTGCGTTCTTTCTTTTTGTAATCTTTGTTCCATACTTCTACCACAAAATCGGGAACACCATAAAAATCCGCCTCTTCAATAATCGGACGGTTATTTTTACCGAAGAAAAAGATGTCGGGTATAAGAGTATTGCTGGTTTCGTCTAGCCGGACAGCTGCTCCATCACGGCCCAAAATAATTCCCGAAGTTCTTTGCGGATCCATCAATACTAACTGAATGTAAATAAATTCTACTACCCAAAAATGGGGTAGCAACGGTGCAGCAACCATACATAGTTCTCCCTCAATCAGTTCATAACGGGGTGGCTCTTCTATTGCCAGCCAATCCTGGTGTGTCGCCTGCCCACTGATTAGTTTTTCGCGTTTAATTACCTGCATTGTAAAACCTCGCTTTGCTTTTGGTTACGCCATCAGCCTTATTTTAGCATATTTGGGATTTTCGCTTGTCTTTCTAAATTCTGAAGCCGTACATTTCTTTAGTGGGTTCGCGCATCATCAAATCGTTGATGGCGACCAGGGGATTTTTGTTTTCGTAGAGCAACAAATAAAGTTGCTCGGTTATGGGCATCTCGACCCCATATTGCTGGGCCATGCGGCGGGCGGCGGCAGTGGTAAAAACCCCTTCGGCAACCTGGTGCATTTCGGCCCGAATTTCGGTCAGGCTACGGCCTTTCGCCAGTTCTTGCCCCACAAAGCGATTGCGGCTGAGTTGGCTGGCGCAGGTAGCAACCATATCACCCAGCCCGGCCAGACCTAGAAAAGTCAGTGGGTCAGCCCCCGCCGCCACGCCCAGCCGTCCAATTTCGGCCATGCCACGTGTCATAAAAGCACCTTTGGCATTGTCGCCTGCGTTTAAGCCATCCGCCAGACCCGCGCCCAGTGCGATAATATTTTTGAGTGCGCCGCCCAATTCTACCCCGATTACATCTTCGTTAGTATAGACCCGAAAAGTCGAAGTCATAATCAGGCTTTGGGCTTTCTCGCAAGCCGCCTGGCCCTTTCCCGCAATAACCGTTGCGCTGGGCCTTCCAGCGGCAATTTCTTTAGCAAGGTTCGGGCCGGAAAGCGCGCAAATACTTTGGGCAACCGCCGTTTCGGGTAGCTCTTGTGCCAACACTTCGCTCATCCGTAAAAGCGTATCCATTTCCAGTCCTTTCGCCGCACTCATCACAACTGGCGGATTATTAGACTGGCTGGCTAAATAAGGCTGGGCTAAACGGGCGTTGTGGCGCAATTCGCCGGAGGGCGCAGCAAAAATAACCAGGGCCACATTTGCAAGGGCTTCTTCCAAATCGGCGGTTACTTTGAGGGTAGGCGGGAAAGGATAGCCGGGCAAAAACCGCTTGTTTTCATTATCGGCAGTAAATTGGGCCGCTTCTTCGGGAGTGCGCGCCCATAGATGAGTAGGCAAACCCTTACGGGCGGTCAACATCGCCAGCGTCGTACCCCAGCTACCTGTGCCTAACACCGCTATTTTTGTCTCAGTAGCTTGCGCCATCATGCTTCCCTCTTAAAATAATCGTTGAATTACCATTCCCACTCATCCACATCCCATTCAGGGCGGTTGCAAAGTCGCCAGAATAGGCTGTAGGAGGGCGCTGTGCGCTCGACTTGACCCTGGCGCAGGCTTACAAATCAAGGGCGAAGCCCTCTCCTACAACCGAAAAACCAACTTTGCAACCACCCTGCATCCTATTGAGTAGACACTTCTGGGTCTACGAGTTTATTATCCCCTTGTGCAGCCATTGTACGGAACTGTGCATCCCAATCCTGGCGCGGATGAGGGGCAGAACGAATAACAAGCTGACCTTCTTTTCTTGCACTTCCAATTCTACCTCGGCCCCAACACCGAGTTTTTCAAGCACCGCTTTTGGAATACGAATCCCTGGAGAAGAACCTATTTTAATTATGCGCGTTCTGACAATCGTATTCATAAGTTTAGCCCTTACTAATATTGGATCGAAATTTATAAATTCTTTTAGAATACAAGGGTTATTGTAAAGCGGGGATTGGGGTTAGTCAATCAGAGCAGCTTCGGGGCATATTCTTTGCTAAATATAGAAGAGATAGGTTAATGAGTTAAAATGTAGTTTTGAGGATAGGAGTAAATTTTGAATAAGGTGACAACGGGCCGGGTAATGCTTTGGGCAGCTGGTATTTTTATTGTGGCGCTGGGTTTTGTTTTTTTCTGGCTGATTCGTAACGTGGTTTTTTTGCTTTTCGTCAGCCTTTTGGTAGCGACGGGAATTGAGCCGGTAGTAAACTGGTTGCGAAAGCGCGGCCCGTTCAGCCGCAGCACCGGGGTGCTGGCGGTCTATTTGCTTATCTTTGGGGTGCTGGCGCTTATCTTTTTTCTGGCAATTCCGCCCCTGATTACGGAAGCCCGTCAGTTGGTCAGTAACTTAACCGACCCAAACCAGATAAAAGACTATATTAGCCATATAGATAACGAAGTTCTGCGTAATATTGCCAACAGTGCTTACGAAAACTCCGGCAATATTATCCAAAGTTTGCAACTGGATAGCAAAGCACTTAGTATCGGATTAGGCTTGTTTGAAACCCTCTTTTCGCTGGCGACCTTGTTTGTAATTGTTTTCTACTGGATTAACGAAAAACCGGCGATTCGGCGCTTCATTCTTTCGTTTGTGCCGGAAGACCAGCGCCCGCGTGGTTACACTATTTGGGAAAGCGTCGAAAAGAAGCTGGGAGCGTGGTTGCGCGGTCAGTTAGTTTTGATGATATTTATCGGCGCGTTAGCAGGGATTGGTTATACCGTTATGGGACTAAAATTTGCTTTTGTGCTGGCAGTCTTTGCCGGGCTGACCGAGCTTGTTCCAATTATCGGGCCGTACCTGGGTGGTGCGCCCGCCGTGCTTATCGCCCTGACCCAAAGCGTGACGCTGGCGATTATTGTGATGGTATATATTGTAATACTTCAGCTAATAGAAGGAAACGTTTTAGTGCCGAGAGTAATGGAGAGCGCCGTTGGAGTTTCGCCCCTGACGGTTATAATTGGTATTTTGATAGGTACAACGCTGGCGGGAATTGGCGGCGCACTTATCGCCGTGCCAATTGCAGCGGCAATTCAGGTAATCGTGAACAATATTTTAAGTTACAATGCTCAACCTGAGCCGTCGCCCGACGTAGAAGCCGCCGCCGCTAATACTGGCAAAGCCCTAAATCTAGCCACCAAAAGAAATGAACAGGAAAATCAACCGAGCGGTTAAAATTTTAAGTTTACATTTACCTGCGTTTAGGCTTATTTTTACTTCATAGTGCTATCTTAAAAGCGAAGGATCGGTAAGTTCCATCTTCAATCCTAATTTGGGGTGACTTTCCATCCGCCTCTCAGCGTAAAGCTAATCCTCGATTTAACCTCATTGCACAGTAAAGCCGGGTTGCTAAAGTGCGGCAACCCGGCCTTTTTAAGCCATGATAATCTGGACAGAAGATACAACAAATTGCTTTTTATTCTGTCCATTTTGATGATGTTTTTTCATTAAAACTTCTTTACAATAAAGAGGAATTGTCTTGCTCTAATCTTAGATTATCTAAAGCTAAATTTACAAGATTCTAACAATTTTTGACTGGCAGAGGTGTTTTGATTGCTATAGAATTATCAGGTAGTAAAGCACTTTTAAAGCTTCCTGACAGGAAGTTTAGCTAAAGTTCGGTGTTATAATCTAATCAAGGATGATCAGTTTAGCACTGGCGCGAAAATTGCTTACTATAGACCAATGAAGGTTTTTCGGTGTGAGTTTAGATAATAATCTGTGCAAGGTGTTGGAAATAAATTACAAGATATGTAATTTATTTCTTGCCCATTCGGAGTGGGCAAGAATGCTACGGTATGGCTTTGTCAGGACTTAAAACCCCAGACAACTACATTAACCAAGTTGAGCAAGGAATTTTACCTTACCAAAGATGGTAGGTTTTAGAATGGGTTTTAAGTAAGCGTGAGGATAATAGGAAACCTGGTACGGTATACCTCACCTTTTAAGGAGATTTTACATGTTCCTAATTCGGTCACTGATGTGGCTGGCAATTGGAGTAGTTCTCTACGCCTATGCTGGTTACGCCTTTGTAATTGCGCTATTGGCGCGTTTCTTCGGACAAAAACCCCGCCACGATGAGGCTTATCAGCCAATGGTCACGACCTTAATTGCGGCCCACAATGAAGAAGATTGTATTGAAGCCAAAATTTTGAATTGTCTGGAACAAACTTATCCGGCTCAATTGCATCAGGTGATTGTAGTTAGCGATGGCTCAACCGATAGCACACCGCAAATCGTTGAGAAATATGCTGACCGCAACGTTGTTCCGCTGTATAGCCCGGTACGAGCCGGTAAAACCGCCGCCGTCAACCGGGCGATACTTCAGGCAAGCGGCGAAGTGGTGGTGATGTCCGATGCTAACAACATGTACAACCCGGAAGCAGTCGCCAACCTGGTACGGCATTTTGCCGAACCTAGCGTTGGCTGCGTGTCGGGCGAAAAACGGGTGCTAAAGAGTGGCGAGGCCCCTTCAAGCGGCGGGGAAGGTCTTTACTGGAAGTACGAATCGTTTTTGAAACGCTGCGATAGTGCTTTTTATTCGGTAGTTGGTGCGGCGGGCGAGATTTATGCGGTGCGCCGTGAGCTTTATAACCCACCGGCTCAGGATTGTTTGCTGGATGATTTTATGGTCTCGATGGATATTGCCCAGAAAGGCTACCGCGTAGTTTACGAGCCTGAAGCGGTCTCCTATGAAACCGGGGCAGCCTCGTTCCGCGACGAGTTCAAGCGACGCAGCCGGATTTTCTGTGGTGGTTTCCAATCGGTAGCGCGGCTACCACGCCTGCTTAATCCTTTTTACGGACGGCTCTGGTTTCAATATCTTTCGCATCGAGTCTTGCGCTGGGTGGTCACGCCCTTCCTGGTTCCGCTAATTTTTGTGTTAAATGCAATGCTGGCGCGGCGTTCGCCTTTTTACAAGTTAATGCTGGCGGGACAGGTGGCCTTTTATGCCGCCGGACTACTTGGTCTGCGGCAACTAGACCGCACCGGGCGGTGTTCTCGTCCGATTTACCCGATAGCCTATTTTCTGTTTATTCAGTTAGCCCAACTTTCCGGCTTCCGCCGGTGGGTTGCCAACCGCGAGACCGGGGTTTGGGTACGGGCGCAACGTGCCGGGGTTACTAAGAACCCACTTGGAGTAGCCGCCGACTCTGGTACTAATTCGGTCAAGCGAGAGACCAGCCAGAAGGCGGTTTAATCGCTCACGATAACCTAAATAAAGCGATTGAGCGAAATCCTCTACTTTGGCGGATTTCGCTCTTTTTTCTTTCAGTCTGGTCTTTTGGGCCAGCAAACTATATAATCTAGCCAGATTCTATTTCTGTTTGTAAGATTTGTAAGTATCCCGGTGAATTGTACCGCTACAATAGAGGTGAGGTAAGCATGTCAGAAGAGGCCCGGTCTATTCAGAAAATTCTGGTAGCCGACGACGAGAGTAACATTCTGGATGTGGTGGAGCTTTATCTGTTACGCGAAGGGTTTAAGGTTATTCGGGCCACCGATGGCACAACCGCCCTGGCGCTTTACACCGCTGAAAAGCCCGACCTGGTGCTGCTGGATGTAATGCTGCCGAAAATGGACGGAATGGAAGTTTTGCGGCGGTTGCGCGCCCAGCCCGAACTGACCGTTCCGATTATTTTGCTGACTTCCAAGAGCCAGGAGGAAGATAAACTGACCGGGCTGGAAAGCGGCGCAGATGACTACATCACCAAACCTTTCAGCCCGCGCGAACTGGTAGCCCGCGTCAAAGTGGCACTGCGGCGAGTGCAGGAGCAGCAAAGCCGCACGCCGAGCGGCACAGGTCGCCTTAACAAAGACAACGAAGAAGTGCTGAATGTAGAAGGCTTGCACGTCAGCAAAACTTCGCGGCTGGTTGAAGTAGTCGGCAAGCCAGTTGAATTGACCGCCAAAGAGTTTGATTTGCTGTGGTTTCTTGCCAGCAATCCCAATCAGGTCTTTACCCGCGACCAGTTGCTCGATAAAGTCTGGGATTATAGCTACTTTGGCGAAATGAGTACCGTAACGGTGCATATCCGGCGGTTGCGTGAAAAAATCGAGGCCGACCCCATGCGACCCCGCTATATTAAAACGGTCTGGGGGGTGGGCTACAAATTCGTACCATGATTTTGGGAACTTGTTAACATGATTAATCTGACCAGAGCCAACTCCAACCGAATATTAAAAAATAGCCTGGCTTCCGGCGTGGTGGTGTTTGGGGCGGCTGGGTTAGCGATTTTGCTGGCGGCAATCTGGCTAAATCCGCCGCGCAGCGAATTAATCGAGCTTTTCCTGTATTTGCTGGTTTCGGGGGCTATCTCGGTAGTGGTGGGGATGTTCTGGCTAACTTACGCCAACCGAAATATTCGGCTGCACGTCCAGTTGATTGCAACTTACCTGGTGGCCTCGATAATTGCGCTGGTCAATATCGGCGTAACCGCCAGCCTGATGTTTTTGAGCGCCCACGATTTTAATTTGCTGGTGCTGCTGGTAATTTTCAGCAGTGCAATCTCCATCTTTTTTGGCTTTATGATTGCCCAACAGCTTACTCGGCAAGTCGAAATGCTGGTCGAAGGGGCGCACCAGTTGGCAAAAGGACAGCTTGAAACACGGGTCAAGGGGGGCGGTAGCCGGGAGTTAGTCGAACTATCGCAGGCTTTCAACGCTATGGCGGCCCAATTGCAGCAGGCTTTCGAGAAACAGCGCGATATGGAACGCGCCCGTAAGGAACTGGTCGCCGCCGTCGGGCATGATTTACGCACGCCATTAGCCTCTATTCGCCTTATGACCGAGGCCATTTGCGACGGCGTGACCGACGAGGCCCAAACCAGAATTTTCCAGGAGCGCATTCGGGCCGAAGTAATCTATATGTCCGGCCTGATTGACGATTTGTTCGAGTTAAGCCAGCTGGATGCCGGGGCGCTCAAAATCAAATGTGAAGCGGGCAATTTAGCTGATTTGATTAGCGACACGTTGGAAAGTATGCGGGCGCAAGCCGAAGCCAAACACCAGACTCTCGAAGGCGAAATCGTGGGGGAATTGCCTATCATAGAATTCGACCACCGCAAAATTCAGCGCGTGCTAAATAATCTGGTCGGCAACGCGGTCAAATACACCCCGGAAGGCGGTCATATCGCTATTTCGGCGGGGGTCGAAGATAAATCGGTGAAAGTGAGCGTAACCGATAACGGCGAGGGCATCAATTCGGCGGATTTGGGCCATTTATTCGAGCCTTTTTACCGGGGCGAACGCAGCCGAGGACGCGAACACGGCGGCGCGGGTCTCGGTCTTGCCATTGCTAAAGGGCTGGCGGAAGCACACGGCGGCTCGGTTTCAGTAGAAAGCAAAGAAGGGCAGGGTTCAACCTTTACCTTGCGGCTACCCATCTAATTATAATAATTCACCACGGAGACACGGAGAAATACGGAGTTAGAACTAAACCAGTTTTAATTTTAATACCACTCAAACAAACCTCTGTGGGAGCGAGCTTCCGCTCGCGATTTTCCCGTACCACCACATGAAATCGCGAACGGAAGCTCGCTCCTACAGAGGTTTTGGCCTTATTTCAATAGTAGTGGTTTTATTTCTCTCCGTGCCTCCGTGGTGAATTTTATTATTTTATCCTTCCCACAAATCGAGGGCGGTGAGGGCGGCGTTGAAAATGCTGTCGGCATCTATACCGAAATAGTGATATAGCTCGGCGCGTTCGCCGGATTGCCCAAAATCATCTACACCAAGCGAAATAACGGGCGAACCGAAAACACTGCCCAGCCAGGCCAACGAGTGCGACGCGCCATCCTGCACCGTAATAATCGGGGCATGTCGTTCGGCAGCCGGGAAAAGCTTTTCAAGTTCGCCATCGCTCAAATCGAGCGAGCTAGTTTTCAGATTGCGGCGGCGCAGGTTTTGCCAGCCAGTGTAGAGGCGGCGCGGACTGGTCAGGTTAATCAGGTTCGCCGAAACGCCTTCCTGGTGCAAACGGCGAGTCGCTTCCAGCGCTTCGGGAATAACCGCGCCAGTAGCCACGATATGTACCACATATTCGCCGTTCAGTTCGCCCGGTTCGTCGCGCCATTCAAGCAGACGGTAGCCACCCGCCAACACCTGCCGCCGCAATTCGGTTTCATTTAGCCGAGTCAGCGCGGTATCCAGTAAATTTTGGTCAATCAGCTTGGTCGAGAGCCGCAAATAGGTGCTGTTGCCGTTCTCGCGGTCACAGCATTGGCGCAACCCTTCCAGCATCAGCCATTCTACTTCTTTAGCAAAACATGGTTCATACGAATCGAGGTTGGGCAGTTCAATACCAAGCGAAGGCGTAACGGTAGATTGGTGTGCGCCCCCTTCGGGCGAAAGGGTGATGCCGCTCGGCGTACCAGCAAAAATCATTTTGGTTTTGCTGTAAAGGCCGTAAATCAGCGCATCGAGGCCACGCAGCACGAACGGGTCGTAGACCGTGCCAATCGGCAAAAGTTGCTGCCCGCACAATTCATAAGATAGGCCAAGCATGGACATCAGCATAAAGAAATTCATTTCCGAAATGCCAAGCTCGATATGGCGACCTGACGGGGTGGGCTGCCAGCGTACCAGCTTTGGCCCTTCGTCTTCGTAGTTCGGATGGTCGGACGGGGCAAACACGCCCACCCGGTTAATCCAGCCCGCCAGATTGGTCGAAATGGAAACGTCGGGCGAGGTGGTGACGATGCGCTGGCCCACCTCCGGCAAATCCGCCAACCGCCGCAACACTCGCCCAAAAGCATCCTGCGTGCTAGTTTGTGGTGTTTGCTCGACGTTTAGCTGTTCAGGAATAGAGTCAGGAGACAGGGGTTTACTATGAACCGTCTCGTTGGTCTTGCTCAGACGCGCCGCTACTTCCTGGCAAAATTGGCCCTCGGCGGAGTTTGGGTCAAAGGCGGCCCACTCCTGACCCGGCGCAACGCCCAGTCTGGCTTGCACCTGTTCGATTTGTTGGGTGGTAAGCAAAGCGGAATGATTGAGGCGGTCTCCCGCGATGGGCAAGCCCCACCCTTTGATAGTATAGGCAAAAATAACGGTAGGCGAACCTTTATGGGCATCAGCCTGGGCCAGCACTTTAATCAGTTCGGTCAAATCGTGACCGCCCAGATTAGAAAATACGCCCGGCAAGTCTTCGTCACTGATGCTATTGAGGATACGCGCCAAATCTGGGTCACTGCGCTTCGCCAGAATACGCTCTCGCAAAACTTTGCCATCGTAGCGGAGCAAACTCTGGTATTCTTCGTTGCTCATTTCATCAATCAAACGCCGGAAAGATTCGCCGCCGGGTTGGGCAAAATAGTGCTGCAAACGCTGCCCATACTTGACTTCCAACACATTCCAACCGCCTTCGAGAAAGAGGCGTTTGGTCTGAGAGGCTTTGATACCCGGCACAATTCGGTCAAGGCTCTGTCGGTTCAAATCCACAATCCACGTTAAATTATCCAGACCGCGCAAAGCTTCTTCGTTGACCGCTTCCCAGACATTACCCTCGTCCAGTTCGGCATCGCCCAAAAGGGCTATAAAGCGTTTGGAACTGACCGCGCCAAATTGCGAGAGGGCGTAAGAATGGGCCAGCGCCGCAAAAGCCGGGGCTGCCGCCCCCAACCCAACCGAGCCAGTCGAAAAATCTACCGGGTCATGGTCTTTGGTGCGCGAGGGATAAGCCTGCAAACCTTTGAAAGCACGAAGCTCGGTCAGATATTTTTGAGGCAGATTGCCCAGCAAATACTGAATAGCGTGGAAGGCGGGCGAGGCGTGCGGTTTAACCGCCACCCGGTCTCCCGCCTGTAGATAATGAAAATAAAGCGCGGTTAAAATCGAGACCATCGAGGCAGAACTGGCCTGATGCCCGCCGACCTTTGATTTATCGGGGTTGGGCCGCACGTTATTGGCATGATGGATAATCTGGGTCGCCAGCCACAAAACGCGCCGCTCTATCGCCTCAAGGATTGCCAGTTCCGCTTCGCTCAGGTCGCTCTTTTCTTGCTCTTGATTTTTAATCTCACTTTGCAGCACGCTGTATCCCTCATAGTTTTAGCTTAGTATCAGCTTCTCGAAGCGGTCTCAAAAATATCCGGGTCAAATTCCAGTTCCAGCGACGATGCATGCTGAGGCGGAACCACCGCATTAGGTTTAGCCGTCGAAAACGACTCGGTGGCGGGAGAAGATAACGCCCCAGTCAGCCCGCTACGTCCGTGCGCGACGTGTACTACATGGGGATGCTGCTCCGAGGCGGACGGAGCAGGTTGGCTAGAAGCTTCCGTTGTAGGCTGCTCCACTTCTACCCGCAAAACCGTACCGCCTACTTTAAAACACATACCCGATTTTAAGGTTAGCTGAGTAGCGGTGCGCTCACCGTAGCCCAACCATGTACCACCTTCCGAATTAAGGTCGGTGATAAGCATTGTACCATTAGGCTGGACTTGCAGCAAAGCATGGTAGGTTGAGACGTTGCGGTCATTCAAGGCAATTTCGCCGTTCCGACCCACTACGGCGTACTTACTTCTGGTTAAGAAAACCCGACCAGCATCTGGCCCTTGCTCGGCAGTTAAACGTAACATAAGACCCCCTTCAATCAACGTAAAACAAAACTGTCCCACTTATTTTTTTAGTCAAAGCTGAAATTTTTCTTGAGCGCCTAAGAAATGAACCTTTGTACTTGACTATATTGTAACCCAATTTAAACCCTAAGAAAGTTAACTGCATCACTCATTATAGGTGAATCTGCTTACAAAATCCCCACAAAGTACCATATTTGTACTATAAACGGTCTCAGCCGTGTTTTTAATCAATTTCAAGTTCCAGGTTTCTGGTTTCTAGTTACTAAGGAAATCCATTGGCGGAGCAATGTCCTACAAGATAGCCCGCTCCCTAACTAGAAACCAGAAACCTGGAACTGATTAAAGCTTCGCTTGTTTGAGGGCAGCTTCGAGTTTGTATTGACGGATGGTGATGGTGAGGTCGCCGCGAGTGCGTTCCAGCACGCCGCGAACTAAATCGGTGGTGCGACGGAGGCCGCCGGTTAATACATCGGGATAATCAATCGTGATAAGCTGGCTATAGACTTCTTCCATTTTGCCCAATAATTCTTCGCAACGGGCCGTTTCGTCCGCGCCGTGCCGAATTAAGTCGAGGATGTAGCGCCGGAGTTCGCTGGCGGCTTCGCCCAACCCGTTCAGGTAAGGCGCATCTTCCACCGCCAGACTTTCCGGCGACGGCAAAGGTTCGGCCCGTACCAGCGCATAGGTCAGGCGGGCTTCGGCGTGTTCCTTCTGGGCATCCTGCACATAGCCCGCCCAGTAAATATCCGGGTAATTCACCAAATCGGTTTTGAACGCTTCCAGGCGACTGCGGCCCTGTTCCAACAAATCGGTGGCAGTTTCGTATTCATTGCGATGAATCGCCCGAATAGAATTAGCCGCCAGCCGAATAACCTGTCGCGACCCGGCTAAAGCGCGTTCGCGGGCGGCATTTTTCTGCTCAATGCGGGCGGCGATGCTTTCGACCATTGCTGCGATGCTTTTACTTGTTTCGTTCTCGCCAGACATATTTGCCCCTTCAAATTCCTGTGTTTACATAGTCGGTTAATTCGCGGCTACGGACGGTTTTGTGCAAGCGCTTTGCCGCTTCAACTATTTTCGCATAATCAGCCAACCCGTTTCGCCAGCGTTCCGGGATGGCTTCCCAGCCGTGATAAGCTCCCGCCAGCGCGCCGGTAACGGCGGCAATTGCGCCCGTAGCACCGCCCGCATTTAGCGCCAACGTCACGGCTTCCTCAAAGCTTTCTTTACGGGCAGTAAAAGCATAAAAAGCCGCCGCGACGGTTTCCGCTAGGTTGTTACTTACGCCGCAGCGCTCCATATTGTTAAGGTCAACCCGAAAAAGGTCTACTCCGGCCAAATCCCCGGCCTCGATATTATCTACCAGAGTTTGCCGTTCTTCCAGATAATCCTGAGCCGCCAGTAATTTCTCGCGCAATGGGTTTTCGTCCATTAACCCAAACGGCAGATAGTCCAGCGCGGCACTCATCAAATCTTCGGTCAGCAAATCGTTTTGGGCCAGCGACCGCACGGCGATAGCGACAGCAATTGCACCTTGAATCGAAAGAGCGTTGCTAGTAAAAAGCTGGGCCGCCTGAGTAGAGTTAAGCAAGAATCGTTCCTTGTCAAAAATCCCGTAAGTAAATAATAGACCGATTGGTGCGATTTGTACAGCTACATTGTTAGTGGGGCTTTCTTCGGCACTACCGCTCTGATAATTTCCAGTTGCGGCGGAACGTTCTAGCGCCGCGACGGTAGCCTCACCTAAAAGCGATACGGTGGTCGGGTCTTTGAGCAATTCTAAAAAACGTGGCCCAAAATCAAGCGGCTCAACTTTGCCGCCGGTAGCCACAATACTTTCGGCCCGAATTAGTGCCTGAGTTATAATTGGGCCGCTTTGACCCTGTGATAAAGCGACGTTTTCCGTTTCAGCAGGTATAAAATAATCGCGCACTATGCCATAATGGGCAGCGATTTCCGAGCGACGCAACGATTTGAGCGGGCTACCCAACGCTTCGCCTATCGCCAGCCCCAGTAAACAGCCAATAAAATTAGCTTCGTAGTTTGAGTTCAAATTATCCTCTATCCGGCCATCGTCAGGCCACCGCTTACGCTCAATACCTGCCCGGTGATAAAATCGGCATCGCTGGAAGCAAAGAAAGCCACCGCTCCGGCAATATCTTCGGGTTGGGCCAATCTTCGGAACGGAACGGCCTTTATCATTGCGTCAATTACTTTCTGCCCGTTCTCTCCGGCAGTAATTTCGTCCAGCAAAGCGGTCTGGGTCGGGCCGGGGCAAATGGCGTTGACGTTGATACGATAGCGGGCCATTTCGCGGGCAATCGTTTTGGTGAAGGCGATAATGCCACCTTTGGCGGCGGAGTAAACCGCTTCGCCCGTGCTGCCGACCCGCCCGGCATCCGAGGCAATATTGATGATTTTCCCGGCCTTGCGCTCGGTCATGCCGGAAAGAACGGCGCGGGTCAGGTGAATCGGCCCCATCAGGTTGATGTTAATCAGCTTTTGCCAGAGTGGAGGTTCGTTTTGCATAAACGGTTCGAGTCTGTCCCAGCCAGCGTTATTAACCAGAATGGCGATTGGCCCAAGCGTGGCCTCGACCTGGGCCACCGCATCCAGCACAGTCTGGTAATTCGCTACATCCACTTTGAAAAAAGCACTGACTTTTCCGGCGGCGTTCAGTTCGGCGGCTTTCTGCGCTCCGCCCACCTCGTCCAAATCAAAAATCGCCACGCTTGCGCCTTCTTCCGCCAGTCGTGCCGCAATCGCCCCGCCAATTCCTCTAGCGCCGCCCGTCACCAGCGCCACTTTGCCTTCTATTCCGCGCATCTATTTCTCCTTGAAAAAATCAGCTGACGGAGCAGCATCCTACAATCCGGCCCGTCCTTGTGGGACATTGCTCCGTCAATGGAAAATCAGCTGACGGAGCAGCATCCTACAAATCATCCCGAATTTGTAGGACATTGCTCCGCCAATGGATTTCGGATTTACCCTCGCCTTGATTCTGTGGGACATTGCTCCGCCAATGGATTTCCCTCTGCGTCCTCTGCGGTTAAAAACTATAAACTGTAAATTGATCCGGCTTGCGGCAGAAACAACCGGGCATAAACTCGCTCGGCGTAGTCGTCGGTCATTCCAGCGATGTAGTCGCAGGCAATCCGAATTTTGCCCGTGTCACTGTTGCGTTCCCATTGCTCCCTGAAATCGTCGGGAAAAAGGAAGGCGGTACGGGCTTCCAGGTTAGAAAAGACCTGAAACAGCCCCTGCACAATCCGCTCGGCCTTGCTTTCCAGCGTCGCCACCCGTGCATCTTCCACAATCAGCCGGAACATAACATTTTTCAGCACAATACAACGACTGCGCTGGAGTGGGTCAATCTCTAGCCGGAAGCGGTAGCGTTCGCTTGTGCCGGGCGGAACAACACGTTCACGGCGCTCGGTGGCCCGCACAAAATCGTGAATCAGCCGCGAGGTCAGTTCCTTGCGGGCGGCTTTGCGGCTACGTTCGCCGTTCTGCCCTTCCACAAAGCCAATTTGTTCCAGCATCCATTTCAGGTGAGCATCGTCAATCGTGTCGCGCACGTGTGGCGTATTGAGCAAGCGGCTACTGGTAATCATGCCCGCCTTCATGCCATCTTCCAAATCGTGAACCGAATAAGCGATTTCGTCGGCCCAATCCATAAGCTGACACTCGAACGATTTTTCGTCCGGGCTACCGCTTTCGCAAATCCATTCCATTAGCGATTGGTCTTCGTTGTAATAAAATTTTCGTGCGCCTGTCGAGAAGGGATTTTTGTACTTGAGGATACTATCGAGGGTAGCGCGGCACAGGTTCAGGCCGTCGCGGTCAAGAAATTTGGTGGAAAGGCGGCAGAGCAAGCGCAAATTCTGGGCATTGCCCTCGAAGCCGCCATATTGCTGCATACACTGGTGCAAAGCCAATTCGCCAGTATGCCCAAATGGAGGATGGCCCAAATCGTGTGCCAGACAACTCGCTTCGACTAAGTCGGGGTGCGCCCCCAATCGCAACGCCAGTCCCTTGCCAATCTGGGCCGCTTCAACCGAATGAGTCAGCCGGGTGCGAAAGAAATCGCCCGACCCGCTCACAAAAACCTGGGTCTTGCCCTGCAAACGGCGGAAGGCGGCGCTATGAATAATCCGCGCCCGGTCTATCTCAAAATCGTTGCGTTCCTCGTCGGGCTTGCGCGCTTCCTCAACCTGCCGGGTGCAATCGGCCTCGCCATAATTAACCAGTTCCAGGCCCGTATGCCGTACCTGACCCATGCTGTATTCCCCATCCCTGCTACTTCCCCAACTCCAATATACAATCTGCCCTATCATAGCAAGCAAAGTTCATTCCGGCAAGGTAAAGCGATGAGGCGGTTGCAAACTACTGAAAACGGCTGTAGGTGTAGGAGAGAGATGCCCCATAAGCGTCAACTTAAGTCTAAGAAAGCGGCTAACTAGGTAGACTGGTGGTAAGTGCGCTCGGCACTCAAGGCCGAGCTACACAGCGTAAGTCCACTAAAGGGACTAAAGCTATAGTCAAGCAAAGGAATTTGTTAGCCCCTTTAGTGGGCTTTGGCTTCGTAGCTCGGCCTTGAGTGCCGAGCGCGCTTGCTCAACCAACCAATTCCACTAATAGCGCCTTAAGTTGATGCACATGGGGCAGCCCCTTCCTACAAAGGTAAATCCGACTGTGCAATAACTTTGACCCAACTCCGCGTTTCTCCGTGCTTCCGTGATGAATTTTCTTCATAATCCAATTTACAACAAAAGCGCCACCCGGTGAGGCGGCTCTTTCTCTTTGCTTTATTGCTTGACCTTCGCGTTCGGGTCGGGTTGATTGTTGGTCAGGGTGACGGCTTTGCTGTCGAGGTAGACGTGGTAGCCGACGTTGTTGGTGAAGGTCGAGGTGGTGACGAAGCCAGTGCTTTTGTTCAGGATGATGAGGCCCGCGCCGTCGCTCTGGCTGATTTTGCTGGCGGTCATCTCGATGCGTCCGCCCGTGACGAGCAGGGCGGGGTGCTTCGGATCGAACAAA
The DNA here is from genome assembly GCA_038209275.1 of Chloroflexia bacterium. Classification (GTDB taxonomy): domain Bacteria; phylum Chloroflexota; class Chloroflexia; order Chloroheliales; family Chloroheliaceae; genus L227-5C. Next base: position 2,136 of record JBBQXW010000118.1, on the reverse strand, counting down.
GGCGCTTTGGCGCTGCCGCCATAGCGGAGTTCGACCTGGGTTAGCTGGATTGTGCCGTTGTTGTTGACGATGATACCGCCCCAATCGCCCGCCGTCGGTTGTTCCTGGGCCGAAGTAAAGAGAATGGGTTGGGCCGCCGTGCCGATGGCCTGCAACTTGCCGCCTTCCACCCGAATATTGACGTTGGTAGCGACTTTTACCGTAACGCCCGGCTCAATGGTCAGAGTTGCGCCTGTGCCGATGACCAAATCCTGTGTTACCGTGACCGGGCTGTCCTGCACCCGCCACAGATTAGCGCCGCTCAATGTGCCGCCGACCTTTAGCCCCGGCGTAACGCTGATACCGATATTCGGGCCGATAGTGCCGACTGCAACAGTAGGTGGTTTAGTGCTGCTCCCGATGGTAGCGGCAGCCGTACTTGAAATTGCCGGAGCAGTAGTGATATTGATACTGGCTTCGACTGTAGTAGCCTGTTCACGGGCCTGACTGACCAGGCTAAAGCCGACGATTGCCAGCAAGCTGACAAGAGCCAGCGCCATCCCGACCATCACCCCAACTGCCATTCGCGCCTTTTTGCTCTTGTAGCGGAACATAAACGCGGTGGTCAGGCTGTGATTGGGGCGCTGGAAAGGTGTATTTTCGTCCGCAAAAGCGTGTTCACTGGTGACATCGCCGAAGTTGTGGCTATCAGTCTCGCGTTCGTGTGAAGCTGAACGGGCCGGAACAGGTGCTACTTTCGGCTGGATTACGCCCAAATCACGGATTGCCGCCGTCGGCAGACTGATAACATCTTCCAGGTCAGTAGTCTGCTCGGCGGGTTTGGGCGTGGTTGGTTCAGCCAGATTAAACTCAAGGGCGAGCGGTGTGGCATTTTTGTAAATCGCCTCGTCGGTCAGGCAATCAATCAAGCTGGATTTTAGTTCCAGCACGCTGGCGAAGCGCCGGGCCGGGTCTTTTGCCATGCAGCGCCGGATAACCAGTTCCAGGCTCGGCGATACCTGCGGATTGTGGACACGCGGCAAAGGCGCTTCCTGCTGCACATGGGCCAGCGCCACCGCCAGTGCCGAAGTATTCTCGAAGGGCAAGCGACCTGTCACCATCACAAACATCATCACGCCCAGCGCATAAATATCGGTGCGGGCGGTCAAAGGGGCATTTTGAATTTGTTCCGGCGCAAGATAGCCAATTGTGCCGATAGTCGGGCCGGTAACGGTCAGGCCAGTGTTGGCAATCGCTCGTGCCAGTCCAAAATCGCCTAGTCGGACGTGCTGGCGCTTGTCCACCAGCACATTTTGCGGCTTGATGTCACGGTGAATGATGCCGATGCCTTGATTGTGGGCATAGTGTAGCGCGTCGCAAAGTTGCCCGACCAACGCCACCACCTGACCCAGGCCCATCTGCCCGTGCCGATTGACCAAATCTTGCAAATTACAACCCTCAATGTAATCCATCACCAGATAGTAGCGCCCATCGTCGTAGCCGTAATCGAGGGTACGCACAATATTTTCGTGGCGCAGGCTGGTCGCGATTTTCACTTCTTTGCGGAAGCGCGCTACAAAAGAGGGGTCGCGTTCCAATTCACGGAAGAAAAGTTTCACCGCCACCGTGCTGTTATTTTTAAGGTCGGTAGCGTGATAAACACGGGCATTCCCGCCCTTGCCAAGTTGCTGTCCCAACCGATAGCGTCCAGCGATAATTCGCACTGCCTGTTCCGGGCTGGGTTCCGAGGTAATAACTTTACCGTTACGCTTCACCAGGTTAACCATTATTCTTGTCCTTTTCAAATTTTGAATTTCAAATTTCAAATCTTGAATTTTGAGTTTCCGGCATCATCTTGCGAAACACCAATTGTACAGCCACAAGATTTTTAACTCAAAATTCAAAATTCAAAACTCAAAATTATTCATCAATTTCGACCTGCGAGAGCGAAATCCAGAGCGCGGCGAAGAAGATAAGAGCGTGCCAGCCGATAAAGATAGCGAGTATCTGGGCGTATGTGTTCCAACGGGCGCTCAACATTACGGGCAGCAGCACCAGCAGCACCAGACCGATACCAGTTTCCCACATGGTACTTTGAATGGCCTTGACCACGCCCGATTTAGTGGCGAATTTGGGGGTACGCAGGAACGTACCGCG
>JBBQXW010000117.1:0-19241 GCA_038209275.1 Chloroflexia bacterium | reverse complement strand
CCAGCATACCGGCTGGCGTATCCGGCGCAGTCCTGCCGTGATAAGGTTGGTGCGAGTGCCAGTTGCCTTAACGCCCGGCTATGGGTTTCGAGTGTTGCGCGAACCCCGCGATTTTGCCTGTTTTTGCTGGGCTTTGTGGTACGCTGAAAGTCGCCAGTTGGCCGGGCGCGGCAACGACCAGCAATTTTTGATGTCGCAACTGGCGGAACGACTGGAAGAACAATCCCAAACGGGCGAACTTGCTCCGCACGTCGCGCCACTCGATTTCAAAAAGCAAACTGACCGCTTTAGTTTGCGGCGGGCGCTGGAAGCTTTGCAGGATTTGGGCGGCTTGCAACTGGTGGACGGCGGGGCAGAAGAATGGGCCAACCAGACCGGGCAGGCCGACGCGCTGTGGGAATTTACCGAAGTGACCCGCTCTTTGATGCTTTCGCTTGAGCCGCTAAAGGTGCAGGCGGTTGGTCGGGAACTGGACGGCAACCCCAATACCCTCCGCCCGGCCTTGCTGCCCGATGCCGAAGTAATTGAGCCACTTCAACGGGCCTGGCGCACGCTATTATTAGGCCCAACTTTGTTGAAATATGACGACCCGGCGGCTTTTCAGGCGCTAAAGGAGCATATCGAGCGCATCCGGCACGAACTGGCTGAAACCTTTGGCTGGCAACTGGATTTGCGGCGCGAATATGCCGCGATTATTCGGGCCAGTGGTACGGCTGCCGGGCCAGTCACGCTACTAAATTTGCAAGGGGCGGCAGACCAGGCCGCTTTGCTGTGCTGCACCGCGATTCGTCAGAAAATAACTTCGGGCGAGTGGAGTATTGCCGCGATTGAGGGTTGTTTAATCGTGCCGCAAGGCGAACTAGCCGAGATTTTCCGGCAAGTGCGCGAACGCTACGGCGACCAGTGGGGTAATACCGCCCGCAAAACCCATTTTCCGCAGTTGCTGCGCGAAGTTTACGCCAAAATGCGGCAGGCTGGGCTAATGCGTGGCCCTGACCGGGCCGGAAACGTGCTGATTTTGCCCGCCGCCGCCCGCTTCGAGGTAGACTATCTTCACGAAGACGAGGAAGATGAAATTAGCGCGGCAAGTGAAGCGCCAGAAAAGCCCGCCGGGGAACAATTAAGCTTCGGTCTGGAAATTCCGGCGAACAAAGTAGATGGAAGCGGCAAGATTTACAACACGGTGGAAGTAGCAAAAATAATGGGCGTGAGCCAACAGTCTATTACCAACTGGATAAAGGCCGGACGCTTGAAAGCAACCCAACAGGGCCGAGGCTGGGCAATTCCGGCAGAAGAAGTGGCCCGGCTCAAACGATTTGGGAACGGCAACGGAAATGGCAGTGGAAACAGTAATGAAAACGGCAACGGACAAAAGTAGTAGCGATTGAAATCGCTTTTCCTTTAGTTTTTGAAAATTTTTTTTGCAAAAAAAATTTTCAAAAACTAAAAGGGAAGGGAGCTAAAGGGAATTGACCGAGCAATTAAATTTGGATATTTTTGGGCCAGATAGCGGCCTGTTTGAAGACGAAGAAGATGCCCGCCTTGCCGCCAAAGTAAATTTTCTCCAGAATCAGGAGAACGGGCCGCTCGGCTATCGGCTGCGCCGGATTATTTTGTGTAATTTCTGGCTGTACGGCTGGCAAGAATTTGAGGTGGCGCACGGGCGCTTATTTTTGGCAGGGGAAAACGCCAGTGGTAAATCGAGCGTGCTGGCGGCGGCTTTGCCCCTCGCATTGGATGGCGATTTGCGCCCGAATCGGCTGGATACCTTTGGCGGACGTGACCGCCGAATAGATTACTATGTGCTGGGCGGGGCGGATTCGTCCACCGCATATAGCTACGAGCGCCGCACCACTTATATTGCGCTTGAGTTTGAATGGTGCAACCCCCAACAGCCGCCCTTTGCGCCCGAATTGCGCCAGCAGTGGCTAGAGGAAACGGGCGAAGCCAAAGAACGTACACGCTGGCTGACTATTGGCCTGAGTCTGGCAGGCAATATTAATGCTTCGGAGCGGATTCGCGCTTTGCGCTTTTTGGTGACGGACGGGTCGCGGCTGGGCCACAATTTGCACCTGGTGGATTCAAAGGGGGTAGCGCTCGACCATCCCGGCTTCAAACGAATGTTGGGCGAACACGGCCACATCTGTGATACGGTCTCGGAATACCAGACCTTTGTGGCGCGTTATCTTTTCGGGATTCAGGAAGTGCGCGAGTTTCAAAATATTATCAACATGCTGCTGGTTTTACGCAAGCCGAACCTGGGCAGCGAACTCAATTTCTCGCGGGTGCATGATTATTTGAAGCAGTCGCTTCGCAAGATTCCCGAAGAAACTACTCGGCGCGTGACTGGCACGATTGAGCGAATTGACAGCATCCAAAGCCAGGTCGAGCGTTTGCAGGATGCATATGAGGCCACCGGGCGATTGGACAGTGCCGCCCAAAAGCTGGCATTGGCGGGCGCACGGCGGGCCGCGTTAGCCTTTAATCGCGCCCGTAGCCTGGAAAGTTCGGCGCTGGGGCGGGTTACGCTATTGCGCCGGGAATTAGCCGCCGCCGAAGCCGAGCGCGAAGTGGCCCAATCTCGTTTAGATGAACTGACCACCGAAGAAGGCCAGGTGAACGGCCAGATTGCCGCCCTCGAAGCCAGCGAAGGGATGCAGGTCGCCGAAAAGCTGGCCCAGGTGCGCGAAGTAGCCGAGGCTGCCGCCGTCCAGCTAGAGCGGCAAGCGCAACAGTTGAACGGGGCGCAAGCGGCGGTTCAAACCGCCCGTAGCCGACGGGAGCGCAATTTGTCCAACTGGCAAAAGCTGCAAAGCGAAAGTCTGGCGACGCTCCAAAAATTGCGACAGGAAGCCGGGGAAAAAGCCGAGTGGCCTTTAGCAGTCGCTCAATTAGAAGAAATAAGCCAGCAAGTCGCCGCTTTTTCGCTGGAAGGGGAGCAAGCCCCGATTGTGCCAATGGCTCTATCGGCGATTGTGGGTACACTTAGCGAAGAACGGGCGACCCGGTTGTCCCAACTGGAAGAATTGCACCGTGAACGCGAAGCCCGCGCCGCCGAGGAACGGCTGGCCCGCGAACGCGAAACCGAAAAGTTAGCCGAATACGATGCGGCCCGACAGGAACGCGATAATGCTCAGGCTACCGTAACGCAGGCCCGCGAAGCTTTAGCGGCGCGGTTGGGTCAGCTTTATCGGGAAGGGCGCTGGGTTGGCGAATTGCCCGAATATGGGCTGGCGGGAGTACGTGCTGCCGCTATGCGTGCGCCGTTAGAAGAATACCGCACGCTGGCCCAGGATTTTGCCCGGCAGCTAGAACGCTCCGCTAATCGGTTGCGGGAAGAACAGGCTCGGTTGCAACAAGCCAAAGGCGGACTACAACGCCAGAAAGCCGATTTGGAAACGCTCTATCAGCAAAAACTAGCTGAAACCGACCTTACGCCCTATCGCAATGCGCGGCGGCAAGAGGCGCGGACGCGGTTGAGCGCCGATGGCCTGACCGCGCTTCCGTTCTATAGCCTGATAGATTTCGCACCCGAAGTAGCGCCGGAACAAGCCGGGCGTATCGAGCGGATGCTGGAAGAAGCCGGGCTGCTCGATGCGCTGGTAATTCAGCCGGAGCAACAAAATGTAGCCGGACAAAAGTTGAGCGAGGCTGGATTGGGCGATTGCTGGTTGCAGCCTACCAATAATTCATCGCCGAACGGGGCAAATCTGGCGGAGTGGCTGGTGTTCGACCCGCAAGCGTTAGAAGTTTCTTCCGCTTCGGCGGCGGGCTGGCAAAAAACGGTTGAGGCCATTTTGAAATCGGTGACAATCGGCGACAAAGTTTCAGATGGAAAGCCGAGCCTGAACGAAAACGGCAACTGGCAGCACGGTTTATTGGCGGGTGCTGCCGGGGATGGCCCGGCGACGGGCTTTATCGGCACGGCGAATCGGCGGCGCTTGCGGCGGCAAGCTCTGGACTCTTTGGAAAGCCGATTGGAAGCAGCCCAGGCTGAACTAACTGGCTTAAACGAGGTGCTTGAGCTAAACGCGGCCCAGCAGCGCGAATTGGCCCAGGAACAGACCCAGCTAAACGAGGCAAGCCGGGCCGAACAGGTAGTCGAAGCCGAGGCGGAACTGGGTCGGCGCGAGGCCGGGCGCGAACGGGCCGAAAAGACTTTGAATGAAGCGCAGAGCCGCGCCCGCGAAGTGCGCCAACTTTTGAACACTTTGACTACCCGCATTTTGCAGGAAAGCAACGATTTGCCCGGCGCGGCCAACGATTTGCGCCGTCTGCGGGCTTTGCTGGACGCGACTCGTCAGCTAGGTAATCGGGCCAATTTGCTATTGCAAACTTTGCGCGGCGTAGGCGAACGCTGGTCGGAATATCAGGAAATTCTTTCGAGCTTTGAGGCGGCCCAGCGCAGCGAACAATTAGCGGTGCAACTCCATGCCGAAAGTCTGGCCCGTCATACTCAGGCGCAAGCCGAACTATCCGAACTCGAACAGATTATGCAATCCACCAATTTGCAAGAGCTAATCGAACGGTTGGCCTGGCTAAGAACCCGCCGCAAGGAGTTGCCACAGGCCCGCATGGATGCTTCGGGCGAACAAATTCGGGCGGACGAACGGGCGCGAAACGTCGGTGCAAATTTGTCGCAAGCCGAGCAGACTTTGCAGGAAGCGCAGCTAAATCGCACTGCCGCCCAGACTACCTTTAATCTACGCCTGGCCGCCTACCCGATGGCCCGTCTGACCGATGCCAGAGTTTTAGCCGAAAAAGAGGATTATTCTAAAGCAGCCTTGCGTCTGCTCAATCCGGCGGGCAACCAGCCTTTGCCCGATGAAGAGCAACTCGAAAACGAATACAAAGCCGCCTTCAATCGCCTGAACCTGGATTATAACCAGGAACGGCCCATTCTGGCGGAGTACGGCCCGGAACTGGACGAGGAAGGCCGCATCACCTTTATCGTCGAAAACCGCATGGAGCCGCCCGGTTTGCTTTCGTTACTGGCCCAACAAATCGAGATTCAGAAAACGCTTTTGGGCAACGAAGAACGCGCCTTATTCGAGGATTTTTTGTTGCAGGAGATGGCCGAATCGATTCGCTACCATATCGGTCAGACCGAAGCCTGGGTGCAGAAAATCAATCGGCTGCTGCGCGATTTGCCGATGGTAGGCGAACACTATTCGCTGGAATGGAAGCCCACCGAGGATAGCGAACTGGTAGCCGGGTTGGGCAGCCATATCGCCCGGCAGCACCGCTTACTCCGCAAACCGGCCCAGTCACTCACCACCGAGGAAGGCCAGGTGTTAATGGACGCTTTCCGGCGCGAAATCGAGGGGCTACGGATGCGCCAGAAGGAAGAACCCGGCCTGAACTTTATGGAAGCCTTAGTCCAGATTTTCGATTATCGCGAGTGGTTCAGGTTTTCGGTCTTTATCACGCCCGTCGGCGGCAATCGTATTCGCCTGACCGACCGCAACGCGGGAAGCCGGAGCGGGGCGGAGCAACTTTTCGCCCTTTACGTACCGCTTTTCGCGGCGCTGGCTGCTCTTTACGATAGTGTCGCTGCCCCCGGTTGCCCGCGCTTGCTGGCGCTGGACGAGGCTTTCGATAAAGCCAGCATCGCCAACACCCAGCGCATTATGGAATTTTTGGTGTTGCAGGGCTTTCAGTGGGTTATGACCGGGCCGCAGGTGAGCGGTATCGGTTCGGGCATCCCGGTTAGCACCGAATTTCAGATGATGCACGAAAAAGGTTCAATGGTAGCGACTGCCGTACCATTCTTCTGGATTAAAGGACAGGAATTGACTGGGCAGGAATAGTATAAAACTTTCTCCTACCAGCTTAAAACAAAAGTAGTAGCGATTTCAATCGCTTTGGATTGAGCACAAGCTCAAAGCGATTGAAATCGCTACTACTTTTTATACATCTGCAAAAAATTATCTGAATTTAACAAAAAAAGATGTTATAATAGATTTTAACTGATTAGTACCCAAACATTCGGCACTAACACTACCCCTAAAAGCCGGGCTTGCTAAATTAATGATTTAGTTTTCCTGGTAAAAACAGGCCAAAACGTAGTTTATATATTAGCAAGATTATGGCAACGTGAGCGACAAGGCGATTGCCCAACCAAACCCACTGGTCAATATTACCCTGAAAATCTTTGGAATATATTACTTAGAATAGAACTGGCATTAGCTTAATCAAACCTTGATTACAACAGGAGCAAAAAGGTGAGTGCTACTTTTTTGAAGGGTTTTGCCTCGTTACTGAAGCAAATAGAAGCGGTAGAGTTAGAGGTGCAGGGACAAATTCCTGCTGATATTTCCGGCACTTTATTTCGCAACGGGCCGGGTGTATACGACCTGGACAGGTATCGGTTGCGCCACTGGTTCGACGGCATGGCGATGTTGCACAAATTCGATTTCGCCAATGGTCGAGTGTGCTATTCCAACCGCCAGTTGCAAACCCAGGCTTACCTGAAAGCGCTAAAAAATGGCGAACTGGCCTACCGCGAATTTGCCAGCGAACCGCATAGCACCTCGCTGGACCAGCTTTTGTTCTTGCTGCACCCTACCTTTAGCGATAATGTCGCTATTAATGTGACCGTAGCGAATAATCAATTTGTAGCTATGAGCGATTCGCCGCTAATGGTTAAGTTTAATCCTATCACGATGGATATTTTAGGCCAGTTTAAGTACGATGATAAATTAGACCAGGGCTTTATTTCTACGCCTCACCCGCATTACGATTTCACCAACAACTGCCTGATTAATTATCATACCAGCTTTACTTCGATGGCCCGCAGCAGTGTCTATAATATTTATCGCATGGGCCTCCATTCCAGCACTCGCCAGCTAATTGCCGCCATCCCTATCCCTTATCCAGCCTACATGCACAGCTTTGCTATCACTGAAAATTACGTTGTTCTGGTAGAATTTTCGCTTTTGCTGGAAAATCCACTTCAGGTAGCCCTTAGTGATAAACCGATTTTGGACAAATACACCTGGTCGCCGGAGCATGGCACGCGCTTTTTGGTAGTCCACAAAAAAACCGGGCAGGTAAAAATCTGGCAAGGCGAAGCTTCTTTTGGTTTCCACCATATCAACGCCTTTGAAAAAGGCAACGATATTTTTGTAGATATTGCCAGCTACCCCGAACCGCTCTATTTGCACAGCCTGTTGCTAGACCGTCTGCTGCACTCAAACGGCGGCAATGCCCCGATGGGCGAATTCCGCCGCTACCATCTCCCTTCCAACGCTACCCACGCCGACTATAGCTATATCGCCGGGACTACCGAAATAGAAATGCCCCGCATCAACTACAAATACAACACCCAGGACTATAATTTTGCCTATGCCCAAAGTCGCGTGCGCCTGCTCACTCCCCTCACACCAGCCAGCACCAGCGCCGAGCCGCCGCTTTATCCCCAACAAACGCAGGCGGTTTCAACTGATAAGGGCCAGGTAAAACAAGCGCGGAGTGAGCTACGCCCTAACGATTTCTACAACAGTCTGGTTAAAATTGATGTTAAGACCCAGCAACTTTTAGGCGGTCACTGGCACGAACCGAATCGCTATCCCGGCGAACCCATCTTTGTTCCTAAACACGACCCGCAAAGCGAGGACGATGGATACATTTTCTCGCTGATACTGGATGCCCGCGAAAATTGTTCTTTTCTGGTTATTTTAGATGCCAAAGAGTTCCCAAAGGAAATTGCCCGCATAAAAACCCCTTTCGCCATTCCGTTTGGCTTTCACGGCGGTTTCTTTCCCAGGAGTTAAGCTACATGTCAACCGATTTCTTAAAAGGGTTTGCCTCTATCAATGGGTTTTCTACTGCCTTAGAACTAAAGCCCACTACGGGTCAGGTGCCGGAATGGTTGTCCGGCAGCTTAATAAGAAATGGGCCAGCTTTATTCGATGCGGCCCAGTACAAATTTCGCCATTATTTCGATGGCATGGCGATGCTGCACAAATTCGATTTTAGCGGCGGCAGAGTTTTCTTTACCAACAAAATGCTCAACAGTCAGGCTTACCAGAAACTGCTCAAAGATGGTCGCCTTTACTACCGCGAGTTTGCCACCGAACCTGACCGCAGCTTTTTCGATATTATCTGGTCACTTATTTCGCCTTCCTTTACTGATAACGCTTCGGTCAATGTGGCTAAGATTGGCGGTAAATTCGCTACCCTCAGCGACGGCATTAACGCGGTAGAATTTGACCCTACCGACCTGAGTACCGTCGGCACGTTTAAGTATGACGATAAATATAGCGGCATGTTGACCAGCCCTCACCCTCACTACGATTACGTCAACGACGCGGTTATCAGCTACTTTACCAATTTTTCGCTTACCAGTAGCTACAATGTTTATGCGGTGCAGGCCAATTCTACCGCTCGTCACATGCTTACTCAAATCAAGACCAAAGCGCCTGCCTACATGCACAGCTTTGGCCTCACCCCGAATTATATTATTCTGGCCGAATTTCCTTTGCGTGCAACCAATTTGCTATACTTTTTCACAAAATACCAGCAACCTATGCTCAATGATTTTGACTGGACACCCCAGGATGGCACGCGCTTTTTGGTAATTAATCGCAAGGATTACAGCGTCAAAACCTGGCAAAGCGCGCCGTTTATGACCTATCATCACATCAACGCTTACGAGAAAAACGGCGATTTGATAGTAGACGTATCGGCTTATGACGATGCAAATTTGTTTAATTATTTTTTCTACGATGCCCTGCTAGGCCCAAAGGGTGGGGTTGTGACGGGCGGACAGGTGCGCCGTTATCATCTGAGGCAAGGCACTTCGGATGCCGATTGCCAGGTGCTTTCCCCGCACAATCTGGATTTGCCCCGGATTAATTACTGGCATAACAATGGTCTGGAATACCAGTATGTCTACGGTTTGGGCTTTAATGAAGCCCGCCCCGGCGACTTGAATAACCAGTTGGTCAAGATTGATGTTAAAGATATTATGTCAAGTTTTACGGCTAAAACCTGGGGCGAACCGGGCCTGTATCCGAATGAGCCGATGTTCGTGCCGAAACCGGGGGCTACCGCCGAAGATGAAGGCGTGGTATTATCAGTCGTGATTGATACTATCAACAACAATTCGTTTTTGTTAATCCTGGACGGGCAATCTTTTGAAGAAAAAGCCCGGTTGCCCATTCCCTATATTATTCCTTTTGGTTTACACGGGAATTTCTTTGAATAAACCTATTCCTGTAGGGGTTTGATTCATCAAACCCTGGGCGCAATTCATTGCGCCCCTACAGGAATAGGTTTAAGTGCAAAACGTGCTACATCTATCAACAGGGGAAAATTTATGCTAACTCTTCAAGGTTACACTGTCGCTCAAAAATTACACGAAGGCTCTTATACTACTGTCTGGCGCGGAAAAGAAAACCAGACCGGGCGGGTGGTTATTATCAAAGCCGTTAAAGGCGATTATCCCTCTCTGGACAAAGTGGCGGCACTGAAAACCGAGTACGAAATTAGCAAAGATTTAGAGCTGGATGGCGTAGTAAAACCGCTAGGGATGGTTAAGATTGGCAATAGTCTGGCCCTGATATTGGATGATTTTGGCGGACAGGATTTAAAAGGTTTTATAGAAAAACAAGCTCTGACCCTGCCCACTACCTTAAAAATAGGGCTGACCCTAGCCCAAACTCTCGCCGCGCTCCATCGTCAGGGTATTATTCATAAAGATGTCAACCCGCGCAATATTATTTTTAATGCCCAGACGGGCGAAGCTAAACTGACCGACTTCGGAATTGCCAGCCGTCTTTCGCAAGAAAGCGGCGAGAGCGAAGGCCCGGCCCAAATGCACGGCACGCTGGCTTATATGTCGCCAGAGCAAACCGGGCGCATGAACCGGGTGGTAGATTATCGCACCGATTTTTATTCGCTGGGGGCTACGCTGTACGAAGTGCTAACCGGGCAATTGCCGTTTCAAACTAGCGATGCACTGGAACTGGTTCACTATCACCTGGCGCGGCAGCCCTTATCTCCCGACAAAATCAACCCGGCTGTCCCGGCCAGTTTAGCGGCTATTGTGATGAAGCTAATGGCGAAAACAGCCGAAGACCGCTATCAGAATGGCTACGGGGTGGCGGCTGATTTGCAAAAGTGCTTGAATCTGCTGGAAGCGGGCAGTTCGGATAGCTTTACTCTGGGGCAGCAAGATATACCTGACCGCTTTTGTCTGCCGCAAAAACTCTATGGGCGTGAAGCCAGCATCGCCGAATTATTGGCGGCGTTCGAGCGGGTGAGCGAAGGCCGTACCGAGCTAATGCTGGTAACAGGCTATTCGGGCGTGGGCAAATCGGCCTTAGTCCATGAAGTGCAAAAGCCGCTGGTGCGGCAACGCGGCTATTTTATCGCCGGGAAATTCGACCAGTTCAAGCGCAACATCCCCTATCAATCGCTCATTCAAGCCTTTAGCGATTTAGTGCGTCAGTTGCTCACCCAGGACGAAACTAGCCTGACCGGATGGCGCGAAGCGCTATTAGAAACGCTGGGGGTCAACGGTCAGATTATTGTCGAGGTTATTCCAGAGGTCGAACTAATTATTGGCGCACAGCCGCCCTTGCCGGAGTTGCCGCCTACCGAAACCCAAAACCGCTTTAATTTGGCTTTCCAGAACTTTATCGAGGTTTTTGCCCGCAAAGAACATCCTCTAACCATCTTTTTAGATGATTTGCAATGGGCCGATAGTGCTTCGCTACGGCTGATGGAGCTATTGTTGAGCGAGGCGGAAGACCGCGCCTTACTATTGGTAGGGGCTTATCGTGACAGCGAAGTGGACGCAGCCCATCCCCTGCTTTTAATGTTGGATAGCCTCCACAAAACTAGCCTTGCGATTAATCGGATTGCGCTTGCGCCCTTAAATTTAGACCACCTGACTCAATTAGTGCAGGACGGTTTGTATTGCGAACCACAACAGGCCGTAGAATTAGCCGAATTACTATTGGCAAAAACTGGTGGCAATCCTTTCTTTGCGGGCGAGTTTTTAAAGCTGTTGTACACCGAAAAACTTCTGGATTTTGACCCTCAAAAAGGTCAATGGCGCTGGGACATGGCAAAAATCAAAGGCCTCGACATTACAGACAATGTAGTGGAGCTAATGACGGCTAAACTTCAAAAACTGAATCTGGTTTGCCAGCAAGTCTTAAAGCTGGCGGCCTGTATTGGCAACCAGTTTGAGGCCAGCACGCTTGCCACAGTCTACCAGCATAGTGTGCCACAAACTGCCCTCGATTTGCGCGAAGCTTTAGAAATGGGGCTGGTCGTGCCGCTCAGTTCCGACTACCGCTTGCTGGAAATACTGGCTGAAAATGACGAGGCGCTGGGGGTTTCTTACAAATTTGCCCACGACCGGGTACAGCAAGCCGCCTACGTTTTGATGAGCGAAGAAGAAGCTCAGGCGGTGCATTTAAGCATCGGGCGATTGGTCTTGAAAAACAGTCAGGGCGAAGCTTTAGAAGAAAATCTGTTTGAAATCGTCAACCAGTTAGATGCCGGGGCTAAATTGCTGGATGATAAGGCCGAGAGAGTTACCGTAGCGAGGCTCAATCTGCAAGCCGCTCAAAAGGCCAAAGCTTCTACCGCCTACCAGCTCGCTTTGAAATATATTATGAGCGGAATTGAACTTTTGCCCTCGGATAGTTGGCAAAGCCAATATCAACTAACTTTAGCGCTGCATACCGAACAGGCCGAATGTGAAAACCTGACAGGCAATTTTGAGAAAGCCCAGATTTTATTTAATCAAACTCTAGCGCATGCTAAAGCAGATTTGGAAAAAGCCCACCTTTACGATTTGCAGGTGATTTTAAACCTGCGGGTAGCTAACTTTGCTGAGGCGATTGCTTGCGGGCGCAAGGCTTTAACCTTGCTAAACGCGCCCTTGCCCGAAAAAATCAATCAGATGGTGGTTTTAACCGAAGCTATGAAGCTAAAATTTCAGTTGCGCGGGCGCAAAACGCCGGATTTAGTCAAGCTCCCCGAAGCCACCGACCCCAGCGCTATTACGACTTTAGCCGTACTACAAAACATAGGCCCAGCCGCTTTCTTGCTCGACCCCAATTTGTTTGCCTTGTTAGTGCTGCGGAGTGTGAGTTTATCGTTAAAGGCCGGGAACACCAAAGCCTCGCCGTATGCCTATGCTTGCTATGGTCTGGTGGTGGGTTCGCAGCTAGGCGATTTTAAGGGCGGGCGCGAATTTGGCGAGTTAGCGATTAAATTAGCCGATAAGTTCGATGACCCTATTGCTAGAGGCAAAACCTATTTTGTCAGTGGCGGCATGATTTATCCCTGGAGCAGTCGGCAACGCGATAGTTTAGCCTACACCCGGCGGGGCTATCAATATGGGCTGGAAGGCGGCGATTTCTTTAACGCGGGTCTGTGCCTGAATATCAGTGCTACCACTATGCTTGGTACGGGTATGGTACTGGACGAAGTACGCACTGAATTAACTAAATACCTGGATTTTGCCCGCCGCGCTAAAGGCACTGAAAATCAGGCGGTTTATACCATAGATTTACAGGGTATCAAAAGCTTACAGGGCGAAACTCAAGCTTTATCAACTCTGAGCAGCCCTGATTTTGATGAAAATGACTTTGCCGCCGGGCTGGTACAAGCCCCTCTAGCCATGATGCACTACGTCATCTTTAAAGTGTTGTTGCTCTTTTTAAGTGAGGATTATGCCGCTACGCTAGCCCAGCTACAAGGCTGCGAGAAAATGATAAAGGCGGGCCTGGGTTCTTCCTATCAAGTAGACTGGAATTTCTTTCACTCGCTGACGCTGGCGGCGCTTTATCCGCAGGCTAATCCAAAAGAACAGGCCAACTACCTAAAAATTATCGCCAAGCAACAAAAACAGCTTAAAAAATGGGCCGAAGCCAACCCGCAAAGTTTTCGGCAACGTTACTTGCTGGTTGAAGCGGAAGTAGCAAAATTGATTGGGCAAGAGCAAACCGCCCGCACCCTCTACGATGAGGCCATCAGCACAGCCCGAACTAATGAATACCTTCAGGATGAAGCTTTAGCCAATGAATTAGCCGCCCGCCTGTATTTTAAGCTGGGCAAAGAAAAAGTAGCGCTGGTGTATCTGGCCGAAGCGCGCTATGCCTACCAGAAATGGGGTGCTAAAGCTAAGGCAACCGCTTTGGAAAAGAAATATCCGGCCCTGGTTACGGCGGGCGCGTTGCCTTCTTTGTTGGGCGAAGCTACTACTATGACCTTTGCCACTACCACCACTACTACCCGCCGGGCCGACAATGCGCTGGATTTAATGACGGTAGTCAAGGCTTCGCAAGCGATTGCCGGGGAGATTAACCTGGGTAAGTTGCTGGAAAAGCTGCTACTGATTTCGCTGGAAAATGCCGGGGCGCAGCGCGGTTGTTTTATTTTGGAGCGGGACGGGCAACTGTTGGTAGAAATGGTCGGCGGTCTGGATATAGCCGAGCCTCAAATTTTGCAATCTATCCCACTGGAAGAATGTAGAGAGCTTTCGCCCGCGATTGTGCAGTATGTAGCCCGCCGCCGCGAAGTCTTGGTGCTAAATGAAGTTAGCAAAGGGGGCGCTTTTGCTAAAGACCCCTACGTGCGCCAAAACCAGCCCCAGGCGATTTTGTGCGTGCCTATTCTATATCAGGGCAAATTAAGTGCGATTATCTATCTGGAAAATCGCCTGACCGCCAACGCCTTTACCCCGGAACGAGTGGAAATTTTACAGTTGCTTTCTTCCCAAACCGCCATTGCCATCGAAAACGCCTTGCTGTACTCTACCCTGGAACACAAGGTAGAGCAGCGCACCGCCGAACTGGAATTAGCCAAAGGCGATGCCGAGCAAGCTAATCAGGCCAAGAGTGCTTTCCTGGCTACCATGAGCCATGAGATTCGCACTCCCATGAACGGTATTATCGGCATGACCGGGCTATTGCTGGATACTCCGCTCAGTGAAGAGCAGTACGATTATGCCCAAACCATTCGCTATAGTGGCGATGCCTTGCTCACTATTATCAACGATATTCTGGATTTCTCCAAAATTGAAGCTGGTAAACTGGAACTGGAAACCCATCCTTTTGACCTGCGCGAATGTCTGGAAGCCTCGCTAGACTTATTGGCTACCAGAGCCGCCGAAAAAAGTTTGGATTTAGCTTATATTATGGAGGCAGGCGTGCCTGAAATGGTGCTGGGCGATGTTACCCGGCTGCGCCAGATAATTGTTAATTTGCTCTCTAACGCCCTTAAATTCACCGAGCATGGCGAAGTAGTGGTGACAGTCGGCGCTAAGGCCACCCCCAATGCTATTAATACTAATAGTAATGCACTCTATGAACTGCATTTTGCTATTCGAGATACCGGCATAGGCATTTCGGATGAGGGCAAGGCCCGCTTGTTCCGCTCTTTTAGCCAGGTAGATGCCTCGACTACTCGCCGCTACGGTGGCACCGGGTTAGGGCTGGCGATTTGTAAACGGCTATCCGAAATGATGGGCGGGCAAATCTGGGTAGAAAGCGAAGTAGGGAACGGCTCGACCTTCCATTTTACTATCCAGGCCGAGGCCACTGCCCGCACGCCCCAACTTTATCTGGAAACCACCCAGCCAGAGCTAAACGGTAAACGAGTTTTGATAGTGGATGACAATGCCACCAACCGTAAAATCGTGCGCTTGCAGGTGCAACGCTGGGGCTTACAGGCGGTAGAATGTACTTCCGGGCCGGAAGCCTTGAGCCTGATTAAGGCTGGCGAGACTTTTGATGTGGCAATTCTGGATATGCAGATGCCCGAAATGGACGGCATGATGCTGGCGGAAGAGCTAAGGCGCTACCGCGATGCCGATGCCTTGCCGCTAGTGATGCTGACTTCTTTAGGGCGGCGAGAAGTCGGGCCGCAACGGGTTCATTTTGCCGCGTTCTTGAATAAGCCGATTAAGGTTTCTCAGCTTTATAACACGCTGGTGACTGTCCTGGTAGGGGATGAGGTAGAAGCGGACGCTAAACGGGCCGAGGCCATCGAACGCCGCTTTGACCACACTATCGGGCAGCGTATGCCTTTGCGAATAATATTAGCCGAAGATAATACCGTTAACCAAAAGCTGGCTTTGCGCGTTCTGGAGCGGATGGGCTACCGGGCGGATGTAGCGGGCAACGGTTTGGAGGCCATCGAAGCTATCGAGCGGCAGGGCTACGATTTAATCCTGATGGACGTGCAAATGCCGGAATTAGACGGTCTGGAAGCCAGTCGCTATATTGTTAAGCACTGGTCAAAGGAAGAAAGACCCTATATTGTAGCCATGACCGCCAACGCGATGCAAGGAGACCGGGAAGAATGTCTGGCGGCAGGCATGGATGATTACCTGAGCAAGCCGATTCAGGTAAAAGAATTACAGGAATCCTTAGAGCGGGCCTGGCATTATGCGGGCGGGAGAGGGCCAGCGGCAAAGGTCGAAGGGTTGCGTTCGGCAGGCACTAGCACTGAGGTAAAAACCGACCTTGATCCGGCGTTGCTGCCCGACACTATGCCGACGCTGGACAAGCAAATGCTGGCCGAATTGCGCCAATATCAAGGCGAAGATGAGCTGGATATTGTTCAGGAATTAGCGGAAGCTTTCCAAATGGAAACCCCAACCTTGCTAGTAGGTTTACAAGAGGCTATTCAGGAAAATGATGCTAAAAGGGTGCATCAAGCGGGTCACAATCTTAAGGGCAGTAGCCAGAACCTCGGTGCGCCTAGAATGGCTGAACTAAGCAGCCGTTTAGAGAAATTAGGCAAAAGTGGCAACCTGACAGGAGCCGCCGAGTTAGTGAGCGCCATTGAGCAAGAATACCATTTAATTTGTCAGGCGCTGGCGGAAGAAATTCAGGCCACCAAATAAATTTTAGACATATTTATCTCCACTGTAGCGCAAGCCTATGAAATGCAAGTGCGCCGTCTGCTCACCGGCGCACTTTGTATGGAGGAGTTAGAGAGAAGAATTGGAGTGGAGAATTGGAGATTGGAGATAGAAATTAAGATTATGTAAGAAAAAGAAAATTTAGTTTGTTTGGTTTGGTTCGGTGTCTCTCTTTCTTACAGCTTTATTTTAATCCTCAAACCATTACTTTAGTATAAGCTAAGTCACTCTTTTGGCGTGTGCCTGCTCACCCGTTTTGAGTGCCAAGCTTCACCCATTCGCGGTGTTGCAAATCACAAACTTTCCCTGAAACTAAACGTAATCAACTGTATTTCTAACACTGTTCTAACGCCATGCTCACTAACTTCTAATTTAGCAATGCGTATAGTCTTACGAGACAAACAGGTTATGCACATATCAAGAATGCAAATTTAATCCAAGAATCCCGAATTTAATAAAAAAGATTGACAGGAAAAGAAAATTAAACGTATATTAAAGTGTCAAAGAAAAACAGGAGGCACGCAGCTAGATGGAAATTAATAAACTAACCGAAAAAGCGCAAGAAGCGCTTATGAACGCTAAAAACGATGCGGAAATTCGTAACCACCCTCAGATAGAGCCGGAGCATTTATTATTGGCTTTGCTAGACCAACCAAACGGCATTACGCCCCAAATCGTCGCTAAATTAGGCATCGCGCCAGGGCGGTTGCGAAGTCGGGTAGATAGTGTGCTGGATAAAAAATCGCGCATTTACGGGGCAGCTACCGAACGGCTTTTTACCAATTCGGTAATTAAACTAATTGATGTCGCCGAGCAAGAAGCCGCTAAAATGAAGGATGAATATACCAGCACCGAACATTTCGTGCTGGCCCTGACCGAAGACAAGAGCGAAGCAGGCAAAATCTTGCGCGAATTTGGCGTTACTCATGACGCGGTGTTGAATGTGTTGACCACCATTCGGGGGGCGCAACGGGCCAGCGACCAGAACCCGGAAGGTAAATACCAGGTGCTTGAAAAATATGGGCGCGATTTGACCGAACTGGCCCGGCAAGGCAAGCTTGACCCGGTTATCGGGCGCGATGAAGAAATCCGGCGGGCAGTCCAGGTGCTTTCGCGTCGGACGAAAAATAACCCGGTGCTGATAGGCGAACCGGGTGTTGGTAAAACGGCGATTGTGGAAGGTTTAGCCAACCGCATGGTGCGGGGCGACGTGCCACAGGGCTTGAAAAACAAAAAGATTATCGCGCTGGATTTGGCGGCAATGGTCGCCGGGGCGAAATACCGGGGCGAGTTCGAGGAACGCTTGAAAGCGACGCTGAAGGAAGTAGAAGCCGCGAAAGGTCAGATTGTGCTGTTCATTGATGAGTTGCACACCGTGGTCGGGGCGGGCGCGGCAGAAGGCGCAATGGATGCCAGCCAGATGCTCAAACCGATGCTGGCCCGCGGCGAACTGCACATGATTGGCGCAACCACGTTGGATGAGTATCGCAAGCATATCGAAAAAGACCCAGCGTTGGAACGCCGCTTCCAGCCCGTAATGGTAGACGAACCGAACGTTGAAGATACCATTTCGATTTTGCGCGGGTTGCGCCAGCGCTACGAAGTACATCACGGCGTACACTTCACCGACTCGGCCCTGGTTGCGGCGGCGGTATTATCCAACCGTTATATTACTGACCGCTTCTTGCCGGATAAAGCGATTGATTTGATTGACGAAGCGGCGGCCAAACTGCGTACCGAAATTGATAGCTTGCCAGTCGAACTGGACGAAGTGCGGCGGCGGATTGACCAGCTTCAAATCGAACGTGAAGCTTTGAAAAAAGAGAAAGATACCGCCAGCCGTGACCGCCTGGAGAAGCTAGAGCAGGAACTAGAAAATCTGAAAGAGAAAAACAACCAGCTTACTGCCCGTTGGGAAGTCGAGAAACAAACGATTGACCAGGTGCGCGATTTGAAAGAGGAAATCGAGCAGGTACAACTCCAAATTGAGGATGCCCAGCGCCAGCAGGATTATCAAAAAGCCAGCGAGTTGAAGTACAGCAAGCTGACCGAGCTTGAAGCGCGGCTAAAAGAAGTCGAGGCCGAAACCCAACAAAGCGGGCGTTTGCTTAATGAACAGGTAGACAGCGATTTGATTGCCGAAATTGTAAGCCGCTGGACGGGCGTGCCAGTCAGCCGTTTGCAGGAAGGCGAAATCGAAAAGCTGATTAAAATGGAAGAACGACTAAATAAACGGGTGGTCGGGCAGGAAGAAGCGGTCAAGGCGGTCTCTAACGCGGTACGGCGTTCGCGGGCCGGGTTGCAAGACCCCAACCGTCCGCTAGGCTCGTTTATCTTCTTAGGGCCAACGGGGGTGGGCAAGACCGAACTCGCGCGGGCGCTGGCCGAGTTTTTGTTTGATGATGACCAGGCGCTAGTGCGAATTGATATGAGCGAATATATGGAAAAGCACAGCGTCAGCCGCTTAATCGGCGCGCCACCAGGATATGTCGGCTACGACGAAGGCGGACAACTGACCGAGGCAATTCGGCGGCGACCTTATTCGGTGCTGCTTTTCGATGAAATCGAGAAAGCCCACCCGGATGTCTTTAATGTGCTGCTGCAATTGCTCGACGACGGGCGCTTGACCGATAGCCAGGGCCGAACGGTAGATTTCAAGAATACAGTGGTCATCATGACCTCAAACACCGGCAGCCAATACCTGACTAACCTGGGCCACGACCCGGCATCGTACAGCCAGGCCCGTCAGCTGGTGATGGGTGAATTGCGCGAACATTTCAGGCCGGAATTCTTGAACCGGGTAGACGAGATTATTGTCTTTCGGGCGCTGGGCCGTGACCAGATTGCCAAAATCGTAGATATTCAACTGGCGCGGGTGCGGCAGCGTTTAGCCGAACGCAATGTTACCCTCGACCTGACCCACGTAGCGCTAGAGTTACTGGCTGAAACGGGCTACGACCCGGTTTACGGGGCGCGTCCTTTGAAACGAGCCATCCAGCAACTCATTCTCGACCCGTTGGCAATGGCGCTACTGGAAGGCCATTTCAGCGACGGTTCACAAATTATGGTGGATGTGGAAGACGGCGCAATGATTTTTCAGGATAAAGAAACCAGTACCCTACCAGTTTGATAAATCTGGCACAAAATGGCTTCTCCTTACCATTCTTTCTGATAATGAGAAGCCATTTTTGTGAGTGCGCGTCAATTTTTTGCAAAAACCGACCATGAATGGTCAGGCTAAAAATAAATGAGCTTCCCGTTTTTAGCCCGACCATTCATGGTCGGGTTCTGTTTTTTGCTATCTCAGGCAAACGGGTCAAAAGATGTGCTATAATCGCTTTATTAT
>JBBQXW010000116.1:0-19479 GCA_038209275.1 Chloroflexia bacterium | reverse complement strand
CTTCGAGCCAGAAAGCCGGGTTGACTGGGGTGGGGGCAACGGGCAGGATTAGCTGGTTAGTGGCGGCTTCGGCGGGGTCGCTGTGGGTGTAGAGCCAACGAGCGATAATATTGATTTCGTCTACTGCTTCCTGCCCGATGACGCGACCACCGTGTTTACCCCAGCCCGGTTGGGTAGCGGTTAGCTCTACCTCGCGTTCGGTCAGGGCTTGCCACAGATTTTCCAGGCGGATGGCGGCAGCGTCGAGCGAAGTATTATCGTCGTCACCGAGCTTGAAGCGTTCTTGTCGGCCCAATCGCCCTCGGTAAATGCACAAAATTTCCACTGCGCCCGGCTCTACCGAAGGCAGCACAATCAAAACATTGTTGCCTTCGACGGCAGCCGCCAAAAAGCTCTGGCTGCCGATAATTTTTTCGGTCTGCTGATAAGCATCGCGCATGGCGGCGGCCCGCTCGAAATCCTGGTGCTGGGAGGCTTTTTGGATGCGTTGCCACAGTACGTCCAGCATGGTTTGTTTTTCGCCGCTCAAGAAGCTGATAACTTCCTCAATAATTTGCATATATTCGGTCTGGTCGTCGTTGCTATGCTTGCCCGTGCAAGGGCCAGGACAACGCCCTAAGCCCAACCGCAGACAGGGCGAAGCTTGCTTGCGTTTGCGTTCCAGCGTTTCCCACTCAAAAGAACGGGTGCAGTTGCGAATCGGGAAAAGCTGCTCGATAATTTCGACGGTAGTTTCGACGGCCCGGCGGCTTTTGAATGGGCCGAAATAACGCGCCCCGTCGTCGCAAACTTCGCGGCAACTGTAAATGCGTGGGAAGCGCTGCGACAAATCAATCTTGATAAAAGGATACGAGGCGTAGTTGCGCTGTTGCGAATTGTAGCGCGGCAAATAGCGTTTAATCAGCTTCGATTCGAGCAGCAGCGCTTCCAGTTCACTGCCGACCACAATATGCTCAATGCGGTCAATACTTTCTATCAGCCCGTCCATTTTGCGGGTGTAGCCGAGCGGTTGGCTATAGTAGGACGAAACGCGGTCACGCAAATTTTTGGCCTTGCCGACATAAATTACTTTGCCGGTAGCATCTTTCATCAGATAAACGCCCGGCGCTTCCGGCAAATCGCGAATGAGGTCTTTAGATAGCACGTGGCGGGCGCGGGCGGTGGCGCGGTTGGTCAGCGAAGCCATTTCGGAGCGATAGCGGGCGCGCCCCGGCAAATGGTCGGGCCGCTCTAATATTTCGCTTTCGCTATCTTCGATTTCGGCTGGCTCTGGTTCTAACTCTGGTTCTGGCACAATTTCTTCGGGCAAGGGCATTTCAAAGAGCGTCAGGTTGGTTGGTTTTTGCTGGGTTTGGCCTGGTTTAGTTTCGGTTTGTACAATTTCTAATTTAGGGTCTTTAACCGCTGGCTTCTTGAACAGGGCCGAGGGCCGTCCGGCCCGTAAATCGCTCAGGTTGGTATAGCCTTTTTCGGCGGCTTGCCCCAGCAAAATCAGGAAAGCGT
This sequence comes from Chloroflexia bacterium, assembly GCA_038209275.1. Taxonomy (GTDB): domain Bacteria; phylum Chloroflexota; class Chloroflexia; order Chloroheliales; family Chloroheliaceae; genus L227-5C. The sequence goes on along the minus strand of JBBQXW010000116.1, from coordinate 17,976 downwards.
CGGCGGTAATCGAAGCATCGCCGTAAGCGCGGTGGCGGTTAGTGACGGGCAAACCAACCAGCGCCGCCAGGCGGTCAAGGTTGGGCCGTTTCATGCCGGGGTGCAACCGCAAAGCCAGCGTAATAGTATCTACTGTTTCATTGAGTAGCGGCGGCAAGTTCAGACGATGCAATTCGTAATCCAAAAAGCGAATATCGAATGGGATATTATGCCCGACTACAATAGCCGAACCGATAAAATCGCGCAGCTTGTGGGCGATAGTGCCAAAACCCGGCGCGGTAGCGGTCATTTCGCTGGAGATGCCGGTAAACTGGGTAATATAGTCGGGGACGCGGCGGTGCGGATTAATCAGGGTTTCAAAGGTCTCGATGCGCTTCCCGCCCCGCACCCGAATCGCCGCCACCTCAATTACGCGCTGGCGTTGCGGATGTAGCCCGGTAGTTTCACAGTCAATCACCACATATTCCAGGTCGAACAGGGCGCTGGTGACATCGCTCTGAATCGCTAAAGACCACTCGCCGCCCGTGCGCCGGAAACGGTGCGGGTCAGCCAGCACTTGCGTCAGAATATTGCCCCATACTTCCGATTTGCTGCCAGGGCGCACATTAAAAACTTCGTGGATTAAAGCTTGCTCAGAAGCATGGCCGCCGTTTCGCTCCAAAAAAAGGTGAGCGCGGTGCGCCAATTGCTCGTAATTATTTCTGGCTTTTGGGTGGGACTGCTCATTATCAGAATTGAGCATAATTTTTTCTCAATGATTTAACCTGTCAAAATTTTAAAAGCAAACAGATGTTTTAATTATTATATCATATTTTGGGGCAGGGTTTGTGCTACTCTCTTTAAATGATGTAATGTTGTGATCTTGTAATCTCGGCTGGCTTCATTTGACTTGCTAAGTACAGAATGCGTGCTATAATCGAATCATCTTTGGAACGACTTCGTTGGTCTAATTAGTGTTACAGTTGATCAAGTAACAGCGTATGTTACAATTATGGCTTGACCGATACTTTATATAAGAAATATATAGAATTATGCCGTAGGGGAAGTAAAATGGCAAAAGTGCTGGTAGTGGACGACGACCCTGGTATAGTTAGCCTTTTGCAACGTATTATAACAAAGCGAGGCTACGAAACTTTTATAGCCCGCGATGGTAAAGAAGGGCTGGAAGTTGCCAGAAAACACCAGCCCGATTTGATTTTTACCGATATTAAAATGCCAGAGCTGGGTGGAGAAGAATTGACGCTAATATTGCGGGCTGATCCGCAATTTGCCGAGGTGCCGATTATTATTCTGAGTGGTACAGCTTTTTTGATTGACATTGAGACTATTCAGGCCAATGCGGTTTTGAACAAGCCGTTTGAGCTAAAAACGGTTTATGCTTTGTTAGAGCGCTTTTTGCCAGCCGACCCCTCACAAAAAAAGCCGATTGACCCGGTGGAAGCAAATCAGGAACTTAATCACGAGCAACCAACTCTATCCGACTTATCCAATTACTCAGCCCCAGTTTAAACCTAACACCATTCAAAGTGGCTGTAGGATGAGGGTAGCATCGGTCAGAAATCGAGGGCGTAGCCCCTTCCTACAGCCGCTTTGCCGCTATTTGAACGGAAATCTCAATTAAAAAAGTAGCGATTTCAAGCTTTTCGGATTGAGTGCAGCCGAAAAGCTTGAAATCGCTATCTTTGTAGCTAAATCTTTTATGATTTTTAATCGCGGTAGCCGCCACCACCGCCGCCACCACCGTAACCACCCCGGTCACGACCACCACCGCCGTAACCACCTCGATCACGACCACCGCTATAGCCACCGCCGGTATTTTCACGTGGACGTGCTTCGTTAACGGCAATGGCTCGTCCGTTCAGGCTGAAATTGTTAAACATCTGAATTGCGTTATCGGCTTCTTCTTTGCTGGACATTTCCACAAAGCCGAAACCACGCGGGCGACCCGTCTCCCGGTCAGTAACGACCCTGGTGGAGACTACCTGACCCGCCTGGCTAAACAATTCCTCCAGGTCGCCCTCAGTCGCTTTGAACGATAGGTTGCCGATGAACAATTTGACCGTCATAGTAACTCTTTCCTCTTTCTCTCCGCTGGGCCGGAGAAACTCAAACAAATTAACAGGATAGACGGCGAAGGGTGAAGACGAGCCAAAGGGGAGTGAAAGACAGGATAAGCCCGTTGCGCCACAGCGCCCAGAACGACAAGACAACAAGTTGAATATAAACAAAAAGGGAGTGCTGAAAGATGAGACCACCGGGCGAAGAAGTGAGTCGGCAGGGCCAACTTTGAATTGAAAAAGGTGGGGGTAGCTACAAGGAGAAGATACGACTTTCAGTACCCTGGCTAAATTCGACAGGTTGTAGCCTTATCAAGCTAATAGCATATTCGAATGTTCAAACTTAGAAAAATATTGGCGGGTAATTTCCTTGTTATGCCTGGCTCATAAAAGCCGGGATGGAGTGGTTACACTACTAACTTTTGACTTTACCTCTACAACTCTTGGAGCCTTCCACGCTCTGTTTAAATTATAGCAACCCCTCACTATGCCGTCAATAGGTTTACAGTTAATTCATTAAAATCTGGTTAAACATCTTCACCATTTATCTATGCTTCTTCAATAGACTTTTCCTTGATTGTTTGCTATGCTACATCCTGGCAGACGTAGCACAGCTATAATTTATTAAAATTAAAAAAACTTTCGCCTGCACATAACTCTCACAAAATTTAGCTAGTTTTGGAAATTTTTGCTAAAATTTCTAAAACCAGACGAGAAACCTCTTACTAGAGTGAGCGCAGCCTTTAACAGTTTGCTAATGGTGTTGCTAAAGCGAAAGTTTTGCTTAAAACGGATGTGAGCTTAAATTAAAAAGGAGAAGATTATGGTTTTGGGCTGGTGGGTTCTCATTCCAACGCTGGTAATTGCTGCCGGATTTATTGCCTTTGGCGGCGAAAGAAAATGGCCCGGTTCGTGGGGCTGGGCGCTGTGTATTCTGGGTATCGGCCTGATGATAGCCGATGGCTTTAAAACCTGGTCAACGGTTAGCATTGCTCTACTGATTGTCGGCAGTGTGCTGGGCTTTACTGGCATCTTAACCAGCTCGAACAGCCCAGTTAAATAGATTTTTGGAAATATTAACAAAAAGGCCAGCCTTTCTTGCAAGAAAGGCTGGCCTTTTTGTTTAAAACATAGATAGCTGCTGCCCATCCCCTTCGGTTTTAGAGGCTTGCCAGGGTTGCGGTTCAGCAGTGCCGACTTACAGGGCATCGAGCCGCGCCTTAACCCGCTTCAAATCTTCCAGCACGCTGGCTTTTACTTCGCTCAACTCTGGTTCGCGCAGCCGCAAAATATAGGCCGGATGAAATCGCTTTCTACTCAGTTCCACAATCTTTGTGGACTGTAAGGTAAATTCTATCTTACCATCAATCAAAGGCGGAATAATAGTTCCGCCCTTGCTCATCACTTATCACTTCTACTGCGCGCCATAGCGGAACTTGTTCATCAAATCAATCGCGTGCATTGCGCCTTCGGGGGTGATTTCGAGTCCCCAGTAGCGGGTGACTTTGCTGCCCACGTTGCCATCGGCGAAATCTTCGTAGGCGCGGAGATAGCCCTGGCTTTTCAGGCTTGCCAGACTATCCATTACTTCTTTTTCTTCCATCGGATAGCCGTTTTTTTCGAGCGCGCTAATAATTTCGACGCTATCAATGTTGTAGCTTTCGCGTTTACGAATACGCTTATGCACCATCACCAGTACCGTATCTTCCGATTGCATCACCGCATCTTCGGATTCCATGCCATAGCCCACCTTTCTTCTGCCAATATTTTCATTTAGTTTTGAAGCATTTCAGGAAAATCTTTGCAAAAATTCCCAAAATGCTTCAAGACTAATTTCCGGCTGAATACCGTTTATATCAATATGGGTCATTGGGGCAAACTCGCCCCCGGTCATTGCAAAACTTCTCGGTTTGGTCAGCCTCATTTTATTATGCCAGCGTCATTGTACCGCTTGAGGCAATTGCAATCAAATTTCAAAGCCGGAGCAGGTGAAGAAATCCATTGGCGGAGCAATGTCATACAAATGCGGGAACACGGATGAACACAGATTTTTTTAATTTCAGGATTTTCGCATGGTAGTAGCGAATGAAATCGCTTTAGATTGGGTGCAAATAATAAGGTATAAGGTATGTCGGTAAACGGGGTATGGACTAAAGTAGTAGCGATTTTAGTCGCTACTACTTTTAAGGTAGCAACCAAGCATCCTATATCTAATATTATCCGTGTTCACGCCCGAAGGGTGGTGGTTCTCAGTGTTCATCTGTGTTCCTGCATTTTATCTTCGACTCAGGGGAAATGAGGTAAAAGTGGATTGTACAAGCGACGGTTGTAGGGTATAATGTTGAACATTACGGTGATGCGACCAGAATTAATTTGGCTGCCTTTTTTTGGAGAATGGCTGAAAAAGGGGCGTGGCGGGCCGGAACGAACTATTTTTTCAAGATTAACTTATTTTTGTCAAAATTACGGACGAGGGACACAGCAGTGGCAGAAGTTATAACTGGGATGGCGCAACAATGGCACAAAGTAGCCACCAAACCTTATTTATTAATAGGTAATGGCCCCCAGGCAGGAACTATGCTACCGTTCGATTGTGCTGAACTGAAAGAGCGTCCGCTAATTTTGGGCCGGGGTGGGCCAAAAGTGAAAATGCCGGTAGATGTTATTCTACAAGACCCCGGCAACCGCATTTCCGGCGTTCACGCTTCGCTTTCGTTTCGCGAAGATGATAATTGTGTGATTGTTACCGACCTCGGTTCTTCCAACGGCACGCGCCTCAACGGACAATTTATTGCCGGGCCGACCCCGTTATTTCCAGGCGATACGCTGGGCTGTGGCACGCTGGAATTACTCTATATGCTGCCCGACCCCGAAGGCGAAACTGGCTATAGTCAGAGCATTCCGCGCAAGCGCGGGGGGCTACGTTGGGAGCTATTGGAAGATGGCGAACCGGGGATAGCCCGGCTGGAAGTGCTTGAAAATAATTTACGGACGCAATCCGGGCAAGCCGAACCACCCCGGAAAGACTCGTTCTGCCGCCTTACCCCGAACCATCCGTTTTTAATCGGGCGCTACAATACTAACGATTTGCCTTTCCTCGACCCGGTAGTCGGGCGACGGCACGCCGAAATTAGCTGGCTCGATAATTCGTATATTATCAGCGACCTGGGCGCGAACTTACCCGCTAAAGTAAACGACGAAAAGCTGGTTGCCCCGGTGCGGTTGCGCGATGGCGATTTAATTGAGGTTGGGCGGTTGGTATTGCGCTTCCGAGCGCCCCGCCGACCCTATATTCCACCGCCCAAGCCCCTGGCTGCTTCCGCAACCACTACTATGGCTGGTGGCGCTTTGCGTTTTGCCACCAGCCAACGCAGTTTGCAACTGGGGCCGGAATACGTGCGCTTGCCGATTAATCGCCAGATTTTGATAGGCCGCGCCCCCGAAAATAACGATTTGATTCTGCGTGACCCCTCGGTATCGCGCCGCCATGCACGGTTGGCAGTCGAGAACGGGCGCTTTGTGATAACCGATATTGGCTCGGCCAACGGCACACTGGTCAATAAATTAGAAATCGGCGGGACAACCGTTTTACAGACGGGCGATACGGTAAAGATTGGTGACTTTGAATTTACCTTTGAAGAAATAAATTCGGATGAGGCTGAAATTCTTCCGTTAGCCGCGGAAGAAGAAGGCGAGGCGGTAGATAGTGAAAGCGCCAGCGCATCGCAAGCCGTTACAGTCGAACGCGCGATTGCGGCGGCGGAAGACGTGCTGAAATACCCGCTACTGGAAGGCGGCACGCTAACCCTGGAACTGACCGAGCGCGGCACTGACCAAAGTGAGCCGAGCGAGACTGAAACCGAAACTACCGCCAACCTTAGTGGCAAATTACTATACCGAAGTAGCCCTGAGAACGTTGCCATTACCCATCCGTTGCGTGGCATTTCGCCTTTCGACGAACTGGATGTGGTCAATTTTAATTTGCTCGTGCCGTTTTTCAAAGAAGTGACTTTCAAGGCGGGGCAGGAAATCGCCCGTGAGGGGCAGGGACGCGGCGCTTTCTTCGTCATTCTGGAAGGTACAGTGACGATTTCGCGGGCGCTCGACCAGGGCAAATCGCGGTTGGTGCTGGGCGAACTCGGCAAAGGAACCGTTTATGGCGAACGCACCATTTTTGCTGACCAGCCTTTCGCCAATCGGCTGGAAGCCAAAGAGCCAGTCAAGGCGCTGATTCTGGAAGAAGCTACTTTCGTCAGGGAACTAATGCGAAATCGCACGATTGTCTCGTTCTTCCAGCAACAGGTCTCGATTAATTCGGCGGCAAACTGGCTCAAGGGTACGCTTTTGATGCAGACCTTGAGCGAAAAGACCCGACAAGCCCTGGCGGAACGCTTGCGCTACCGGGTCTATAGTGCCGGAGAAACGCTGGCGAAAAAGGGCGACGCTTGCGAAGAATTGTTTTTGATTGTCGGCGGCGCAGCCCAGGCATATTCGGTGGATAACAAGGGCAACGAGCAGAACCTGGCAGTGCTGGAAGAAGGCGATACTTTCGGCGATGGCATCGCTGCTCCCGGCGAGACTTATCCTATGACCGTGCGGGCCGAGCGAATGGTCGAATGTTATGTGCTGGCCCAGGCCGATTTTAAGAACATCGTAGCCAAGAGCGGCGATATTATTGCGGTGGGAGACCGTTTAATTGGATTGCCGATAGGGGCAGTGCTGAACCGTATTCCGCCTTTTAACACTATGCCGCCGCAACTGGTCGCCCAAATCGGGCGGCACATGAAGGTCAAGCTTTTCAAGAAGGGCGAGGTTATTGTCTGGCAGGGCGAACAATCCAGCGCGCTTTATATCGTGCGGAGCGGTCAGGTCGAAATGAGCTACCGCGACAAAGATAATGTTGTCCGCAAGGATGCGAGGCTTGGCCCAGGTCAGTTTTTTGGCGAAGCCGCCCTTTTGCGCGAAGCGGTACATACCATGACCGCCACCGCCACCGAGGACTGCGAATTACTGACGCTCTTCCGCAACAAATTGCAGGAAGTAATGGGCCTGAGCAAAGGCTATGACCTGGGACAATATTTTGCCCGCAGTCTGGAACGGCGCTTCCGTCCCAAGCGGGTTGCCAATTATCGGATTACCGAACAGACCAGCACTGAGGGTGAGCTTTATTATATTTTGAGCGACGAAAGCGGCGAGAGTTTCTTTAAGCTGGGTGACCGGGGCTACTTTTTGTGGCAGCGCATGGACGGCGATAATACAATCAGTGACCTTGCGCTAAATTATTTTATGGAATACAAAGTTCTCGACCTGGAAGCGGTCTCGAATATTGTTGGGCAGTTGCAAGCCGCCGGGTTCTTGCAAGTTCCAGCAGTAGACCAGAATTTGCTCGGCACTACCGAAAAGCAAGGCAAAAATAACCAGCTGGCCCGCCGCCTGACCTATCGCTATGAAATCAAGAATATAGATGGCCTGACCGAAAAGCTCTATCGCATGGGCGGCTGGATATTCTTCCTTAAGCCAGTAATCTGGGGTTTGTTTACTTTACTGGGGCTAGGGCTGGCTTCGTTTATCTACTTCGGCTTTTTCGACAAAAGTGCTGGGGCTAGTGCCAGCTTTTTGGTAGAGCCGCCGGTAGCAGTCTTTAATGGCCCGCTCTGGTGGTTATTGATTGTGGTGGCGCTACTGAACTTTGTGATACACGAAAGCGCCCACGCGCTGGCCTGTAAATCTTACGGACGCAAGGTGAGCCGGGGTGGTTTTGGCTGGATGTATGTCGGGCCGTACTTCTATGTGAATACCGACGATATTTATCTGGAAAATCGGCGGGCGCGTATCACGGTAGATATGGCCGGGCCAGTTTCTAACGCGGTACTGGGCGGAATTTGCTGTTTACTCATGTTCGCAACCAACGATGTTGGTTTACGCACGTTTTTGTTCCAGATGGCAAGCGTATCCTACATCGTGGCCTACATCAATATTAATCCGCTAATGGAGCTAGATGGCTATTACGCCCTGTCGAACTGGGTTGAAATACCCAGCTTGCGCAAAAAAGCGCTGGTCTTTATGCGCCGCACGGTTTTACGGCAGCCGCACCCGCGCCCCGTTCCGACCCGCGAACGCAAGATTTTCTTCTGGTTTGCACTGATGATTCCAGTTTATCTGACCATTACGCTGGTGCAGTTTTTACTCTGGTTCGCCCATATTTTGCAAGGCATCCTGGGCAGCAATGGTGTAACCGAGCCTTATTTGAGCCTGTTAAGCTGGTTTCCCGCCATAATCGTCGCCGTTTTGCTTTCGTTGCCGCTTTTTGCCGACTTGCTTTTGGCGGGCCGCAGTGAAGATGAAAAAGGAAAGAAAAAGTGAGCCAGCCGAATACTTTTGGGGGAAACCGACCCGTACCAAAAATCCGTTTAAGTTTTCTGGAAGGCCCACGCGCTAACGAGCAGATTCAACTTGAAGTACCTGCGCCCGGCGGTGCGCCTTTAACTTTCGGGCGTAACCGCGAAAATTCGGTGACAATTGACTCGCCGCACCTGAGCCGTCGTCACGCCGAAATTTTTGCCGACTTTGCCGGACGCTTGCTGATTCGCGATGCCGGAAGTATCAACGGCACAATTGTAAACGGGCGACTGGCTAATCCTACCGAGGCCATTCAGCTTAATGCGGGTGACCAGATACGAGTGGGTGATACTCTTTTTATCTTTGAAGGATTGTTTGGGCCGGGCGTGGAAGCTGGCGGTAGGTTGCCCCAGCCTAATTTAGTAACACAGCCATCCAGCGCGGCGCGTGAGCCAGAACGTACTACTACCCCTACGCCGCCTTCCAGCACGCATCTGCCACCGACTGTCCCATTAGAAGCGGAAGAGCCAGAGCCGCAACTAACCGAGGATTCTTACCTGTATTTGTTGCTACGTACCGGGCAGCGCTATTTGTTCAATGGCGAGGAAGCGACGGTTGGGCGCGGGCAGGGCAACGATGTAGTAATTGACAGCAACTCGATTAGCCGCCAGCACGCCCGCTTGCAGCGCACCCCCGAAGGAGTTTATGTAAGCGATTTGGGCAGCACCAACAAAACTTTTGTAAACGGAGTGCTGGCGGAAGGGCCAGTGCTGTTGCATCATAACGATGTAGTACGTTTCGGTGACATCGAAGCCGATTTTCGGATTGAGAACGAACGGCAAACCGGCTTCTTCAACCGGGTTGACCAGACCTTGATGGAACTGCCCAGCGATTCGACTCAGCGCGATTTTACCCGTATTCCTACTGACGATAGCGACGCGGATTGGAGCGGGCCGGGACTGGAACAACTGGAAACGGCGCTGGATATAGATATTCGGGATTTACGGATTGTCGGGCGCAAGGGTCGGCAATCGTCCGATGCCTTGCCCGAAACGGGAAACCTGGGCATACAGGCCCAGCCTCAATCGCCGGTAAATGCCAATAGTCAGGCCGAGGTAGCCCGCGTGGAAGGGGTTTATTTCACCGAAGGGCAGGGCCGGGCGGCTCAACAAATTTTGCGCGATGTTCGGCTGGGCTTGCGCCAGGGCGAACTGGTGGCAGTGGTCGGGCCGAGTGGCAGCGGCAAAAGCGAACTGGTGCAGATTATGGCAGGGCTGCTTCCGGCAGACAAAGGGCGCGTGACCGTCTACAACCGCGAGTTCCCCAGTTACGAAAGTGCCGGACGACGCTTGAATTTGGAAGCTGACCGTGACTTTGTGCGCTGGCGCGCCCGCAATATTGGCTATTTCTATAGCGGGCAGCAACTGGATATGAAGCGTCCGGCCTACGAACAGGTGATGCAGCCAATGGAAATCGCCGGGCTGTACCCGGATAACCGCGAACGCCAAAAGCAAGCCTTCGAGCGGCTACAGCTAGTTGGGTTGCGCGACCCTGAAGTGGCCCGCCTTCGCCCGACCGATTTGAACCGCACCGAGAAGCAACTGGTGATGTTGGCCCGCACTCTCGCCAACGACCCGCCTCTATTACTCTGCGACGAGCCACTCGGCAACCTGACCAGCGAAGCGGCGAACTTCGTCTTTAATCTGCTCAAACGCCTGGTCGCGAACGGCAAGACCGTGCTGATGGTAACGCAAGACCAACTCTGGTCGCGCAATGCCAGCCGCATCATCGAAATCCTCGACGGCGCTATCGTGGGCAGTCTGTCATAGTTCAAAGTTCACCCACAGGGCAACCCTACGGGCTGAGGTTCAAAGTTTCTCACAGCGGTTGTAGTGAAAGTGAGAGGTTGAGATGAACGCTGAGTTTAAGAAGTTAGTCGAAACCAGAACGGTTGCCCAAGCACTTGGGTGGGGCGGAATGATTTTGGGCTTTAATTCGTTCGCTCTGCTGACCTTCTTTCCAGCAACAAGTGTCGGGCAACCAATCTGGTTTTTGAACTTTTTAGAGGTGATTGTAAGCTTTGGGCTGGCTCTATATGGCTTTTCAGAGGCGCAAAAGGCTACACTTGCGGGCCTGGCTGCCATCTGGAACTTGAGCAACTCGGAAATTCCAAGTTACGCAAACTGGTGGAAGATGCAACGGTTTGCAGCCCGGCTGCAAGTTTACACTGTATTATTACTATGCCTTAATGTTCCGCTGAATTCATCAATTATCGAATTAACAAGACAAATAAATTCCATTAAATTGAATATTGCTTTTCTGCTTCTTTTCTTGATGCTTATTGATTTTGCGTGGCAAAGGAAATTCCGGTGGCAGGCTATCCAAAATGCTGCGCCAGAATTGCGCGGAGTAAGCGACTCTGTTACCGGGAAAAGTCTAATCCTTTTTCTTAGCGCCCTCACTTTTTTGATGTTGGTAAGTTTCACTGGCATTAACCAAAATATCGGACTACCCGGACAAGCAGTAGACCAGGGGTTCAATAGTCTTGTAGTAATAGCGGCCTTGATACCAATAGTAATACATTTAGTCGCCGCCCGGTGGGTTGCCCGAAGGCAGCAGCAGTTAGCCGCCGTCTAAATTTCTCTACAAACTTATAGCGAAAGCACGGTAACAACATGAACGCTGAGTTTAAAGCATGGCTGCAAGAATATTGGAGAGCAACATCGCTTGGAATTAGCGGCACAATGATGGGAGTTTTTTTACTGGCCCTGTTGAGCCGCTTTCCGAATAGCGTTGCTGGACAACCCATCTGGTTCTTTAACATTCTTGAAATTGCGATAAGCTTTATTTTTGGCGGTTACGGTTTTCTCAATATGCGACGATTAGCCTTGCAAGGTACAGCGATTGTTTGGAACAGTAACGATTTTTCGTTACCTTTGCTTTTGAAAATGCAACGGCTCACAGATCGCACACAAATTTTGGTTTCTAGTATGGTTTGTTTTAACGCGCCCTTTAGCTGGTTTGAAGGTGATTGGGGACTTCCCGCAAGCTCGATTAAGCTTATTCTTCTCATCCCACTTTTCATCCTGGTAATGACTAAAAATATCCAGGTTAAAGAAACGGAACAGCATTACAAACAAGTATTTTCACCAGAAGTACGCAAAGAACATCAACGAATTGTTAAAAAAAGTACTAATCTTCTTCTTTACTCTGGGCTTTTTATGACTTTCATTTACTTGTTACCTTTTTTGTCTGCTAAAGGATTTAGATATGATATGGGTTGGACAGTGGACTCAGTGTTAGGTAGCCCTCTGGTACTCGCCGCCCTGATTCCGATAGGTATACAGCTAACGTTTGCGCGTCAGGTTCAAGCGCAGCCACACATCCCGGCTTAAGAAATCCTCGTGAAACAAATTCTTGAATCTTTCTATAAACCCAATTGACAGTCGCTTTTTTTGTGCTACAATCAAATTATGAATTGATTGATTGAACGGTTAATTATAAGAACAGGAATTTGGATGGCCCGAACACCGATTTATCACGAAGAAAAAAAAGCCCAGATAGTGCAAGCGGCGTTGACCACCTTTTCAAAATATGGCTACGAAGGTACAACCAATAAGCTACTGGCTCAGGAAGCCGGAAAATTGATGGGCGTGGATGGCAAACCGATTAGTCCGGCCCTGATTTATCACTATTTCCCGGAAGGGAAAGCAGAACTTTTTGCGGCCTGTCTGGACGAATTTCCACCGATTCAGCGATTTGCCGAGACTATTCAGGCCAATCTGGAGCAACCGCCCGAAGTTTTTTTAAGAATAGTGGTTCACAACTATAATAGCGCCTTCAGTACCGAAGGAGTGTTACCGATTATCCGGCTAATACTCAGTGAAGGGCAGCGTCATCCTGAACTGGCTGGTATATTGTTGGCTCGTATCAGGCCAGTGCTATTACCACTGGCAAGCTATTTTGAAAAGCAGCGTGCGGCCCTGCAACTGCCTCATTTTAACTCTGACCAGGTGATATTCTCTATGATTGGCCCAATTTTTATGCGACGGGTCATGCTAACTACTATTCCAAAGGAAGATATTCCTATTCCGATTAGTAGCGACGAGGAATTTCTGGAACGATTGGCCCAAACAATTTTAAAAGGTCTTTTTAGCGAATAATTTTTTTAATAATATAATTAACTGTCCGAACGGTTAATTATATTCTGAAGCAAAAAGCAACACAAAAAGGAGACGATCTATTATGAAGAAACCATCGTCAAAGTATGCAATCGCGCTGACTGCTGCATTGGGATTGTTCATGGCGGTGCTAGATACCACAATCGTAAACGTGGGGCTGGTGCCGATGGCAAATGCCTTTAAAACCGACCTCAGCACGATGCAATGGGTTCTGACTGGCTATTTACTATCGCAGGCAGCCCTGATTCCCGTCTCTGGCTACCTGAGCAATCGTTTTGGGCCACGCCGTATTTTTATGCTCAGTCTGGCGCTCTTTACATTTGGTTCGCTCTTGTGTGCCTTGTCTCCCAGCGAAAGCTGGCTGATTGCTTTTCGGGTAATCCAGGGTATCGGGGCGGGGGCGCTTTTCCCGCTAGGCCAATCAATTGCCTTTGGCGCGTTTCCGCCAGAAAAACGGGCGGCGGCAGCTCCTATAATTGGCGTTCCGATTCTGTTAGCCCCAGCCTTTGGCCCGACTATCGGCGGCTTGATTATTGACAATTGGGGCTGGGAATACATGTTTTACATCAACGTACCAATCGGTATCCTGGCGATTTTCCTGGCCTGGCGGATTATTCCCGCAGATAGCTTGACTCAACTAGGCGCTAAAAGCAAGGCTGCCTTCGATTATATGGGTTTGGTGCTTTCGATGGCTGGCGTACTGGCAATAATCTATGCCTTCACGTTGGTGAGCGAAACCAGACCCGGTACGCAGAGCATTGTGAATCCGCGTGGCGACCTGAACGGTTGGGATTACTGGCTGGTTTGGGTCTTGATTGGAGCAGGTTTGGCTTTGCTGGCAATCTTCGCTTTCTACGAACTGAAAATCAGCAAAGACCCGGTGATAGATTTGCGGCTGTTCAAAGATTATAATTTTAGCACCAGCAGCGTGGTTATCTGGTTCGCTACCATGATACTTTTCAGTAGTTTGTTGCTTATCCCGATTTTCCTACAGCAAGTGCGCCTTCCGCATTTGTCGGCGGTGGACACCGGGCTGGCTCTGATGCCGCAAGGTATTGCCGCTTTCTTCGGAGTAGCTTTTGGCGGGCGCTTCTTCAACAAAATCGGGGTGCGAAATCTGGTTTTGATTGGTACGCTGATTTTGCTGGGTAGCTCGATACCTTTGATGAACCTGTCGTCCGATACCGACGGCCTGGCTCTGTTACCCTGGTTGCTCTTGCGCGGCTTATCCTTCGGCTTGATTGCCATTCCGGTACAAACGCTGGCAACTCAGAAAATTGTCGGCCCGGCCCTGGCAAAAGCCAATTCGCTTTTCAATATGATTCGCCAGATTGCCCAGTCAGTTGGTAATGCAGTTGTTATCAGCCTGTTCGCCCAGCAAACCCTTCAGCACGCTACCGAGTTGCGCGAACAAATGCTGAAAACCTTGCCTGCCGGAGTTACACTCGACCCCAATAGTCCGCAGGTTGCCGCGATGCAGCAGCAACTGATAGCGAAGGCCGGAACGAGCAGCGTCAATGATGTCTTTACTATTCTGACCTACGGTGTGGTGCTGGTGTTGTTGTTGGCGCTCATTTTGCCCAGCCGCAAAAAGCAAAACGAAGGTCTGCCAACCGAGGCTCATGCCGAACCCAGCCTCGAAGCGGTTATGTAGCATCATGATACAACTGTGGTAGCCGCCTTGCGTTGCAACATCCACCAAACAAATAACATCAGTACCGTCAATACGATGACATAAGGTAGCAACGACCACAAGCCGAGACTTTCAGCCAGGTTGCCCGCCAGCCAGGGAGCGAAGGCGGCACCCAGGCTACCGAGGCTGGCGACGAATCCGATAGCGCTTGGTACTAGCCTGGCTGGAATTAAATTTGGGATTAAAGCAATGGTGGTAGGGAAGATTGGCCCCAGGCTAAAGCCCGCCAACCATAACCCAAAAGCCGAAACTGCCCCAATCGGCACCAGCCAGATTAGTAACACCCCGACAACCACTCCGACCAAACAGCCCTGAATTAGCCGGGTATTGCCGAAGCGCCCGAATATTTGGGCCAGGGTTAAGCGTCCTAGCGTCAGGCCCAACCAAAAACCACTGACCGCCCAACCCGATAGCAGGGCGTTTTCGTGTCGTTCTTCGGTCAGGAAGCTATAGCTCCAACTGCCCAGGCTGACTTCTGTTCCGACATAGGAGAGCAGGAAAAAAGCGGCCAGCCAGACCACCCGCAACTTTAGGGCCAGGGCCAGGACATTCCCTTCCTTTTTGGTTTCGTCGGCCTGGTCGGTTTTTGGCGGCTGTTTGAAAATCAGCCCAATACCAACCAACACTACTGCACTGAACCCCAACCAGACGTAATAAGTCGAGTTCCAGCCAACGCGGGTTTCCAGTAGACCCGCTGCCACCAGTGGGCCAAGCAGCGCACCAATACCATAAAAAGCGTGTAGATAATTGAGCAGGCCGGTGCTGTTCGGCAGTATAGCAACATACGAATTTAATCCGGCATCAATAGTTCCTACCCCAAAGCCAAGCGCCATCAGCGTCAAGATTACCACTGCAAAAGGTGGCATCAGGCTCATCACCAATGCGCCCAGGGCAAATGAAATAACCCCCACCATCAAAAACCGACGTAAGCCTAATTTTTCGACCAGTAAGCCGCTGGTGAACGCCGCAATTAAGTAGCCCGCCGTACCGCCCAAAAAGAGTAAGGCAACCGTCGCCTTGTCCACGTTATAGTGGGTTCGTATACTAGGCAGCAGCACGCCAACTGCGCCGTCATTCGCTCCAATCAAAATAAAGGCAAAGAAAGCCAGTGCAATTTGTAGTCGTATCGGGGTTGTCCGGCTGGACTTGCTTTGCCCGTTTAAAGTTGTCTCCATTAAATCCTTCTCAGTATTTTCTATCTCATTAACAATCGTCTATCATTCAATTAATGATGCCCGTAAAATTATACAGTGTCATAGGCAATTTCGCCTAACTTGCGCCTGGCATTTGACCTAATTTGCTTTAACCTAGAGATATACCAAAATTATTTCAGTATAGACTATCAACTGACAGATATTGACATCTGTCAGTTGATAGTCTATACTAAGTTTGTTACTTCTTACTGATTTGAAATACTAAAAGTTCGATGGAGGTTTTCTTTTATGATTACTCGTTCACTTGGCTCAACTGGCCCTAGCGTCTCGGCTCTTGGTTTAGGCTGTATGGGCATGTCTGATTTTTATGGCCCTGCCGATGAAACTGAAAGCATTGCAACAATTCATGCGGCGCTGGATGTCGGAATTACTTTGTTGGATACTGGCGATTTCTATTGAGCAGGCTATACCAGCTGGAGCGGCGGCAGGCTCACGTTATGCCGCCCCACAAATGGCTCAACTGGATAGCGAAAGCGGTCAGGCCAGTACTTTATGAACGATGAAGTACTGACCCCCGAACGAATTTTGGATGTAGCCGAAGATGTTTTGCGCCGTTACGGGCCGACTAAAGCTACCGTAATTGACGTAGCGCGTGTGTTGGGTGTTAGTCATGGCAGCGTCTACCGTCACTTCCCAAGTAAAGCGGCTTTGCGCGATGCCGTAACTGAACGCTGGTTGGCACGGCTAGTCGAGCCATTAACACCAGTGCTTAACGAGGATAGCCCCGCTCCCGAACGGCTGCGACACTGGTTTAACTTACTGATTACAAGCAAGCATAAGCGGGCGTTCGACGACCCGGAATTATTTGCTACCTATATAGAGTTGGCGGCAGAGGCGCGGGAGGTGGTCAAGGCACACGTCGAGCATCTAGTCGAGCAGATTAGCCAGCTTGTAGCCGATGGTATCAAAAGCGGTGAATTTGTAAATCTCGAACCAGTGAAAACTGGTCGGGCCTTGTTTGATGCTACCGCCCGTTTTCACAACCCGGTTCATGCTTCAGAATGGTCTGACCCAGGTATGGAAGCGGCTTTTGAGAACCTCTGGCTACTGCTTATGAACGGCTTGCTGGCACATTAATCTGTAACGAACGGATTATTTTCTTAAAAAGCATCATTGCGCCCAGGCGCAGGGTTTGTTCCTTCAAATCCCTACTGCAATAGCTACTTAACAGGGGTGGAAGTAAGTTTAAGCAAACTTACTTCCACCCCTGTTGTTTTTAGGGCAATATGCTTGCCTAATTTTAATGGTATCTTTATACCAACAACATATAATTTTGTTATAATTCTGCCAAACTAATTTTCAGCTATTGTACGTTCGTTCAAAATTGCTGATATAGTAATCAGGTCGAAGGAGACGAAATAAGTAATGAGATTGTATACCAGATTAAACCAGAGCAAAACTTTAATATCCTTAACTACCAGCCAGCAAACCAAAGATAAGCTTTTGCTAATTATTCTCTTGCTACATCTGGTGGTTGTACTGAGTTACAGTCTTATTACCAACCATCCACACGCCTTTTGGCCTGGAATTATTGCAATGGCTATATCGCTCCTGGCTTATCGTTTGAGGCCGGGGACGCTACTTAGCCGAGGCGTGATAGGGTTGAGCCTGGTTATCTTTTCGGCAATACTGATTCATTTATCTGGCGGTTTGGTAGAAATGCACTTTCATATTTTTGCCGCCCTGGTGCTGCTCTCCATTTACTATGATTGGAGATTAATAGTTCTGGCGGCTGGTTTTGTAGCGCTGCATCATCTGGTCGGTCTGATAACACCAATTTATGATGTTTATGCCCCCAATCCTAATCTGGTTATTTATTCGCTGCATATTATCTTTGTGGTACTGGAAAGTGCGGTACTGTGCTATCAATGTGAAATTAGCCGCTACCGCATTCGATTGATTAATCGGCAGAACAGCGAACTAAAACAGACCATCGAAAGCCTTGAAGCTAAACGGCAGTTCGGGCAGACCGTCAGTACGCGGCTTATTACCGCTACATCCTATCTTAATGCCACTGCGTCACAACAGGCCAGTGGTAGCCAGGAGCAATTTAGCGCCCTGACCGAGAGTATTGAGTTCTTGAAGGAATTGACTGAAACTGCCCGTAATGTTGCCAACCGAACCCGGAATATTGACGGATTGGCTCAAGGAGTTTTAGCTTCAACTCAGGCAATCAAAGCTACCGCCGAAACAGTCGCCCAAACCGGCGAACAAGGTCGGCAGAAGGTTGAGCAGGCAGTCAGCAGTAGCCAGCAAGTAAACAATCTCTACACTCGTTTGGTGCAGACCCTGGGCGAACTGGAACAGCGCTCGAACCAGATGAAATCCATAATCAGCCTGTTAAATAGTATTGGCGATGAGACTCATTTGTTGGCTCTCAATGCTGCGATTGAAGCTGCCGGGGCGGGAGAACAAGGCGCTCGTTTTGGGGTGATTGCCCAGGAAGTGAAAAGTCTGTCTGACCGAAGTGTTGCCGCCAGCCGAGAAGTCAG
>JBBQXW010000115.1:0-19521 GCA_038209275.1 Chloroflexia bacterium | reverse complement strand
GAATTGTTTGGAGTTTCAACCGCCCGTAAAGAAATCAATTGGGGTCAAGTTGTTGAAGAACAGTATTGCCCTTATCTTCAGCGAACTTGTGTTAAAGTCAGGAAAAGCCAGCCCGAAATCGCGATTGGAACTTGTTCGGTTAATCATGGCGTTAAGAATAGTAAAGGTGTAATTATCTGTCCACATCGCTTTCTCGAAAGAAAGCAGTTTTTAATGGACTGTATACATTTGCTGACCTCACACGAGCCTGGTAATGAACTACATCAAATTTCGGAAGTTTCTATTCCTGGTGGGAATGTTGATTATGTTCTGGTTTCTACCAGAAACGGTAAAGTGATAGATTTTGTTGGTATCGAATTGCAGGCAATAGATACAACTGGTACGCTCTGGCCTCAACGACAAAGATTTTTGAAATCCGTAGGAGTGCCAATCATAGATAATAGTGATAGTGCAAAGCCATACGGAATGAACTGGAAGATGACTGCCAAAACAACCCTGGTACAACTTCATCACAAAATAGAAACTTTTGAAAAGATTAACAAACATCTGGTAATAGTTTTGCAAGAAGCCTTGCTCGATTACATGAAGAAGGAATTTAATTTTAGCCAGATTCACGAGGCTAGAATCGGTGACTCTATGCACTTTCATGCTTACTCTTTGCAGGGTACAGATGACCAAATACGCTTAAATTTAACTTCAAGAGCAAGTACCGATGCTAACGGAATAGCGGCCTGTTTGGGATTGCAAGTAAGTGCCGTTGTCGAATTAGAAGTGATACTCGCGTCCTTAGAGGCTAAACTCTCCTCAAGAACTTTACTTACAATCTAAACTAAAGGGCTACTGACCAGGAGTTGTGCCGGGAACGGCGCAGCGTTCTAACGCTTCCATAATTGGCCCTAGCCGGGGCGTACCTTTGAAAAAGATTAGCTGGTAGGGCGGTTCTTGTCCTTTCACCAAAAAATTCTCGCGACCACAGCGCGTTCGTTCGCTGACCAGCACAATAAAATCTTGCCGCCCGGCCCGGTTGAGCTTGGCGATTTTGCGTTCCAGATAGCCGCGCTCCCAGAAGCCAACTACTTCAAGCAGGGCGCGTCGCCCATCGGTATGCTCAAAGGCAAAATCGGGAATCATTACAGTATCAAAAATCGAAATAATGCGGTCTTCGCGCTTGATGCTCCAGCCCTGGCGCTCTTCAGGATTCTTCACTTTTTTCTTGCGGCCCTTGCCCTTGCCTTTTTTAGGTGCTTCGCTCGTGTCAGCCTCAAGTTCAGGTTCTGCTACGGGAACAGGCTTGCGAGTGGTGGTTTTAAATCGTTTCTCGAAGGCCGCCGCCAGATTCTCTTCGAGTAAGCTATCAAATTCGCCACTGCCTTTGAAATGGGTTCGCAAGTGCGGTTGCGGGCCTAATTTGTAGATAGCGCGAGTAACCCGCCCGCCCCGCTTCGGGGTATCCGTACCGTTGCCACGCGGACTAGCGCCGCCCGCCGGAACAAAAACCAGTTCGGCCTCAAGCTGCCATTCGGCTTCGCATAGCAATAGCGCGGGCAGAAACTTGGCGAATTGAATACCGTAGCGTCGGTCAGAACGAGCCAGGAAGGGCGAAGAAGCGCCTTCCAGCACGATTTCATAGCCTTCGATTTCGCCTTCAGTTGGAGCAATATTTTCGCCTTCAAGGGTTTTGGCACGGGCAAGCAGCTTTACTTCGTGCATCAGCCCGAAAAACTTGATGTATTTGAACAGGTCTTTATATTTGTCGCGCACCACGATACGGAGACGGGGCGTTAGATACAGCACGCCACGCAATAGCTCAATGTTGTAGCGATTGAGCAAGTTCTCCACATTTAATTCAGGACTGAGCGCGACCAAACGGTGGCGGCCCGGCACGTCGCCAAAAAGCAGATTGCCGATTTCGTTCTCGCCCGGCATTGGTTCTATACTGTAGCCGCACTGGTCTGCTGCCCGCCATAAAAGGGCGGTGCGCTTTTCGTAAGGCATGAGCCGGGCCATCAGTTCTTCGTCATAAGTAGCCGCCGCCCGTCGCAAACTCTTTACGCCCGGCCTTAGCGCTACCGTCAGGCCCGTATTGCTAAAAGGATAAAATTCGGGCTGGGCTGCCGTCCGCCACACCGCTAACCGAAAAGCCGTCAGGCTGGGGTCATTAGCTTCGGCTTCATCTTCGTCTATTATTGCGGCTGGTGGGATAGGACTTTGTGCTGGATTTTCTTCTTCGGCTTCTTCCTCTATATTGGGGTCATCCAGAACTGAGTCGGTTTCTGCAACTTCAGGTTTTGGTTCGGGTTGAGGGGATGGTTTGGGAACAAGCGCGGCGCTACCGGGCTGAAAAGTAGCAAAACTATCGCTGATAACTTTAGCCAGCCCGTCTATTTCGCGATAATCCAGTCGCACGCCCGTATAGTCAGACAGTCGCCCATACAAAGCCTCGCGGGTCAGGCCATCCGCCAGGGCTTGCCGAAAAATGGCAATTACTTCTTCGGCGCGTTGGCAGTCTCCCGGCTCTGTCGGACTCATCTGTTTTACGCTGGCCTTGCCCTTTTCTACGTTCAGTCGGGCCTGTACATGAATCAGCTTTAGCATAGTACTACTGCAATCTTGCGTGCGCCATTAAGCCTGGGCAGCTTCATCTTGCGCTTGCAGCCAGCTTTCCAGTTCCGCCATAGCCTTAAAATCCAGCAAAGCCTCGCCCAGATTTTCTAGCTGTTCCGCCGAAAGCTTTTTGATACGTTCTTCCACTTCTCTAGGCAAATCACCGACCCGCCGTTTAACTAAACGAAGGACAAGAATCTGCAAACCTTCTTCCCGACCCTTTTGCAAGCCTTCTTCCAAGCCTTCTTCCCGGCCTAAACGCTCGATACTGGTTACGTAAGGCATATGCACCTCCTCGTATTTGACTACTTCTCGCTTAAAGTTTTGCTCTAGTTCACGCGGCAGCCGTATTAGCCAGTCTATGAAGCGAAACAAATTCAGGATTTCTCGCCGTGAATAGTTGCGCTCGTACAACATTCGGACTAAGCGCAGTTTCCAATCGTACTGCTCCTGCGGTTGCTTTAATTCTAGCACCTTGAGTTGGGCCATCACTACGACTGCGAAGGGACTGGGATTAGCTTCCAGACTGGCCCAGTCCTTATTATAATCTATCAGCTTGATTATGAGAAATTCAAAGATGTCTCGTTGTCCCCACCGCAAGCGCTGATACAAATTAGGCCGGAACGATTGATTGGTATCGGTCAAGATTGCCAGACTGACCACTTCAGCACCGTAGTAGTCGCTAATTCGATTCTTGTAGAGATTCATCCGTTCAGCAAAGCCTCGTTCGGCGTGACCTTGCACTTCGATGTGAATCATTAGCCAGGTTTCAGCACCGTCATTGAGGTAAACCTTGACCAGTTTATCTACCAGCCGCCGCCCGGTTGCGCTATCCGGCGCAATCTTTTCGAGTTCCTTATCCAAAAACTCGTAATCGCGACTCCAATCTATATCGGCGTGAATGTGTGGGAAGAAGAACGCCACAAACTCCTCAAAGTAGGTATCCAGCACTTCTTTCCACACACTATCTTGCTCTGTTGCCATGTCTGATGCTTTCTTTTTATTTCCTAATCGTCATTCATTGGGTTTTGCGCCGGGTGCGCGGCCATTTCTGGAAAGACGACGGCGGTTGGAAACGCGCTCTTCAAGGGAATCGCGGACGATGATTTCGTAGAGGAAGGCTTTTGCCCCACCCTGTCGTCGCAAAATACGACCGAGGCGCTGAACGTACTCGGTGGACGAACCGCCGCCACCTACAATAATCGCGACTTTAGCGGTGGGCAAATCTACGCCTTCGTTCAGGACGCGGGCAGTCACAACGGCGGGAAATTCGCCGGAGCGGAAGCCATCCAGAATCGCTTTGCGCTCGACGGCGGCAGTGTTGTGGGTGATGGCGGGCAGCATAAAGAGTTCCGCCAGTTCGTAGACCGCCTTGTTGGTTTCGGTGAAGATAATCGCGCTCTGCCCCCGATGCAGCGCCATAATACGGGCCAGCACCAGGCGCTTGGCACGGGCCATTTCGATTAATTCTTCCATGCGGCCCTTGTAAACCAATGCCTGCCGATATTCCGGCTCTTTATTCTGACCACGCATTAGCTGGTCGTACCAGCGCATCCCGAAAGCCTTCCACATTTTCTGGACAAAGGGTGAATAGACGCTCCGCAAGCGGTCATATTCGGCGGCTTCATCCTGGGTGAACTCGACCCGCACCCGCACCGTTTCGTATTCGGCTAAATAAGTTCCGGCTAGGTCAGCGGGTGCCTTGTAATAGCAGGGCGGGCCGATTAGCTCTTGCAAAAGCAGATGGTCTTCAAAATCGGGCGGATAAGTGGCGGTAAGAGCCAACCGTTTTGGCGCAATCGAAAGGCGGGCGGCGTGTTGCCAGGTCGCGCTGGTCAGGTGATGCACTTCATCACAAATCAGCAAATAAAAGCGGTTGCCCAGTTCATCCAGATGCGACGAGGCGCTCACGTAAGTCGTCACGGTAATGGGCCGAATATCCTTCTTTTCGCCAAAGTAAACCCCAACATTATCCTGCCCATAAGTCCGACTCAAATTCTCGTACCACTGGTGCAATAAATCCAGTTGCGGCACCACAATCAAGGTCGGGGCGCGCACTTCATCTATCGCCAACGTCGCCACAATGCTTTTGCCCGCCCCAGTTGGTAGCACAATCGTGCCGCGTCCGCCCAGCGCTTTCCACGATTCAATCGCTTCCATCTGGTAAGGCCGCAAAGTTTGCACGGCGGCTGTAGGAGAGAGGTGCGCCCCCGATAGCTCCTTTACCTGCCCCAGCTTATCAGGTTTTGTAGGAGGGGGCTGCGCCCTCGACTTATCTTTTGCCTTAATAAGATTTTCGAGGGCAGAGCCAACTTCTACAGCGCTATCAGGTTGGTATTGGTAAGCGGCGGAAGTTTCGGCTACCTTGCGCGGCATTTCGTCATCGTCTTTGGTAGCGGGCGAACCATAAAAATAAGTGAATGTTTCGGGCGGGGCAGGAGGTGGCGCGGTGGGGGTGGCGGATGGTGTAATAAGACCATCCTGGCGCTCAAAGCGAAAGCCTTCGGTATTGCGGTGGCGGTAGCGCGGAATATTATTGATAATCGGTTGGTCTTGCGCGACCAGCCATTTTTTCACGTCTTCGTAACGGTAGGCAGGGGCAACCCAATGTCCGGCGTGCCAGACAAAATAATCGGGCAAATTTTTTTCATCGCGGCGCACCGCCTTTAGCACCAGCGCGCCATCTTCAAAAACCAGCCGAGGCCGTTCGTAACGTTCGGGGTCGAGGCGCAACGGCTCAAGCCCTTCAAGCGGCAGCATCCCCTGGGTATTTTCACCTTTTTTAGCCTTAGTACGCGCCAAACGAACCTGCTTTCTTCTCAAAATTTAGAACAAAAGTGCGGTAAATCCGCCTTATTTTAGCACAATTGAGTTCAAACAGCAACAAATGGTTGCCATGATTTATTCATTTTCTTGCTATTTTGTTAGGTTGTTCGTAATGTTGAAATGGTAGTCTATAAGCAACCTACGTAATGCTTGTAGGCTGCTATATTTGTGTGGTTGTAAAAACAACATGGTGCTTGTAGTTTATAATGTTTGCATACCTTACACAGTGACTGCTTTAATTGCGATAAAAATTTTACCAGAGGATAAGAGGTAGAAAAATGAATAATAGCAAGGCCCAGCAACCAGATAATTCCAGGCAAATTTTTGAACGTTATTTACAGGCAGTATTGTGCGGTGGTTTCACCCAGGCCAGCCAGGTAGTCCAAGAGGCACTTCAGGCAAGTGTGCCAGCCGAAACAATTTATGACCAGATTTTTACGCCTTCCATGCGCGAAGTAGGGCAGCGCTGGCAGACCGGTCAAATGAGTGTAGCCCAGGAACATTTAGCAACCGGCATCACCGAGTATTGCCGCAATATTGTCTACAGTAAACAGCATGATAAAGGCGACAAGCCTATCGGCAAAGTAATGCTAACCAGTGTAGAAGGCAACCAGCATACGCTAGGGTTAAATTTACTCTCGGATGTATTCCGCTGGCGAGGCTGGGAAGTTTACCCGCTGTTCAGCGCCTTGCCAGATGAAGAGATAGCCAGTGCCGCTTTGCTCTATGGGGTAGATATGGTTTGCCTTTCGGTTGCGCTACCGAGCCAGCTAATCAGGGCTACCAGTGCAATAGAAACACTACAACAAAGCGGCTGGAAGGGAATTATTGAAATAGGCGGAGCCGCTTTCGTTATGCACGCGGAACTAGCCTTGCAAACCGGAGCAGATTTTTATGGGACTGATGCAGCCACAACAGTAGAAAGAGCGACTCAGTTATTGAAATCGCGAGTTTAAAGGGAAACGAAAATGCCACATCTGTTGCCAGGGTCTGGAAAGGCTTTAATTGAGGTGGCACATGGTACACTTTTATATTCGATGCAGCCGTTGTACTATGGGACAGTGGGATTTAGCCTGGTGGGATTAGCAGGTGGGATGGCGCTTGGTTATGGTTGGTTAGCCATTGGAGCCGCCAGTTTATTATTGATTAGTAGCCTAGCTTTCTGGTTGGAGCGACAAAATTGGGTGTTGACAGGGCGGATAATTTTTACCGCTCTGGCATTTACCTTAGTCACCTTACTTTTTATCCTATTTGGTACATATTCGGCGGCAGCCTTTTTCTACGGGTGGCCTTTGCTGGTAGCGCTGCTCTTAATTGGGCCAGAAATCACAATGGGATTAGCATTGGCAACGGGCGGGTTGCTTCTGATTATTCTTTTCCTGGAGCGTTTCATCGGTTCCTATAGTGCGCCAGTTAAACTAGACCCCCTGAGTGATAATATAATTCTACTGGTTGGATTACTCATATTAAGCAGCACAGTGGGGATAGGTTATTTGCATCTGGGTCGCCGATTGTTGCATCTGCAAACGGCCATGCGCCAGCAATCTAACGAACTATTTGAAATTCTGGCGAAACAAGCCCGACTACGGGATGCTTATCAGATTTTGGGAGAACAAGTCGCCAATACTGCTGGACAACTCTGGCAATCTTCCGACCAGCAAGCGACGGGAGCGGCACAGCAGGTAAATGCCCTGGTACAAATTACCACTTCCATGCATGAACTTTCCCAAACTGCTACTCAAATTACCGAGCGGAGCAAAATGGTGCAGCAGACCAGCGCTGAAGTAGCAAAATCGGCTCTGGCGGTGGCAACTACCACTACCCAGGTCTCCGAAGCCAGCCAGCGCGGTCAGAAAAGCGTTGACCAGACTGCCACCAGTAACCAGGTAATGCAGAATGCCTACCAAAGCCTGAAAAAACGGCTGGAGCATCTTTCAGAACACT
This sequence comes from Chloroflexia bacterium, assembly GCA_038209275.1. Classification (GTDB taxonomy): domain Bacteria; phylum Chloroflexota; class Chloroflexia; order Chloroheliales; family Chloroheliaceae; genus L227-5C. The sequence continues at coordinate 12,147 of JBBQXW010000115.1, read as the reverse complement.
CGCTCCGAATTCAGGCCATGCTTGGCCTGATTGATACTATTTCGGACGAAACACACCTGCTTTCGCTCAACGCCGCCATTGAAGCGGCGGGGGCGGGCGAACATGGTGAACGATTTGGAGTAGTCGCCCAGGAAGTCAAAAATCTGGCTGACCGCGCCCGCCGTACCAGTGCCGAAGTGCGCCATGCCGTAACCGAAGTAGAAGCGGCATTGCAAGCCGCTCAGAAAGAAGCCGCCAATGGCGATGCCATAGCCGAAGAAGCGGCTCTCAGCGCCTGGCAAAGCGCTCTGGTAATTGCCGAGTTTGAAGAAATGGTTACGCAAGCGGTTCAGGAAACCTCAGCCATTGCTACACAAGCCGCCGCAATGGAAACCATCGCCCGTGAAATTGGGTTTGCTACCCGATTACAGCAAAACGCCAGTGAACAGGTTTTGGGAGCTTTGCTAACCGTTCAAAAAGCTTCTGAAGTTAACGCCGTTAGTAGCAGCGAGATAACCAGTGGTACTAGCCAATTACAAAATCTAGCTTCTCGCTTTAACAATGAGATTTAGGTTAGATTAATTTTTCTCAAATTCCTCCTGAGTCCAGAAGACCACCATTACTTATCGGTGTCCTTTTATTTTTATACAGATTACATAAATTAATAGGCCGCAAAATGATTGACAGAAGGCACGGCTTGCTACATAATAAAGCAGTATTTTTTTTAGCACACGAGAGCAAGAAGTTAGCGAGCTGGAAAGTAACTCCTCCACCGCACCGGGTAGTTGATAACAAACTATAAAAAAATAATTAAGATTCAACTCTGCCAAGATTAAAATAATGAGCGAGGAAAAAGATAATCAACCAGCGCAGCAAAGCACTAGCCGCCCGGTTCCACTCTTTGAAGCATTGGAAGAAGGACGCAAGCGGTGCGGAGTCTGCGAATATCGTTGTACCGTCGAACCAGGGCGTGAAGGTGTCTGCAAAGTGCGGGTTAATCGCGATGGACAGCTAATCGCGCTCAATTATGGCGTGGTTAGTCGAGCCGACCTCGAATTAATCGAGGCACGCGGCTTTGTGCATTTCTTCCCCGGCGCAAAGATGTTCAGTCTGGGCGGATACGGACAGAACTTTCCTTCGGTGAGCGGTCAAAATATTTTTGACGAGCTGCCAACAGGACAAACTTTGCGTTCGTTGCCGCTCGATAGGTTGGCCCGCTTCCCGATTGACCAACACTGTCGGGGGGTAGTATTTACTTTCAACGAGCCGAGCATGTGGTTTGAATATCTGTTGGATGCCGCCAAGACGGTTAAAGCCAACGGGATGTTCACCGCCCTTACTACCAATGGCTATATGACCACCGATGCGGTTGAAATGATTGGTCATTATATTGATGGCGTGCGGGTCGAAGTCAATGCCTTTACCGAACGCACCTTTATGAGCTTGACCGGGCAGACCCAGTTCCAGAAAGTGCTGGAAAGTGCCACCCGCGCTCAAAAACGCTTTAAATCTCATCTTGAAATTAGTACCCGCCTCGTACCGGGCGTAAATGATAGCCCCGATGAACTTCGCCGAATTGCGGGCTGGATGAAACTGGCACTGGGCGAAAACACCCCCTGGCATATCAGTTGCGCGCTTCCCGATTCGGATGATATTTTGTGGCACGCCAAAGATGTTGGCGAAAGTATGGGCTTGCACTACGTCTATGCCCGCGAATTAAAAGGGCCGCGCCCGACGCAACTTGACGGCAGCGAACCAATTTTCGATACGACTGCCGGAGGCAATACCTATTGCTATAAATGCCACGAACTGATAATCGAACGCTCCGGGGATGCGGGCAATGAAACCCGCATAATTGCCCTGGAAGGAAGCAAATGCGGTCATTGCCACACCGAGCTAAATATTCACAACAGCATTTGGAAACTTTGAGCAATAAAAACCTGTCTCAGCAGGGATTATGCCCAACCAGGGTTTAATAAATTAAACTTCTACCAGAACAGGTTTTAAAGGGTAACGAAATAATTGTAGAGCTTGCTTCAATTAAAATAATCGCAAAATTTAGCCTTGAGTTGAGCCGCCCGGCGGGCTGTTTGGTGTGGTTAAAATAGTTACAATGGATTTTAAGTCTTGCAATACCTAACGTAGTAACGTATAATTAACTTCACATTCGACCAATTTCTTCTTTCTTTATTCGGAGTAGGTAATAGAACTTATCGCCCTTTGGCAATAATCAAGAACACAGGTGTCCCAGGATGCTCATCAAAAAAATTGGAACTTCACAACTAGGAAAAGGCGGTGAAGCGGCTGCCAAACGTGAGGACGAAACCAGTTCCTTAAATAGTTTACGCAATAGCCTGGGGGCAGGAACTACCCTCGATTTTGGTACGGCCTTGCAAGACCGCTACGAAGTGGAACAGGTCATTGGCTATGGCGGTATGAGTACAGTTTACCGAGCGCGGGATTTACGCTTTACCGAGGCGGTCCGCGTGGTAGCGGTCAAAGAAATGTTTGATGTTTCAACCGACCCTGCCGTTCGCGAAGATAAATTTAAGCGGTTCAAGCAAGAAGCCAATACCCTGGCAATGCTTAATCATCCAGCCATTCCTAAAATTTACGACTTTTTCCCGCATAATGACCGAATTTATCTTATTATTGAATATGTAGATGGGAAAAACCTGGAAACCCTGCTGGAAGAAAAAGCCCAGCCGCTCGAAGAACGCGAAGTGCTGGGATGGGGCGCGCAGCTTTGCGAAGTTTTGAATTACCTCCATTCGCAAAAACCCAAGCCGATTGTCTTCCGCGATATGAAGCCTTCCAACGTTATGTTGACCAATAGTGGACGGTTGATGCTGGTAGACTTTGGTATTGCCAAATTCTTTCAAGAAGACAAAAAAGGGACGATGATTGGTACGGAAGGCTACAGCCCGCCCGAACAGTACAAAGGTCTGGCGCTGCCCGGCGGTGATATTTACGCACTGGGCGCGACGCTGCACCAACTTCTGACCAACAGCGACCCGCGTATCGAAATTCCGTTCACTTTCCACGAACGGCAGCCGCGTGCGCTCAATCCAAAGATTTCTCAAGCTGCCGAAGAGGTAGTGATGAAAGCGCTTGAATTCGATATAAATCGGCGCTGGGCTAATGTAAACGAGTTCCAGCAGGCTTTATTGAATGTTATTCAGCCGGGAAGCAATAACGCCAGCCAAAATTACCAATCGAACGCCAACAGCACCCGCGATTTAAACCTGCCAGTCACTAATGGACGGTTGGCAACCGGCGCGCTGGATGCTTCGCAGCTTGGCCCGATGATTAACCCAACTTCGTTGCCTAATCAGCCTAACCGCCAACCCGCGATGCCTTCTGCTGCCCGTGAACAGATTGGCCCGGCCTCGGATACCCCTATCTCGAAGCTAGTCTGGAGTTTTGCTTCGGAAGAAGAAGTGCGGAGTTCGCCAGTTGTAAGCCAGAACATGGTTTTTGTCGGCTCTTACGATAGCAACCTGTACGCGCTGGATGCCAAGAACGGGCAATTTGTCTGGAAAGCCGCCACTAATGGTGGAGTGGCTGGTACGCCCTGCCTCGCCGACCAGATGGTAGTAGTTGGCTCGGAAGATGGCAACGTTTATGCCTTTGACCAGGCACGCGGTCAGCAGCAATGGGTTTTCCGCACTGGCGGGCCAGTGCGTAGCTCGCCCCGCTTCCACGCCCCCATGATTTTCTTTGGTTCAGATGATTATCACATCTATTGTGTCGAGGCGCGTACCGGGCGGCAGGTCTGGAAAACTCGTACCTGGAAATCAGTGCGAAGTTCGCCGACCATTGCCAATGGCAAGATTTACATCGGTAGCGAAGACAGCCAGCTTTATGCCCTGGATGGCACTAACGGCAATGTCGCCTGGAAATGGCGCGCCCAGGACGAGATTCGCTCGTCTCCGGCGGTAGTAGATAACAAGGTTTTTGTTGGTTCGATAGATAATCACATTCATTGTATTGATGCCCAGACGGGCTGGCAACTCTGGCGCTACAAAACTGGCGGGGTGGTCATCAGTTCGCCGACGGTTGTCAACGGCAAGGTTTATGCTGGTTCGGTAGATGGCAACCTGTATTGTCTGGAAGCCAAAAATGGTAAGTTGCTGTGGAAGTTTAACACCGGCAACCAGATTACCAGTTCGCCCAGAGTAGCAGAGGGTGTGGTTTATTTTGGCGGTAACGACAAGAATGTCTATGCGCTCGATGCCGAAAACGGCAAGATTAAGTGGTATTACCCCACTGAAGGGGCGCTGCCTTCTTCGCCCGCTATCTCCAACGGGATAGTTTATATTGGCTCAATGGATTACCGGGTGTATGCGATAATGGCCCGGATAGGCAACTAATTTAGCGGCTGGCAGTATATCCGCCATAATGCGGGAGATAATCATGACTTTCGACCAGGAAGAAAATAAAAAACGGACACGACCGCGTATCAGTGGCAGCAAAGCTACCGGCGGGCGAAATCGCAGCCGAGGCCGGGTTGAAGCTGATGATACAGTTAATAACACTACAAATGGCAATGGGAACGGGAATGGGAACGGCAGCGCCACGGTAGAAGTGGATGAAACCGTCGCAATGATGCCTTCGCCATTAATCGAAGGGGTCGAAAATCTGGTGGTCGCCGACCCACCGCCCAATACGATGGCTGCGCCTGTCCGCCCGTCCGAACCCAAATATAATCCGAACGATGGCACGTTAAAATTGCCTGAACTGGATATTCAGCTTAACATTTCCTTTCCAAACACCGACTTTGGTGCAGGGCAGGGGCCAGGTACGGTGGATGAGCCGCGTGTTCTAAATTCCGGCACAATTGAATGTGCTTATGCCAGCGATGTAGGGAAATTGCGTAGCAATAACGAAGATAGTGCCGTTGCTTTTCTGGGAACAGTCGAGCGGATTGATACTACTTTCGGCTTTTTCGCGATGGCCGATGGTATGGGCGGCCACGAAAACGGCGAGGTTGCCAGCAATATTGCGGTACGCAAGATGATGGACGGCGTAATGCGCGATTTTTATCTGCCAACCAAAGAGGGCCGACCACTGGGCGTGGCAGGCGAGACCCCGACTGAAATAATGGTTTCGCTGATTAATGATGCAAATCAAGCAATCGTCACCGAAGGCACGAACCGCTTCCGCAGTTCGATGGGTACAACTTTGAGTTGTGTCATTTTGTACGGGCCGGTTGGCATCATTGGTCACGTCGGGGATAGCCGGATTTACGTGGTGGATAGCGAAACTAAAGAACTGCACCAGATAACCCGCGACCATTCGCTAGTACAACGAATGGTCGAACTGGGGCAACTAACTCAGGAAGAAACAATTGACCACCCACAGCGCAGCTATCTCTATATGTCGCTGGGGCAGCGCGGCCTGGTCAATCCTGACACTGAAACGCTGCCTCTGATGGATATAAGTCATATTTTGCTGTGCAGTGATGGTTTGTGGGATATGCTGGACGACCCGACGATTGCCAACATTTTAACCAGTGCGCCCGACCCCGGCAAAGCCTGCCAGAATTTAATTAATGCCGCTAACGAAGCGGGCGGGGCCGATAACGTAACAGTAATTGTGGTCAAGTTATAATTTGTCTTATGGAATTGGTTGGAAGCTAATCTATGTATGATGATGACGGCCCGCTGTTTCAGGACAGCGATGACCAATATTCGGTAGAAACGGATCAAACCGAGGGAGAAGGTTTTTTCGGGGCGGAAGAACCTGTTACACTTGATTTTGTGCCGGCTTTTCAGGTTTTGCCCGTATTATCTGAACCGCAATTGGCCTACCTGATGCTGATGGTGCGGACTGCTACCCATACGCGGGATACTAATCGCACGCCGCTAAATGTCTGCCTTATCCTAGACCAAAGCAGTTCGATGCGGGGCGATAAGTTGATGGCGGTTAAAAATGCCGCCCGCAATGTGGTAGAGCAATTGACCGTCGCAGATTATTTTACCCTGATTAGCTTCAACGACCGACCAACTACGGTAGTCAGTTGTCAGCGCGTCAGTTCGCGCGAGTCTATCAAATCGTTGGTTGATGGTATCGAAGGACGCGGCGGCACCGAGATTGCTCAGGGTCTTTACGCTGGTATCCAGGAAATGCGGGTCGCCACCGGCATGACCGACCTGAACTATATTATGCTGCTGACGGATGGGCAGACTTATGGCGATGCTGACCGTTGCGTGGCGCTGGGCGAGGAAGCGGCCCGCCAGAAAATTGTAATTTATCCAATGGGCATCGGTACGGACTGGAACGAAGACTTGCTCGAAACGGTAGCCGCCAAATCGGGCGGTTCGTCCGAATACATCCAGGCTCCCGACCAGATTGTCCAAATTTTTATGCAAAAGATAAATCAGCTACGCGGTACGCTGGCAGCCACTTCTAGCCTCCAGTTCACGCCAGTGCCGGGGGCAAAATTGCGACAGGTACACCGTATCTCGCCCAATATTGCCGAACTCGAATTAGTCCCTAATCCGCGTAATGGGGCGGAAAACGTAGATATAAATTTAGGGCCGCTGGGCCGGGGCGCAGAATATTCGCTGCTGATGGAATTAATTTTGCCGCCTTGCCCTGCCGGAACTTATCGTATCGGTGAATTGGGTGTTTCATTTGAAACGCCCGGCAAGGCTACCCCGGCTAACCGGGTGGCAAATTTGCCGATTGGTTTTAGTTTTGCCAATTCTACCAAGCCATCGCAAATCAATCCTGAAGTAAAGCAGGTAATCGAGAAAGTGGCCGCCTTTAAACTACAGGCACGGGCCTGGCAAGATATTGCTTCCGGCGATATAGCGGGAGGTACGAAGCGTCTGGCGACTGTCTCAACCCGTTTGCTCAGTATGGGCGAAGTAGATTTGGCCTCGGCGGTAATGGATGAAGTGACCAACCTTCAGCAGCGCGGTACAGCTTCGGCTGAGGGTAAGAAACGTATTAAATACGGGACTCGTGGGTTAACCAGCGATCTTGCGTAGCAAGGAATAACGGATTTTGGTATGGTAATTTGTTCTAGTTGCAGAGCAGAGCAGTTTAATGGAACGCTCTTTTGTAGTGAATGTGGGGCCGACCTTGCAGTACCGGCGGTGCCGACTTTTAATTTAGCCGAAGATGAAGTGCCGCAATTGCCGCCTGCGCCCTGGCAAAACCCGGAGCCGGGCAACGGAGCGGGCAATTATAATTCGGCTCCCGTTGCGCCGCGCACGGCTTATAATCCTAATTACAACCCGGCTCCGCCGCCTAACTCCAATTCGCCGTTTGGCTTTCCCCCAGATGAATCGTATGAGCCAATAGTGCCGCCACTAGCCGCGCCACAACCCTATATGCCGCCGCGTCAGCCCGGTTATAGTCCATCTCCGCCGCCACCCGTCGCTCCAAATTATAGTAACCCACCCGCGCCGGGCGGCTACAATCCTAACCCCGGCGGTTTTATGATGCCACCCAAACCGCCCAAACCGCCAGTTTCAAGCGCACGCTCGGCGATTCGGGATGATTTGCGAATGATTGTATTAAACAGTGGGCGGGTACTTGAATGTCCTGATAGGGATAACGTAATTATTGGGCGCTTCGACCCGGTGACAGGCGAACGACCTGATATTGATTTGACCAGCGATGACGCGGTAGAATTAGGCGTATCGCGCCGCCATGTCTGCATTACTTTCCGCGATAATATTCCTTACCTGACCGATTTAGGCTCGAAAAATTATAGTTTTCTCAATCGCCGCCAGATGATGCGCGGTCAGCCTTACCCGCTTCAAAACGGGGACGAGGTACGGTTGGGCAATGTTATCTTAAAAGTGCTTTATGACCCGGATGGTTTATTGTGATTTTTAAGTCTTTATCAGGCTTCCTGAAAATAGAGGGAGATTAGAAAATGGCGATACCAGTTATTTTGCATATTCAAGGCGAAGACCCTTTCGTAGCCGACATGGAAGCGCTACCCGACCCAACCAGCAGCTACGTTATTTTTAGCAACCCCCGCAAGCGCGACGGCAAGCCTGTTACTTATATTACCGCCGGGGCTAAACAAATTATGTTTCCCTGGGCGCGGGTCAACTTTATAGAAGTTATGACCAGTTCCGAAGAACGCGGCGCGGTCATTGACTTCTTCCGCGAATCCTGACCTACCACAAGCTTCAGGTAGTGAGAGGAGTACCAGCATGTATGACCAGCCAGATTGGGAACGTACCTACACCGTCGAAGAGTTCTTCTATTTACATTTGCCAGACGAATATAAACGGATTGAACTGGTAAACGGCAAACTTTTGCACCGTCCAGGTGGCAGTATGATTATGGGCATGTTGGGGGTTGATTTCAGTGTCAGAGCCACCAACTTTCTTTTTGAGGCCAGAAAAAACCTCCCTAAATACCAGCGCCCTGGTACAGCTTTTTCACTAGCCGGAATAGTGCTTAATGACGACCCAAAAGCCGCTACCATAAGAGTGCCAAGTGCTTCTTACCTTTCCAAAGAACGGGCTGCCCTGGTAGAGGCCCGGCAACGGGCGCTGATGAAGCAGCACGGCGACTGGTTTGTGCTGGGTATTCCCGATTGGGTGTTGGAGTTTATGAGGCCAAACGACAATCGGGCCGAAATACAGGCCCGCGTCGAAGATTTCATGCGGGCCGGAGTACGGTTGCTCTGGCTGGTTGAGTACGACAAGAAATTAGTTCATATCTTCCGCGAAAATAACCCCGAAGTCCAAACGCTCGGCGTAGGCGATATACTCGATGGCAGTGGCGTATTGCCCGACGTACACATCGAACTGGCTGAAATATTCAACTACAATCTTTAGAAAATATAAAGTGAAAAAGAGCAACCTTCTGAAAAGGTTGCTCTTTTTCACTTTATATCTTAGTTCTCGAATTTGCTGACGATAAGCGAGACGTTGTGACCGCCGAAGCCGAAGGAGTTGGACATGGCGTGTCGGACAGCTTTCTTTTTGGCAACGTTTGGAGTTATGTCAAGGTCGCAGACAGGGTCGGGGAACTCGTAATTAATCGTCGGCGGGATAATCCCCGCGTTGATGGCCTTGATACAGATAATCGCCTCAACTGCGCCCGCCGCGCCCAATAAATGCCCGGTCATGGATTTGGTGCTGCTGATAGAAACTTCGTAGGCCATATCGCCAAAAGTCTGCTTGATGGCGGCAGTTTCGGCTTTTTCGTTCAGGTAGGTGCTGGTTCCGTGCGCGTTGATGTAGTTTATATCTTTGACCGAAAGCCCGGCCCGTTGTAAAGCCAGCGACATAGCCCGGCTTGCCCCCTCGCCGGTTTCTTCGGGCTGGACGATGTGGCTGGCATCGTCGGTGCTGCCGTAGCCAGTCAGTTCGGCATAAATCTGTGCGCCACGCTGCCGAGCATGTTCCAAATCTTCCAAAATCAAAATCCCCGCGCCCTCGCCCATCACAAAACCGTCGCGCTTGGCATCAAAAGGGCGACTGGCCTTTTGCGGCGCATCGTTATTGGTGGAAAGGGCCGTCATCGAATTAAATCCGGCTATGCTGATAGGTACAAGCGGCGCTTCGCTACCCCCCGCAATCATCACATCAGCCTCGCCGCGCTTGATTATTTCGGCGGCTTCGCCCAGCGCGTGCGCCCCGGTGGAGCAAGCGGATACCACACAGAAGTTTGTGCCGCGTGCGCCAAACTGAATCGCGATTTGCCCACTCGCCATATTCGCAATCATCATGGGGATAAAGAAGGGGCTGATACGGCTCGGCCCTTTTTCGTGTAAGATTTTAAACTGTTCGCTCAACACGTTTATGCCGCCGATGCCGCTACCCACAATTACACCAACCCGGTTGCGGTTCTGCTCGTTAATCACAAATTTAGCATCCGCCAGCGCTTGCCCGGTAGCCGCAATCGCAAACTGGGCGTAGCGATCCATCCGCCGGGCCTCTTTGCGGTCTATTCCATGTTCGTCCGCCTTAAAATCCTTGACTTCCGCTCCGATGCGCGTTTTGAAGCCGGTAGTATCGAACAGCGTTATATTGCCAACTCCACTCTGGCCCGCAATAAGATTTTCCCACATGGTGCTTGGGTCGTTGCCTACCGGGGTCATCGCTCCCAACCCGGTTATTACTACTCGTTTAGCCAATCTGCCTCTCTCCTCAGCCTAATATTTAAAATATTCTACCTAATGCAGTTAGAATACTCATGATGCTCGCTCTCGTACAGGCTTAAGCCTGGAGAATTTTTATAGTTCTGAAAATTTTGCAAAATTTTCAGAACTATAAAAGAAAAGTTGGAACGTCGGAAAATAACTGGCAAAAGTATAGCATAGGGGTCTGGCATGGGCAAACAAAAGAGCCTGAAATTGGGCAAAATTGCCGCATCAAACCTATTGACAAAGATTAGTTAACGGTGTAAACTGTTAACAGTGTTAATAAATTAAACGGATGTAGCAAAGCTTACAGATATAACGAAAGGGGTAGGCGAAAAAGTGGTTCAGACCCGACGTGAACGATTGCGCGAAGCAACTTACGAAGAAATAAAGAGCGTGGCTCAAAAGCAGATGCGCGAACAGGGAGCAGTGGCGCTTTCGCTGCGCGGGATTGCTACCGAGATGGGCCTGACCGCTCCGGCGCTCTACCGCTATTTTAATAGCCGGGACGAACTGGTGACGGCGTTGATTGTAGATGCCTACAATTCGCTGGCGGACGCGCTGAGTGTGGCTAACGCCACTAAAGCCCACGAAGATTACGGCGGGCGCTTTCTGGCAATTTCGCTGGCCTTTCGGCAGTGGGCTTTGGAGCATCCGCAAGATTTTAGCCTTATTTACGGCAACCCTATTCCGGGCTACCACGCCCCCGAAGAAATTACTACACCCGCCGCCTGGCGCTCCAATTCTCAGTTCTTGCAACTGCTGAACGATGCCTGGCGCGAGGGCAAAATAACCATACCGCCGGAATACACTGGCCTTGCTTCATCGTTCTACACCCGCTTGGAAGAATGGGCGGGTAGTCGCGGCCTGACAATTCCAGCGACCTTAATGCAAATTGCGCTGACTGGCTGGGGGCAAATTCAGGGCATGGTTTCGCTGGAACTCAACGGGCAATTTGACTATCTTGAGCATGACATCAGCGATATGTATTACAACGAAATCGTGGCTTATCTCAAGCGTTTAAGCTTAATTATAGAAACCTAAGTCTGATTTTTCCAAAAGTCTTTCAAAAAAAAGGACTCTAATTTAGGGCGCGGCTTAATTTCAAAAGCCGTTGGTTTATTAAGGCTACCCTTTTTTGGGAAACCAAATTCGAAAAAACAAAGGAGCATAAAACAATGACTACTTCTACTAGCCTGTACGAGCCAGCTTCGATCAGAACTAATGCTCAGTCGGACAAGGCAACTGCCCGGCTGAGTGGGGCAATCCTGTTGCTACAATTCGCTTTTTTCGCAGTAACGCTGGTGGTGCTGGGCGGCGCGATTAACTGGCCCGCCAGCCTGCGCGACCCAGCCTCGAAGATATTGCCGTTAATTCGGGAACAAAGCGGAGCGGTAGCGCTGGGCTACTTCTGCTACCTCGCTTCGGCGCTGCTACTTATTCCTCTCGCTCTGCTAGTGCGGCGGGTATTGAGCGGGCGCGACGCTAACTTGCTGACTATAGCAGCAGTGATGGGCGCAATCGCGGGCGTACTAAAAATGTTGGGCATTGCGCGCTGGCTGGTGCTAATGCCTTACCTCGCCGATAGTTATCAGGATACCGCCGCCAGCGCCGCCACTCGCGATACGATTGCGGTAGTCTACAACGCTTTCAACAAATACGCGGGTGGTATTGGCGAAAGCCTGGGGGTATCGCTTTTCACGGGTATCTGGACGGTACTCGTCGCTATCGCTATCATGCGCTCCCCAAAACTTCCGGCGTGGCTGGGTTGGGCTGGAGTGGTTGCGGCTACGCTGCTGCTGGTGAATTTCCTGGAAACCTTTGGTCTGGATTTAGGCCCAATTCTGACAATTAGCGGCGTAGCGTGGCAATTGTGGATGATTGCTTTCGGGGCAGCGTTATTAGTCAATAACCCCAGCCCTAAAGGGCGGGGCTTGTATCTGAACTCCACCGCAACTCAGCATACTTTTGCAAGCGTGCTGCTTTGGCTTCATTGTTCGACACATCAAGGGCAACTGACAACTGCCCGGTGTTTATCCAGTCTT
>JBBQXW010000114.1:0-19609 GCA_038209275.1 Chloroflexia bacterium | reverse complement strand
CGCGGCGCTGGACAAAGAAGGCGTAGCGATTACCGATGCTTCGATGGAGTTATGTAAAGCCAGCGATGCGATTCTGTTTGGCGCGGTTGGTCTGCCTAAATACGACAACGCCCCAATGGACAAGCGGCCCGAAGGCGCACTCTTTCGGCTACGCAAAACTTTTGAGCTTTTTGCCAACTTGCGCCCGGTGAAAAATTTGCCAATGCTCCAGGATGCCAGCACCCTGAAGCCGGAAGTGTTGGCCGGAGTTGATTTAGTGGTGGTGCGCGAACTGACGGGTGGACTGTACTTCGGGCAACCTGCTAAACGCTACACCGAAGAAGGCCAGCGCAAGGCAATTGATACTTTGCCCTACACCGAACATGAAGTTGAGCGCATCGTGCGGACAGCCTTTGAACTAGCCAAAGCCCGCAACGGCAAAAAGCGAGTTACTTCGGTAGACAAGGCCAACGTGCTTAACACCAGCCGTTTGTGGCGCGAAATTGCCAGCGAAGTTGGCAAAGACTACCCCGAGATTGAGCTTGAACACATGCTGGTGGATAGCGCCGCCATGAACTTGATTCGCAAACCGTCGGCCTTCGATGTAATTGTCACTGAGAATATGTTCGGCGATATTTTGACTGACGAAGCCTCAATGCTGGCTGGCTCGATGGGCTTGCTTTCGAGCGCCAGCCTGGGAACGCGCCGCAACGAATATGGTGGGCAATTCGGCCTCTACGAGCCAATTCACGGTACAGCCCCCGACATTACCGGGCAGGGCATCGCTAACCCGTTGGCGGCAATGGGCTGTGTCGCGATGCTATTGCGCTCGACCTATAATCTGCACGCCGAAGCCGATGCCATCGAAAGCGCGATTATGGGCGTGCTGGAAGACGGCTTGCGAACGCCCGATTTAACCGCGCCGGGAACGACTAAAGTTAACAGTAGCGAAATGGGCGACGCAGTGGTCGCGAAAATACAGGAGTAATTTCACATGAACCAGACTACTAATGAAACGGTTTACGAGCGGGTCAAGGCCAGCTTCGGCCCGAACGCTCAGCATTATAGCGCCAGCATGGGCCACGCCGATAAAGATGTTTTGCAGCAATTGGTCGAAAAGGTCGGGCCGAACCCGACTGACCGAGTGCTGGATATTGGCACGGGTGCGGGTCATACCGGGATTGCTTTCGCGCCCGCCGTCGCCAGCGTGGTCGCGCTCGATTTAACCCCGCAAATGCTGGAAGAAGTGCAGCGCAACGCCGCCGCCAAAGGCGTAACTAACGTCACCACCCAGCAAGGCCCGGCGGAAACGTTGCCCTTTGAGGATAATTCTTTTGACATCGTGGTCTCCCGCCTGACCACCCATCACTTCGCCGATTTGCCACGCTCGGTACGCGAAATGGGTCGGGTAGTCAAGCCGGGCGGCAAAGTGGTTATTGTGGATACCACTGTACCCGAAGACGACGACCTGGACGCGCAAATCAACCAAATCGAACTACTGCGCGACCCTTCGCACGTCCGCAACTATCGCCCTTCGGAATGGGAAGCGTTGCTGGAAAAAGAAGCGGGCGCAAAGGTGACAGACATCGAGTTAAGTGTCTACGACGAAGGCAGCAAAATGGATTTCGATAAATGGACTAAGCGCATCGGCACGCCCACCGAAAATATCGCGAAATTGCGGGAAATTTTCCGCAGTGCCGGGCCAGGTCTTAGCGAAACACTTCAAATCGAAGTGACCGACGACAAAATCGGCTTTGTGCTACCGATTGTGACGGTGGTTTCGGTCAAAAATTAAGGAAGGAACACAGATTAGAAGAAAAATTCACCACAGAGACACGGAGACACGGAGATTTTTAGAGAGGGTTTTGGCTTTGTGTCAGATTATGCCAATTTTTGATGAGAAGTGGTTCGTGTTGGTTCGCCCTGGAATAAATTCCGGGCTACGCAGCTCAAGTGGATTAAAATCCACTGATTACAAAATCCCCTAACCGCGTATCCAGTGGTTTTCAAACCACTTTAGCTGCGTAGCCCGGAATTTATTCCAGGGCGGTCTTCACCGTAGAACCAACTTCAAGTTTAGATTGATAGTGTATAAAGCAAATAATATAAATACATCCGTGCTTATCTGTGTTCATCTGTGTTCTCTGTGTTCATCTGTGGTTTAAAATTCTGTTCCTGTGGTTAATAAATTTTTTGAGAGGAGTCAGCGATGAAACAGACGGCGGAGGGTGAGCTTAAAAACATCCTGGTATACGATACGACTTTGCGCGATGGTTCGCAGGGCGAGGGACTGAGCTTTTCGGTTGAGGATAAACTTCATCTGGCAAAGCGGTTGGACGATTTGGGCGTAGCTTACATCGAGGCGGGCTGGCCCGGCAGCAATCCCAAAGACGAAGAATTTTTTGCGCGGGCGGCAGCGGGTGAATTAGTTTTGAAGACTGCGAAGCTGGCGGCGTTCGGCAGCACCCGCAAACCCAACGTGCGCCCCGAAGATGATACCAATTTGCGGCTACTAATGGAGTCGCGCACCCCAGTTGTGACGGTTTTCGGCAAGACCTGGGATTTGCACGTTATTCGGGCGCTCGGCACGACCCTTGAAGAAAATTTGAACATGATTAGCGACAGCGTGCGCTTTTTCAAAGAGGCCGGGCGCGAAATGATTTATGATGCCGAGCATTTCTTCGATGGCTACAAAGCCAACCCCGAATACGCTTTGCAAACCCTGCACACCGCCGCTAAAGCCGGGGCGGACTGGATTATTTTGTGCGACACCAACGGCGGCTTGCTCACCGAAGAAGTTCCGGCGATTATGGCGCGCATCCGTAGCGAAATTTCGGAAGTTTACAATATTCCGCTCGGTATTCATGTGCATAACGATGGCGATTTGGCCTGTGCCAATACGCTGGCGGCGGTGCGGGCCGGAGCGTTACAGGTGCAGGGAACAATTAACGGCTACGGCGAACGCTGCGGCAACGTTAATCTTTGCTCTGCCATCGCCAATTTGGAACTCAAGATGGGCTATCGCTGTTTGCCCGAAGGCAATTTGAGTAAACTGACCGATATTTCGCACCACGTCGCCGAAGTTGCGAACTTGGCTCACAACAACCAGATGGCTTTCGTCGGGCGCAGCGCCTTTGCCCACAAAGGCGGCATCCACGTAGACGCGGTAATGAAAGACCGCCGCACCTACGAGCATGTTGTGCCAGAAAGCATCGGCAACGAGCAGCGTGTGCTGGTTTCGGAACTATCGGGCCAGTCAAACGTGTTGCACAAAGCTTTTCAAATCGGCTTGCAGATGCGAAAGGGCGATGCCGAGGTGCGCGAGGTTATCGAGCAAATCAAACAACTGGAAAACCGGGGCTTCCAGTTCGAGAACGCCGAAGCCAGCTTCGAGCTGATTATGTGGCGCACTCAGCCTAACTACGTCGCCCCGTTCGAGTTGCGCGATTTGCTGGTATTGGCAGAACGGCGCAACGGTGTCGCGGGCGAATTACTCAGCGAGGCCACTGTCAAAATTAAAATTGGCGACGTAGTGTTGCACACCGCCGCCGAAGGCAACGGCCCGGTCAACGCGCTGGATACCGCCATGCGGAAAGCGCTGGTTTCGTTCTATCCGCAACTGGACGCGATTCGCTTGACCGATTACAAAGTGCGCGTCCTCAACGACGACGGCACTGCCAGCCGAATTCGGGTAACGATTTCGTCCAGCGACGGGCAGACCACCTGGCAAACCGTCGGCAGCAGCACTAACGTAATCGAAGCAAGCTGGCTGGCCCTGGCTGATGCGCTGGAATACCCCCTGATGCGCGATTTTTTCAAACAGGCTGAAGCCGACACGCATGCGAACACGCCTGTCGCCGAACTGGTCGAAGCAGGCGATTAAGCAAGAGAACGAAGTAAGCACAAAGACACAAAGGCGCAAAGAATCCGAAAAAATGCTAAAATCCGCTTAATTTTAGTGTTCTTTGCGCTTTTGTGTCTTTGTGCTTAAAACATAACCCCGCCAGGTTCGGGGTAAAATTAGATTAGAAAAGATAGTGTAATGACAAAAGTTGCTTAT
Organism: Chloroflexia bacterium; assembly: GCA_038209275.1. Lineage (GTDB taxonomy): Bacteria > Chloroflexota > Chloroflexia > Chloroheliales > Chloroheliaceae > L227-5C. Next base: position 15,570 of record JBBQXW010000114.1, on the reverse strand, counting down.
TTTGGCCCAGCCGCCACTTTTACCCATGAAGCCGCCATTAAAAAATTTGGCGCAGATTGCGAATATTTGCCACAACGGATTATCCCCGATATTTTTCAGTTGGTCGCGCAGGGCGGGGCAGATTTCGGGGTCGTGCCAGTCGAAAACACGCTTGAAGGGGCAGTAACCCATACGCTCGATATGTTCGGACGGAGCGGCATGGAAGAAATTAAAATTTGCGACGAGATTTACCTGCCGATTACCCAAAACTTGCTGACCAAGCCGGACGGTCCGCAAACCCTGAGTGATATTAAAGTGGTCTATTCACATCCGCAAGGGCTGGCTCAATGCCGCGAATGGTTGCAAGACCACCTTAAACACGCCCGCTTGCAGGAAACCACCAGTACCGCCGCCGCCGCCCAACTTGCGGTCAACGACGGTGAGTGTGCTGCTATTGCTAATCGGCTGGCGGCAGAATATTATGGCTTGCGCATATTCCAGGCGAGTGTGCAGGATGCCGATTTTAACCAGACCCGCTTTTTAAGCATCGCCCGACAAACTACGCCTTACACTTCAACCGAGCAGGGTCGCGAAGTAACTGCCCTGATGCTTTCGATTAAAGACCGTGTCGGCGCACTGCACGCCGTCAGCAGCGTTATGCTCAAGCATAACCTGAACATGAACCGCATCGAGAGCCGCCCCAGCAAACAAAAAGCCTGGGATTACGTTTTCTTCATTGATTTCTTCGGGCATCCCTCCGACCCCAACGTCGCCGCCGCCCTTGAGGAACTACAAAGCGAAACGGTCTGGGTGCGAGTGCTGGGGGCATGGGTACGTGAAGCCGGAGCGCTGAAGGTGGAAGATTAGCCGCAAGAACCTATTTCTGTAGGGGTTTGAAGGGGCAAACCCTGATTGAGCGCACTAAATTGCGCCCCTACCGAGAAACTCTAAGAGCCTGTAAAACAAGTCAACTAGCTAGCGCATAGCCGTCGGTTGCCGCTTGACGGGACTGGTGTAAAGTTTTAGCTTGTTGGGCTGCCTGGTGCTTTTTATCTAAACGCCGCAGCATAATACGGATCATGGCGATTTGGATCATGGCCTCGCCACTGCTGCTGGTGCGCTCATAATCCCGCGCTAAACGCCGCCGCCGGGTCAGCCAGCCGAAAGTGCGTTCGCTGACCCAGCGATGCGGCCTCTAAACAGTACAGCCAGTGGCGAAGCCACCGAAATAAGCCCCGCCCCCGCCGTAACGTTCAGGGCCAAAATCCGCCATAAAACATACCAACATGGCGCTAATATTTTGTTTAAGATTAACAATTGAATTATGCTAAATCAGTAAATAAAGGGCAATAAAAAGACTCCATTCCTGCTTCAACCAACTTGAAGTTGAATCAGGAATGGAGTCTTTTTATGAAGTTCAAGTTAGATTTTTAGCGCATCGAGCGGCTTTCTTCGAGTTGGCGGATGCGGCGGGTCAGGACGGGCAGCATAGCGACAGCAATATTCGGTTCGCGGCGCAGTGCATCCAAAAACCCCCAACGGTCAAGCTCTACTACAGTGGTATCGGTCAGGGCGGTAACAGTAGCGGCACGGGGATAGCCATCAATTAAAGACATTTCGCCGAAGAAATCGCCTTTTTGCAACACATTCAGTTTGGCTTCGGGCAAGCCGGGGCGCGTTTTAGCCGTTACCTGTACGCTGCCTTCCAAAATAATAAACAGGCCCGCTCCGGGGTCGCCCTGTTTAATAATTACCTGACCACGCGGACAATTGCGGGTCGTCACCAATCTAACCAATGCCTGCAACTGGTCAGGTTTTAACGCCGCCAGAATCGGTACTTTCCGCAAACTCTCGATTACTTGATCCATGGAACCACCTTCAGCCTCTTACCCGGCTTTCTACCCCGTGTTAGTTTGGAACTAAGAATTTATGCCATAGGGTTTGATTCAGCGCACCTCAGTCCAGGGTTTGATATATCAAACCCTATGGCATAAATTCTTAGCCCAATTCTTGAAGCAAAAACATCGCTCGCTCATAAAATTGGTCAGCCAGCGTTTTATCAATAAACATCTGACCGACCCGCCGCGCCTGATTACAATAGGTTTTCAGGCTGGCTACATCATCATCGGATTGCCCAATCAAACTGACTACTCGGCTGGCCCGCTTGCCAAAAACTTCCTGGGCGATTTCGATTATCTGCTGCTTTACCTCGCCCGGCGATTTAGGGCGGGTAGTAGTCTCGAACATTTTGTCTTCGGAGGGTGAAGTCAAAACATCAATCAGGCTACCGGGACGGCCTACAATTTGATAGACCCGCAGAATCGATTCTTCCAGAATATCGTCCATCTCATAATAGCTACCCAGCTTGCGACCATTGCTCAGAAAGATAAAGCCGTTTTCGCCTTCGCCCGAAACTCGCACCACCCCGCTATGCTGGCTATGTTCGAGAGTATTGAGCAGCTTGTTAATTTTCATTCCCTGGCTGCTGAATTTATCGAGTAAAGTTTCGCCCATCAAGAGGGCAGCATAGCTATGTACAAAATCCGGCTCTAACGGATAAATCAGGATGGCATTTCGTTCGGTTTCGGGTACAACTACATCCACCAGATAGCGCAAAGCATTTTGGTCGCGCAACGAGACTTTACCATCGGCGTAGCGAGTGTGCATCGAACGGCCTTTATACATCAAGGTCATGCCTTCGCTAGAACTGGTAACGCACGATAAGAAGCCCGAAAACCGCTCTCGCCAGAGCAAATCTATCACATTTCTAACCAGCCGACCATCCAGGTAAGGGTCAAGCGAATAGGCGCTGACAAAAGGCATTGGCATTCCAGACCAGCGCCGGAAGCGCGGCTTGCGTAACACCTCGTCGCCCAACAGCGATTTCAATTTGCCCATGCTTTCCAGCGACGCTCCGGCACTCAAAATCGAGCCGCTTTCAGCCGCTGGAATATTGGCGGCCTGAGTGGAACTGGTCGGCTCAGGAACAGGTTGAGATAGGGGCGGTTGAGGCGCTACCACTGGTTTATTTTCTACTAGCGGTGTCACCTGGGGCGGGCTAACCAAATCTAAGATAGCACTCCCATCCCAATCCTGGGCGGGCTGGCGATTCTTTTGCGGTTCGGGTCGAACAGGCGAGGTAGGTGAAAATACCGTCGGGGCAGGTCTGGTGGGAGGTTGGGCCGTCGGAGGAGGCGCAACGGGAGTGCGTTCCTCTTCAAACACAATATCCTTTACTTCGCCAGGGTCGGAAGTTAAAATACCAAGCGCGCCAAGTAACAACATTTCATCGGTTTTACTAACCGACTCCTCAGTTGTCGTCTGCGAGCGGTTTATTTTAACATTGGCGGTTTTGTTGCCAAGCAACTGGTAGACGACATCATCCCCAACCGCTTTACCGTTACGGGCGTGTACCAGATGACCCTGATTAAAAAATAGTTCGGCGATAAGTGTCCCGTTTTCCGTAAATTTGAGACAGCCACTGTCACCGTGTTTTCGGACAATCTGGAGTATTTCGATAATGCTGAATTCTTTGGACTCCGACATCTGGAACCGTGCGAATCTTTCTGTATTAATTAAGTGAAAATAGAGATGCTCATATGAAGACGGCCAACTAAACAGTCGGTCTCACCTCAAATATTATGATACAAAGCGGGTAATGTCAAGCGAATTGCTAAGTGAATTATATTACAAAAAATTAACACATTGTTGACAAAGAAGCCCCAACCCTATTTCTGAGCTGGGGCTTCTTTTTTATTCAAAATTACTCAAGAGTTAGGGCTTGAACTCGATGAAGTCGCTCTTCTTGACGAAGCGGCCCTGCTTGGCATCGGCCTGCTGGAAGAAGATAGCGTTTTGGCCCTGATGGTTATCGGCGCTATAGTTGACATTGTAAGCCAACCCTTCGTTCCAGTCCTTGAAAGTTTCCATCGCCGCAATCAACTTCTCGCGGGTCAGGTCTTTACCGGCGCGCTTTAGTCCTTCGGCCATTAATTGCGCCTCGGCGTAGCCGCTCGAAGTGAAACCACCTACGGTTTCATTCGGGGCCCATTTCGCCATGAACTCACGATAGGCTTGTACCTTCGGGTCTTTGTTTTCCGGGTCGGTCACGTCGGGCAACCAGGCCGTAATCCAGGAGTTGTTAATCGTACCAGCCGAAAGCTTGAACAAAGCCGGGTCGTTGGCGACTGCACTGAGTAGAATAGTCGGCTTGAAACCGATTTTATCAATTTCCTGCAAAATCTGCCCGGTCGGGCCGGGGATAGTCCAGAATATTACGGTATCCGCGCCACTGGCCTGAAGCTTTAGCGCCTGGCTGGAATAGTCTTTGTCGGTGGATTGGTAGGAAACTTCCGCCGACAAAGTCACGTTTTTGGCTTTAGCCGCCGCCTTGACCGCTTCCAGACCTTCTTTGCCGAAAGCATCATCCTGATACATCATGGCGATTTTCTTGGCACCCAGCGTATCAATCGCGTAGCGGGTAATCAGGGTCGCTTCTACCACATAGTTGCTCTGAAGGGCAAAAATATTTTTCTTCAAAGGCTTCGACATCAGGGTCGAACCAGTAGCAGGCGCAACGTGCGGCACACCGTTTTGAACCAGATAATCCTGTACTGCCAGGTTGTTAGCAGTACCCAGCCCGGCTACGAAAGCGAAGACTTTATCCTGCTCAACCATCTTCTTAACTACGGTCTGGGTCTGGGAAGCCTGATAAGCATCATCCTGGAAGATAAATTTAATTTTGCGCCCATTGATACCGCCTTCGGAATTTACCTTCTTGAAATAGGCATCAATCGTGCGGTCAATCGCACCGTAAGCCGCTGCCGGGCCACTCTGCGGCCCCCAGCTTCCGATAGTTATTTCGGTATCGGTCACGCCGGTAGTATTTCCGCCAGTTGCCGCCGCCGCAGTGGTAGCCGCACCTGCGACGGTAGTGGCAGCCGCTGCGGTTGTTGCACCTGCGGCAGTAGTGGCAGCCGCCGTTGTTGCTGCACCTGCGGCAGTAGTAGCGGCTGCCGCAGTGGTGGCCGCCGCCGTCGTAGACGGGCTGGAAGTGGCGGTATTATCGCCACAGGCTACCAGTAAGCCTGCCATCAATACGCCAAAAGCCAGGGCCGATAGCCATCGCAGGGATAGCACCCTTGTAAGTTTCATTGTGTTGATTCTCCTCCTTGAGTTACTAAATCTTTAGCATCGAATTTCAAAGCGTTCAAACAATTCAAAATTTAGCCTTAAATTAATCACTTTAGTGTTAAGGTGATGTGCGGGAGGCAAACTAAATTGTTTGACAGCGTATCTCAGCCATCCTTGCTGAGATTGGCGCTAGTTTGCGGGCGGGAGAGCCTTTGTTATTTCATTAGCCAGTTCAAATAAGTCTAAATATAGTAACATAGTTACCCTCTTAAATGCAAGTTAGTTCGCATTTAAGAAGTGCCTGTTTGTGAAAAGGTGCATTTTGGTAGGGGCGAATCGCATACGCCCTTGAACGCTGTGCTAGGTCAACCGGGCGTATGCGATTCGCCCCTACCTCAGCTAATTTCGGCACTCCCCGCATTTAAGAAAAGCTTTGCATGTACTAAAAAGAGAGTTGCATATTCGCAACTCTCTCGAACATTTTATTCTGTTAAAAACTCATTTATCCACAATGCAGAGCCGATGTTCAACCAACATTTTGAACTTTGAACTTGAAACTTCCTAGCGGGCCGGCTCAATCCGTTCGCCGCTATCGTTTTTGCCCTTTTCGGCGGGCGGCTCAAACTCCTGACCACGCGGCTGGTAGTTAGGAGGACGACGTACCCCGGTACTGTGTTCTACGTGGCCGGTCTTCATCTGCTCGTCGGTCAAGCCTTCCTGCCCGTCTTTATGGATAATATTGCTTTTTGGGTCATTGGCGCTGGCTTCTTCGCTAGTAAGCTTCTGGCCCGCATTGCGCTCTTTGCGGCTAGTCTCCTTCATATCGCCTTCCGGCAAGTCCCAATCGGGCATTTTGTTGCCCATCGTGTCGCGCTTTTCCATATCTGCCATCTCTGTATTTCCCTTTCTAGCATTTTCTATTACATTAGCCTGGTGTCCGTTACGCCTTTGTTCAGAGCCACTCTTGTAGGCTTTGCAACAGGCTTGCACTTCCTTTGCACACTGTTTAGTGTCATAGATAATATATAAGCAAAGAGTGTGCCAACAGGGAAATTGAGAAGTTGATTATTGTATCAAACCACGCTCTTGTAGCAACTGCACCAGCGCCCGGTGAATAGTTTCAGGAGCAAAATATTCGCCCGTAGTTGGGTCGGCGACTTCCAGACTGAGCCAATGCGCTTCGCTCTGGCATAGCGCCAGGTATTGAGCGTTTACTTCCTGCAAGTAGGTAGCGTTGCGCTCGTGAATATCGCGCCGCTCGGTGGTATAAGAACGGGCTTCCTTGCGGTCTACCATGCGCTGGGCGGTGGCAACCGGGGCGTGCAGATAAATCACGGCATCCTCTCTAGGAATACCGTTTGTCTCATACTCAAGCATTGTGAGCCACTTGATAAAATCGGGGCGTTGTTCCGGCGGCACTTTCACCGAGTGATAGGCCAAATTAGAACCAACGTAACGATTAGCCACTACGGTGCGGCCCTCGCGCAACCAGCCAAGCATTTTTTCTTTGGCTTCCAGGCGGTCTCCCGCGTACAGCCAGGACGAGAAATAAGGATTCACTTCGTAAGTATCGCCAAACTCACCGCGCAAATAGCGCCCGACCAACCGCCCGTGAAACGAGCCTTCGTAATTGGGAAAATCTATCGGCGCTAAATTATGCCCGGTTTGCCGCAAGTAGTCGCACAATTTTCCATACTGCACGCTCTTGCCGCTTCCGTCCAGCCCTTCCAGCACAAGAAATTTGCCGTTACGTAAAATAGAAGTCATTAAATAGAATTTCCTTCGGTTATTGTAATTATTAGCAAGCCCAATTTTACACCTTTAGCTTGACGTGTATTCAAAATTGATATTACTGACTGTTTGGTACAATATAGCCTAGCCTTTATTAAATGTCTACTAGCCCTTGACAAGTGGGTCAGGTTGCCATATATTACAAACAGCTAAACTAGCAGTAGCAATAATTCTTGAGGGAGGCAACATGTTATACGGCCTGGATTTTGGCACCAGCAATTCGGCGATTTCTTTGATGGCGGAAGGTTCGGACAAAGTGCAGATGATAGCGGTTGACCCCGGTCAGTCGCGGCCCGAAATTATGAGTACGCTCATCTACATCCGGCGCGACGGTACGCAGATAGTAGGCCGGGCTGCCAGCGAAGCTTATTACCAGGATAACGTCGGGCGCGAAGTAATCAAGCAGCGCGTCGTTACCGCCGAAACCTATAAAAGCTACGTAAGCGGAATGGGTGAAGTAACCGAAAATATTACGGTTGAGGTAGATTTGAACCAGCCGGGCCGCTTTTTTCAGGCAATTAAATCTTTCCTGCCGGACGAAGATTATGCTGGAACCGAAATTTGGGGCAAGTTTACCACGCTGGAAGAATTGGTCGGAGCTTATCTCAAAATTATGAAGGAGCGGGCCGACGCACAGGTCGGTCAGACGGTAGACGGGGTGGTAATGGGTCGCCCGGTCTTTTTTTCGGCGGATGGCACGGGCGACGACGTAGCCCAGGAGCGGTTACGTGCTGCTGCAACTCTGGCAGGCTTCAAAGAAGTGCATTTTCAATACGAGCCAGTCGCGGCGGCACTGCACTATGAGCTAGAAATGGCTCAAAAAGAGGAATTTGTGCTGGTGTTCGACTTTGGCGGCGGTACTTTAGATACTACTATTGTGCGAGTGGGCGAACAGCATCGCCGCAAGAGCAACCGCCGCGACGATATTCTGGCTACCAACGGGCGGGTTATTGGCGGCAATACGCTGGACGAAGAAATTATGGAGCATAAACTGTTCAAATATTTTGGCGAAGATACCAGATGGAGCGAACAGAGTTTGCACATGCCAAACTATATTTTTGGGATGCTGCGACGCTGGTATACTATCCCCAACTTGCAACAGCAACGTATGTACGCCTTCCTCGATGATGTCAGCCGCCTGAGTAGCGGGCGCAAGCAAATCAAAGCCCTCGAATGTTTAATCCGCAAAAATTACGGCTACTCGCTCTTTCAGGAGATTGAGCGGGCCAAAGTTGCCCTTTCGGACGAATGGGACACCCGCATCAGCTTTTTTCAGGAAGCCATCGCGATAGACGAATATTTAAGCCGGGTAGATTTCCAGACGATTATTGCCGGACATTTGCGCCGCATCGAAATCTGCGTAGACGAAACGCTAACGACGGCAGGGCTGCAACCCGACCAGATTGGCGCGGTACTCCGTACCGGCGGCAGTAGCTACATTCCCGCCGTCCAGCGTATGCTTTCCAAAAAGTTCGGGCGGCAAACCCTGCGTTTCCAGGATGCCTTCTCGAACGTGGCAAGCGGGTTGGGCGTAGCGGCGGCCCAGGGTACCTATAATGCTTAGTACAGCATTTCACAAAAAGAGTGCAGATTTGGTAGGGGCGAATCGCATACGCCCGTTTGACCCTACCTGGCGTTCAAGGGCGTATGCGATTCGCCCCTACGAAAATAATTCCAAACCTTCTCTATGACGACCTGTACTTAGTTGTAAGCGAATACAAGGTTAATTATCTGGCGATTGTTTGTGGAACTATAGGCAATTTTCAGGAGAGGAATTAACTTGGCAAAACATTTGAACAAGGAATTTGAGCAAGCCAGGAACTCGCAAGACCGTCTGGCTGATAAGATTACGGCCTTTTGCGGGACGATGCAATTCGTCTATATTCACATTTTGTGGTTCGGGTTATGGGTGCTGGCTAATCTTGGAATATTTGATAGTTTTATTAAAGCCTTTGACCCCTTTCCATTTGGCCTTCTGACCTTGATTGTGTCGCTAGAGGCTATCTTTCTCTCGACCTTTGTAATGATTAGCCAAAACCGAACGGCCCAGCAAGATCAATTGAGGGCGCAGCTAGACTACGAAACCAATGTCAAAGCGGAGCGGGAAATTAAGTAAATTATAAACTTACTCAGGGAAGTCCATGCGGTAGTAATTAACCCGCCCACTGATCTGAAACAAGCCAGGCTTGCTTACGAGAAAATAGAAGAAGATTTTCAACAATTGGATAAAATCCTCGAAGAAGCAGACTCAGCTTTGGTTAAAGAAGTACCGCAGTAGGAGCAGTAACCCATGTTTCTAACTATTGAGGCTGAAAATTGGTAGAAATAACATCCGCTAGTTCCCAGGCTTGAGGGATTGCCTGAGTTAACCACCATTCCCAAAACTCAAGCCGCTTTTGCAAGTTATATTCTATAGGTATCCCATCATACCATGTACCAATAGGATTTTTGTCTATTGATGTATAAGCTTTTACTGCACATTCTATAAAGTAATCATTACCCACTCCAAAAGGATCATTGGGTTCTGCATCTCTTTTACCTGTTCCATGTATAATGAGTTCCAGAGCTAGATACGCTGCTTCAAAGGAGCAGTGAACATCGTAAAAGGTTTTAGTATAAGTATTTCTACCTGTACTAAAGCTACTCACTCTAAGATAAGCCTCTTCAAAACTCATTTTATTTTGTAAAAGACTTTCTGCTACTTCTAAAATTTGGTGTGCGGTAGAAAAACGAGCCTTTCCAGGCATTTGTTCCCAAACTTTATCATAAATAGGCAAAACAAATTTGGCAGTCAAAACAGCTAACCAGCTTAAAGCGTAGTCGGCTACTGTAAAATTTAAATACTCATTTTTACAGAACTGCTCGTATTCATTAAAATCAAAATCTACAGTATGTGAATGTGGATACCTGGCAATGAAAGTCTTGAAAGACCGAAACTATAATAAAGCCTGAAACGATTTGAAGTGTCAAGAGTGTGCTGAGTGTCAGAATGTATTAATTCTAAACACTCAGTACAGAGTTGTTGCACCTGGTCAGGAAGCTTCATTTTAAGCGGCGCTACGTTCCAGTAAGCCGTGCCGCTCGACTAGCCCGACCAATTCCTCGTAGGTGCTGATAGTTTTTACGGCATCGCGCAAGGCCACTGCACCGGGAAAGCCACTGAAATACCAGGTTAAGTGTTTTCGCATCTCGATCAGGCCGTGCGAACCTTTGTAGTGCAGCATCATGCGGGCGTGTTCCAGCGCAATATCTATTACTTCGGACAAGGGCGGGCGCTCGGTACGCTCTTTCTGGAAAATCCAGGGATTGCCCATCGCGCCCCGTGCTACCCAGATACCTTGTACGCCAGTTTCCTCTTTCAACCGCTCTATCGCGGCACGGTCAGTTACGTCACCGCTACCGCCGACGGGAATGTTGACGCTTTCGACTATCTGGCGGGTAATCGTCCAATCTGCCGCGCCTTTGTAGGCTTGTTCTTTGGTACGGGGATGAATTGCCAGTGCTTGCGCTCCGGCTTCCTCCATCCGTTTGGCGAAATATGGCTGGACAATCTCTCTATCAAAGAAGCCAGAGCGCATTTTGACCGAAACCGGGATTTTGACCGTGTTCGCCATTGCCTCGACAATCCGGCTTGCCGTGTCCGCATCGCGCAGCAGCGACGAGCCACAGGAGTTGCCGACAATCTTTTTCTCCGGGCAGCCCATATTTATATCCACGCCATCGAAGCCCATATCCTCAATAATGCGGGCCGCTTCGCTCATTACTTCGGGCGTGCCACCCATCACCTGACAAATAATCGGGCGCTCCCATTCTTCGTAATGCAAAAAAGCTTCGTTGCGGGCAGGAGCGTGCAGCATCATATTAGCGCTTGCCATTTCCGTAAACACCACCTGCGCCCCGAAGCGTTTGCAAATCTGGCGGAAAGCCGTATCGGTCACGCCCGCCATCGGCGAAAGGCACTCATAACCCGTCGGCAAATCATTCCACGAAAATTTCTGCGCTTGTTTGGTTTCTTCAGCCATCTATCTCTTACTCACCCTAATCTTTTTGCTTTCGTTCAAGTTTGGTTTTTTTGCAAAAAACCAAACTTGAACGGAAAAACCGAAATATCGTAGCTTTTGAAGATTTTTTGCAAAATTTTTTCAAAAGCTAGGGAAAAAGCCGAATCTTGATTTCGAGAAGATTTTGTAACAACTCAGCCCAGTGCAATTGTCGCCCTGACGCAGGAAGGGTCTCGGTCTACCTAAAGCACCTTACTTTGGCAGCTAGAGATGCTTCGTTCCTCAGCATGATGGCGGTTTATAGTTACTAACTTTTTGCCAAAAATTCTCGAAATATAAGTTCAGAGCATATTTTACCACATTTTTCAATATCTTTTGGACAGCAGTTTTTGATAGAGAGTGCCTATCTTTGCAGAGGTGAATTTTGGTAGGGACGAATCGCATACGTCCTTTAGACCTTACACAGCGTTCAAGGGCGTATGCGATTCGCCCCTACCTCGGCTAATTTTGGCACTCCCTTTTGATGGAGACAAAACCGCTATTTGTAAGACATTGCTCCCCCAATAAGATTTATCCAGCTACACCAGAAAGATAGGAGTAGCGTACCCTGTTAGCCAGGCATACCGATATGTTATAATTGGGCCGACTGATGGATTCTGCCGACTTGAACCAATTTACTTCGCGGTTCAGTCGGGGCAGGGACAAAATACGGGAAAAGCGGGGGACAATAATGGTAGACCGAATAGAAGTAGTTGAAGGGGATATAACCCGGTTGGCGCTGGATGCTATCGTCAATGCGGCCAATAATTCGCTATTGGGCGGGGGCGGCGTGGATGGGGCAATTCACCGGGCGGCTGGCCCGAAACTGCTCGAAGAATGTCGCGCCCTCAAGGGTTGTCCGACTGGCGAGGCCAAAATTACCAAAGGGTACAACCTCCCAGCAAAATTCGTGATTCATGCAGTTGGCCCGGTCTGGGATGGCGGACGGCACAACGAAGACGAGTTGCTGGCGGGTTGCTACCGCAACAGTTTGGCGCTGGCGGTACAGAATAACGTTCGCACGATTGCTTTTCCAGCCATCAGCACTGGCATTTACAGCTTCCCGCTCAAACGCGCCACTAAAATTGCGGTGGCGGAAACCAAAAAGTTTTTGGAGAGTAACGACACTATCGAGAAGGTAATATTTGTCTGCTTCGGCAAAGAAACTTACCAGACCTATCAGGCTGAATTAAAAGAGCTTATTGGTACTGAGGATTAGGAGGAAATTTGATGGGCTTAAAAGAGCAAGTGACCGCCGACGTGACGGCGGCAATGAAGGCCCGCGACAAAGAAAAGACCGACGCGCTGCGGTTGCTCAAGGCCGCGATTCAGCGCTACGAAATTGACCGCACCGACCAGAAAAACGCCAACTACGGTAAACCAATTACCGAGGACGATTTGGTGGGAGTAATCCAGAAAGAAATGAAGCAGCGCCGCGATTCTATCGAGCAGTACGAAAAGGGCGGGCGTACCGATCTGGCGGACAAAGAGCGGGCCGAACTCCAATATTTCGAGGGCTATTTGCCGCAGCAACTAAGCCGTGAAGAAATTATCGCGGCGGTTCAGCCGATTATCGAGCGCGACGGCAAAGATTTTCGCAAAGTAATGCCCCAGGCCGCCAAAGAACTAAAAGGCCGCGCCGACGGCAAACTCGTCAGCGAAATTGTCAAAGAACTAACCAGCTAAAGCAATTTTGAGTTTTGAATTTTGAGTTTTGAATTAAGAAATTCCAACTCAAAATTCAAAACTCAAAATTCAAAACTAACTCAAGGGTTTTGGTATGGATAAAAAGATGTTCGGGTTTGGAAAAGTGGGATTGGTGCTGCTGGTGCTGCTGGGCAGTAGTGTGCTACTGGCAGCCTGCGGCGACCCGCCGGTAGACCGCCGGGCAGCAATTGAGCAGGCGGTAAATTATAGCGGCGTACCGCCCCGACCAACGGTAGACCCGACTGTCAGGGCCAGGGAAGCGCTGGGCTTTAATATTGTCATTTTTGGCGCACGCGAATATTTTCCGAATCGGCCCGGTGAGGCGATTAATGTACAGTTGCAGAACACTCGCGACACTTCGATTTATGTGAGCAAAATTTGCCACATGCTATTGCAGCGACAGGTCGGCAAGCCGGAAGACAAGAAATGGGAAGATATAGCGCTGGGTCGGCCCTGCCCGCCGAACGATACGGTGGTCTACCAGATTTACCCGCGCACTAAAATAGACACGCCATTCCAGTTCGACAAAACCGTGCCGCTTAAAGGCAAAAGCTGGCTTGTTCCAGGCACTTACCGTTTGCTGCTGATTTATTATTTGCGCTGCCCGGATGCTTACACTACCGTCGGCGCGTGCGAAGACCAAAATACCGCCGAGTCCGACCCAATTCAGATAAATGTAGACCCATAAAAGGAGGAGGGAAAGAAGCTGGACTTAACGAAGTTAGGCGACGAATTAGGCAAACAGTTTAGCACTTCTAGTTTATCCGAGCTTTTGATAAAGACGGTCTGGGCGCTGGCAATCCTGCTGGTTTTCTACTGGTTGGGCCGATTAGCCCGCAGCACCGTCATCAAGTTTGCCGCCAGCCACAGTCGCAACGCCAATTTTTCGGCTTTACTCAGCAATGTCAGCTATGCCATTTTTATCATTCTGGGCCTGCTGGCGATACTGACTATCTATACCGGGGCGGGATTATCTTCGCTGCTTACCCTGCTCGGCATTTTCAGTCTGGCAATCAGCCTTTCATTGCAGGATGTACTAAAGAATTTTGTAGCCGGAGTTTATATTCTGCTCGAACAGCCGTTTAAAATCGGCGATACTATTTCGGTTAAGGGAGTCGAGGGCATAGTAGAAAGCATCGAAATTCGCACCACCAACCTGAAAACCAACGACGGTATCCAGATTATTATTCCCAATAACACCGTCTTTAGCGAAATAGTTTCCAACAGCAGTGCTTACGAACGCCGTTTGGTGACGGTGCGGGTTATTTTGCCGCCGGGTCAACCCAACTTCGACCAGATAACCGAGCGAATTAGCCGGGTGTTGAAGCTGGTGAACCAGGAAAAAGTGCTGGCAGAACCCAATCCGGCTATCATTCTGGAAAGTATTATTCGAGACCGCACCACTTTGCGCGTAGAATTTTGGACACCGCTTGCCGCCCAGGGCGAAGTCGGCCCGCTCGTCGCTCTCGCCATTCAGCAAGAGCTACCCGAAGCTAACGTTAGTATCGGCAACCCTCCCAAGAAACCAGTGGTCTAAATAAGATATGTTGACATTTTGAAGTAGTAGCTATATATTCCTAATAGAACAGTATTTTAGAGGAGGAAAACAGTGCAAGTTAAAGCACCATCATTTGTAGAGATTGATGGACGAAAGATGGCTTACGACGAAGTTAGCCCGCCCAATCCAAAAGGGACGGTGCTGCTACTGACCGGATTGGCCTCAAAACGGTTGGCCTGGTACAAACAGTTGGAGGAGTTTGGCAAATATTATCGCACGATTGCGCTTGACCATCGCGACGTGGGCGATAGCGATTTAACCGAGAAGGAATACACCACCAAAGACCAGGCGGACGATGCGGCGGCGGTACTGAAAGCGCTCGGCATCAAGAAGGCCCATGTAATCGGGATTTCGATGGGCGGCTTTATTTCGCTGGAACTGACCTTGCGCCATCCTGAACTGGTGGATAAGCTGGTGTTGACGGCAACTTCTGCCGGTGGCCCGAACCATGTGCAACCTGGCCCGGAAATGCTGGCTTCGTTGGTGCAGCGCGATTTTAATACCGAAGTCGGCGAACTGGCCCGCCAGACCTATAACCGCATTATGGCTCCCGGCTATTGCGAAAGTCATCCCCAGGAATGGGACAGAATTGCCGAAATTGCCCGCTACAAACCACTCGGTAGCCAGCCTTACTTCCGCCAACTGCAAGCCTGTATGGGTCACGATGCCAGTGACCGACTGGGCGACATCAAAGTGCCAACCCTGGTGGTACACGGCGAGGTAGACCCGCTAGTTCCAACCGAAAATGGGCGTAATCTGGCTAAAAATATTCAGGGTGCGAAGCTGGTACTTTACCCCAACACTGGGCATATTCCCATCATCGAGCAAGCCGAAACCTACAACCGCGACGTGATGGCCTTCCTCGATAGCTAATTTTGAGTTTTGAGTTTTGAATTTTGAGTTGAAAATGATTGGGTGATGAGGCTGAGATGAATATGTTACGGTTTGAATTGATGTGACTGAGCCGCTACTTTCAAGTAGTTGGGTTGAGGGTAGCAAGCTGACTGATTTATAGCCTGCTTCCGGCGGGTATTTCCTAATTTTGATTTCTGACCAGATGACTACTGAGTTTAGAAATTATGATTAGGAGATTACTATGTCTAAAAAATCGTCCAGGAAGATAAACGGGCGCAGCGAACCGCTCACCCGCAAGGATGTGCAAAGGTTGCTGGAACAGGCAGGTCGGGCCGATAAGCTGGATTTGAGTCACCGCTATATGCGCGGTATTGATTTGAGCCACCTCGATTTATCGGGTGCTAATTTGACGGGCGCTATTCTGGTCGGAGTTAATATGGGCAAGACCACGTTGCACAAAACCAAAATGGCGCAAGCCGATTTACGCCGGGCTAACCTGGTTGAAGC
>JBBQXW010000113.1:0-19695 GCA_038209275.1 Chloroflexia bacterium | reverse complement strand
AAGGGGCGTAGTTTTACGCGACGCGCTATAAAGCTTGCGCTGGCCCGCCGAAAAGTAGTAGCGATTTGCCCAATTGGGCAAATCGCTACTACCAAAGCTAAAATCTTGCGTAAGATTGGAAAGGGCGAGATGAACGGGGATTGGGTGGAGTATCGGAAGGTGGGGAGAGTGTGGGCGCGGCAGATGGCGGCGCGATTTGTGGTAGAAACTTTGGAAGGGCGGGCAACAGGCGAAGCGGGCGATTATTTGTGCCGAGGCATTGCCGGGGAAGAATGGCCCATCCGCCGCCAGAAGTTTGAGGCCAGTTATATTGCACTCTCGCCGGAAATGGCTGCGGATAAGTTCGAGTGGCAAGAATACCGCCCGGTGGGGAAGACGGTGCGGGCCAGAAAGATGGGCCAAGGTTTCAGGGTGCAGAGTTTGCACGGCTTATTAGAAGGACAGACAGGCGATTATTTGTGTCGGGATGAAACAGGTTGGCAATGGCCCGTACAAGCGGCAATTTTTGAGCAAACTTATAAATTGGTGTAAAAATGGAAACAAATCTAAATCAAAAAGAACGATTTTTAGGCGGGTTGTGGGGCGCATTGGTCGGCGATGCGCTGGGCGTGCCGGTAGAGTTTAGAGACCGCGAACGGTTGCAGGCCGACCCGGTGGTGGATATGCGCGAATATGGTACACACAGCCAGCCCAAAGGCACGTGGTCGGACGATAGTTCGCTATTACTGTGTACGGTGGATAGTCTGGCAAAATCGGGTGGTTTGGATACCCAGGATTTGGCCCAGCAGTTTGTACGCTGGTATAAGGATTGCCACTGGACTCCCTGGGGAGAAGTTTTTGATATTGGTAACGCAACTTTTCTGGCAATTGCCAATTTATCGCGTGGTGTCAAGCCGGAAATGGCGGGCGGTGATAGCGATTCGAGTAATGGCAACGGTTCGCTGATGCGGATTTTGCCGATAGCACTTTATTTTTCCAAAGCACCAACCGCCGAATTGCTGGAATATGCTCACCGTGCTTCGAGCCTGACCCACCGCCATCTGCGTTCGCAAATGGGCTGCGGCTTTTACTGCGTAATGGCGGCGGAATTGCTGAATGGCGCGAATCCGCTTGAGGCGTACAAGCAGACGATTGAAAAAGTGCTGCCAATTTACAAGCAGTCGCCTTATCTGGCAGAATTAGCGCGTTTTGCGCGAGTTTTCTCAGGCGAGATTGGGCAATACGAGGAAAGTAAAATTGAATCGGGCGGCTATGTAATTCACACGCTTGAGGCGAGTATCTGGTGTTTGCTAACGACCAGTTCCTACGAAGAAGCAGTGCTGAAAGCGGTGAACCTGGGCGACGACACCGATACAACCGCCACCGTAACCGGCGGTCTTGCCGGGCTATACTACGGCCTCCCAGCAATCCGTCCCGACTGGTTACAAGCCCTGGCCCGCCACGATGACATCGAAAAACTTTTCGGTGCGTTAATTTTGAATTGCGGGAAGGAACACAGATGAACACAGAGAAGCACAGATACATACAGAGAATTTTTTAATTGAACCAGAAACTAGAAACCTCTCCTTCCGAACTTTGAACTTTGAACTTTGAACTCGGCCCGTAGGGGTGCCCTGTGGGTTGAACTTGAAACAGGAGCTAACGATGGTTCAGGCAATCAGAGATGAGCAGCTAACGCGGCGCTGCTTGCAGGTAGTAATGGCGCAATTTCAGCCGAAGAAGGGCGATTATGCGGTTAATTTGCGGCGCATCGGCGATATTTTTGAGCAGTTGGGCGAACAGACCGGGACGATTGATGTTTTGACCTTGCCCGAAACGGCCATGAATGGCTATTTTCTGGAAGGTGGTGTGCGCGAGGTAGCGCGGCAGAAAGAGCAACTTTTTGCTGATTTGCAGCGCGAATATTTCGCCCGGCGTGGGCCAGACGCGCCTTTACTTGACATAACTGTTGGATACTATGAAGAATACCGGGGCGCGATTTATAATTCGTCGCTCTATGCCACGCTGGGCAAAGGGCAAGCGGGGTCGGGCTGGCAGCCTGGAATTGTTCATAATCATCGCAAGTTTTTCTTGCCGACCTACGGTGTGTTTGACGAAGAACGTTTTGTGAGCCGAGGCAGACGAGTTCAGGCGTTTGAAACGCGCTTTGGCCGCATGGGGATGCTGGTTTGTGAAGATGCCTGGCACTCTTTAACCGGGACGCTATTGGCTTTGCAGGGCGCGCAGGTAATTTTTATCGGCAACGCCAGTCCTGCCCGTCAGTTTGCCGGAAACGAACCGGGCAACGTGACGCGCTGGCGCGGCTTGGTGCAGGCTATGTCGGACGAGCATAATCTGTTTGTAGTGCTGACGAATTTATGCGGTTTTGAGGGTGGTAAAGGCTTTATCGGCGCGTCGGTTATTACCAACCCGTTTGGTGAGGTGATTGCCGATGGGCCACTGGCTAAAGAATGTCTGGTACGCTGCGAATTGCATCTGGATGACATTGTGGTGGCCCGCAGCGATAATCCTTTGCTGGCTGACCTGGAAACGGGTTTGCCCGATTTGATTGCGGAGTTACAGGAAATCGGACGGGGCTAACATGAGCATCGAGCTTGTCAATGGCGACCTGACCAACTGCGCGGTGGACGCGATTATCAATCCCTGGAATCGGCAAGTAGTTCCCTGGTGGTTGCTCAGTTTGCACGGCGTGGCGGGTCGAATAAAACGGCGGGCTGGTTCGGATATTTTTCGCGAATTGGCCCGGCAGGGGCGGCTTTCACCTGGGCAGGCGGTACTGACGAAATCGGGCAATTTGCCCTGCCGCTACATTATTCACGTGGCAGGAATCGGTCTGTTCGGACATTCCGATGCCGAGCAAGTACGTCTTTCGACCCGCAACGCTCTGGCTTATGCCGCTCGAAAGCGTTTTACCACGCTGGCTTTTCCGCTTATCGGGGCGGGCAGTGGCGGACTTTCGCCGCTGGTGAGTTACCGGGTGATGCTGGAAGAATTAGCCCAGCGCGCAACTGATTTCAGACAGATTTTGGTAGTGGTTTACGAGCCAAAAATTTTCGAGGTGCTAAAAGTTTCTAATTTCTAGTAGCTACTCATATCACAAAACGCAAGGAAAATTAACAATTGGATTTCTCTCCGTGTTTCTCCGTGCCTCCGTGGTGAATTTCTCTTTATGATGAGTGGCTATATTTTAAGAAGGGGAAGCAAAACTATGACCCTGGCGGTAAAGAATAAATTTGAACTGGTAGATTCAGGCAAGCAGGATGCTCAACGCATCGGCAAGGAATTGCTGAAAATTAACCCGGTGCTGGTGCGCGATTGGTTGGTAGAATTTTTGCGCGATGAAATTATCCGACGGCGCAATTTCAAGAAGGCGATTGTTGGTCTATCGGGTGGCGTAGATTCGGCGGTAGTCACCTATTTGTGCGCCGAAGCACTCGGCCCGGAAAACGTGCTGGCGGTGCGGATGCCTTACAAAACTTCCAGTAGAGAAAGTTTAGACCATGCCCAACTGGTGATTGACGACCTGGGGATTCAGACGACTACAATCGAAATTACAAAGGCAGTAGATGGCTATCTGGCCGAGTTTGAAGCCGATGCCGACGGGCGGCGGCGCGGTAACGTGATGGCCCGGATGCGGATGATTATTATTTTTGACCAGTCGGCTAAACTCGATGCGCTGCCAGTTGGGACGGGCAACAAGAGCGAACGGCTTTTCGGCTATTTTACCTGGCACGCCGACGATTCGCCCCCGATTAATCCGATTGGCGACCTGTACAAATCCCAGGTCTGGGAATTGGCCCGGTTGGTGGGCGTGCCATCGGTAATTGTGGATAAACCAGCATCCGCCGATTTAATTCAGGGCCAGACCGATGAAGCCGATTTTGGCATCAGCTACGCCAAAGCCGATGCAATCCTGGCCTTGCTGCTACGAGGTTACAGCCGCGAACGTCTGCTGGAAATGGGCGTACCCGTTGCCGAGCTTGATTTGGTCAAAAAACGCCTCGATAGCACCCACTGGAAACGTCACCTTCCCACTACCGCCATGCTCAGTAGCACCAGTATCAACGACTATTATCTGCGCCCGGTAGATTATTAAGAGAGCTTATAGGTTTCTGGGAAAAATTTTGCAAAATTTTTCCCAGAAACCTATAAGCTCTCTTAATGCTTAACTTAGCTTATGAAAGTTTTTTGCAAAAAACTTTCATAAGCTAATAAGAGTTGCTTTTTTCTATTAGTTTTGAGAGGGTTTTTGCAAAAAATTTTCTCGAAACTAATAAATTTTTCTTTTAGTTTTATTTTTTTTTTTGCAAAAACAAAACAAAACAAAACAAAAAACTCTCCAAATTTCGGTTTGGAATATAAGTGAAGTTTCTGAAACAAAAGAAATGAGAAAAAAGCAAAAGAGGAAAAAGATGGCGGAGAGGGAGGGATTCGAACCCTCGAAGGGGTTTAAGCCCCTTAACCGCTTAGCAGGCGGCCCCGTTCGACCACTCTGGCACCTCCCCGTATTCAATTTACAATTTACGATTTACGCTTAAAAAAGGAAGTTCTTTTCTAAAGGTTTTGGCTGATTTACGCTACGCTTATGCTACCGGGGTAACAAAACCGTAAATCGTAAATCCAAAATCGTAAATCATCTGGCGGAGAGGGAGGGATTCGAACCCCCGGAGCTTTCGCTCTACTGTTTTCAAGACAGTCGCCATCGTCCACTCGGCCACCTCCCCTGATACAGTGCGCCCCGGTTTTCCCCTACGCACCGCCTTATTATACTTTCTCCCTCCCTGCTTGTCAACCGCCAGACAAAAGTTATTAAAGCGGAATTGGAAGGTATTATGCAACCACTCCTTAAACCCCATATAAAGACACCAATATACTGCTATTTCCAAGTTATGACAATCTCAGTTGTCAGAAGTTGGAAAGCATGCTAAACTGTAATTAGTGAAAAGCACCGAAAAGCACCGAAACAGAAGAAAGCTGATATAAAGAAGATGAGACTAGAGCCAGGACAAGCTCCGACTCAAGAAATAGGAATAGAAATAATACCTGTTGTTGAAGGCGAAAATAATTCGTTAGCAGCCATCACAACACTTGATCAAAATCCAGCAGCGGTTTATCTGGCAACGCTAAGACCAGTTGGGCGGCGCGGGATGCTTCGGGCGCTCAACCTGATTGCTGAAATTGCCAGTAGCGGTAAGCAAAACGCGCTAACGTTGCCCTGGCAGCAATTACGCTACCAGCATACCGCCGCTATCGCCTCCGCTTTAGTAGAACGAGGCTACCGACCAGCCACCGTTAATCAGGCTCTTTCCGGGCTACGTAGTGTGCTGTACCACGCCTGGAAATTAGGTCTAATGGAAAGCGAAGATTACCAGAGGGCCAAAGATGTCAAGAACCGCCGGGCCGAAACCTTGCCGCGTGGTCGCGCCCTGGCTAAGGATGAACTTACAACTCTTATAAAAAACTGCCAAAGTGAAAAGACACCTGCCGGAAGCCGCGATGCCGCTCTGATCGGGGTAATGTATGGCACCGGGCTACGTCGTTCAGAAGTGGTCAAGCTGGAACTAAAAGATTATAAGGCTTTGTCTGGAGCGTTGACCATTCGAGGTGCGAAAGGCGGCAAAGATCGGCTGGTTTACGTCAAAGGCGGGGCGGCTAAAGCCCTGATAGACTGGTTAGCCCTACGAGGTGAAGCGGCAGGCTCTCTCTTCTGCCCGATACACAAAAGTGGCAAAATCAGAATAGAGTTGATGACCGACCAGGCCATCATGAAAATTCTCAAGAAACGCGGTTTGCAAGCCAATTTGGAACCATTTAGCCCGCACGATTTACGCCGCACTTACATTTCTGATTTATTAGATGCCGGAGCTGACATTGCTACCGTGCAGAAACTGGCTGGTCATGCCAGCGTCACTACTACCGCTCGTTATGACCGACGCGGCGAACAAGCCAAGAGTAAAGCGACTGACCTCCTTGATATACCCTATACGGATAGAGTTACTCAGTGATGCAGCACCCGGCATGGGAGAAGGTGCGGTGGGCGGAATAGAGCTACACTTCTATGAACGGCTTGGCGACTGCGCCGAGCTAAAATCGCCAAACGCTTTCAAAATTCAAATCAGCGCAGGTTGAGCTTGCTCTTTCCAATGCTGCGTCCAACTTACCTCCTGGGCGTAGGTTGCTTCCTGGCGCTGACGCTCTTCGATATTCCAATCCAGTAAGCTGGCAAGTTCCTGACTGACTATCGAGGCGGCTTGCCGTCCCTGGTCTGGTGCAAAATAGAGGGCGGTACGCCGCATCATAAAATCGGAAAGGGTCAGGCAACTTTCCTGCTCCACTGCTATCCGTAGCTGGGCGCGAATATCGGGATAGGCTGGATGAATCTGCTCTGCCAGCGTTGCATCGGCTATCAATAGCTCGAATAGCTTATGGATGCGTGTGCCGTAGACCGAAACCAGATATTGAGTCTGCTTTTCCGACAAACTATAACCAGAGGCTTCGGCATGTAGTTTGCGGGCGTAGTCAGCCGGGTCGCCCGTACCGCCGCCGGGCAATAGTTCTTCGGCAGTACGACCCTTCGTGTACAGGCCCAGCTTTTTGGTAGCGACATCTACCGCTTCTTCGGCAATACCTCGATAGGCCGTCAATTTGCCCCCGACTACCGAGAGCAACCCGCCCATCTGTTCCAGCTTTTCGTGGTCAACCAGCGCGTGCTTGCGCGATACTTCCGATTCATCCGCTCCCGAACGGCTGCGCTTGCGTACCAGCGCCCGCACCCCGGCATTGGTATAATAAATCGTCTCCCAATCGGCGTTCGGGAAGACATCTTTGACCGATTCCAGCAAGTATTCCACGTCGCTACGCTCGGCCCGCACGCTATCGAGGTCGCCCTCAAAATCGGTGTCGGTAGTGCCAACCCAGGCATAGCCAAGCCAGGGAATGACGAAGAAAAGACGGTCATCTTTCTCGGCAAACAGCACAATCGCGTTATTAACCGTCGCTGGCGCGGTGAAATGAATCCCTTTGGTGCGGCGAACTTTAGCGCTGGGCTGTCCGGTCAATTCTTGCTCCATGCCATCCAACCAGGGGCCAGCCACGTTAATCACCAGACGGGCGCGGGCCTCGCTTTCTGCTCCACTTAATTCGTCATGCAGATTCACCCCGACAACCTGACCATTTTCCTTAATTACGCCATCAACCCGCATATGGTTAAAACAAAGCGCCCCTTTTTCCTGGGCCGCCAGAATATTTTCGACGCATAGCCGCTCGGTCAACGCTACCTGCCCATCATAATACATGGTCGCTCCCTGCAAACCTTCGGGCCGTAGCGATGGCTCCATTTCCAGCGTTTTCTGTTTGTTCAGCGATTTGTGGTTGGGCAGGCTCTTGTCAAAGCTCAACCAGTCGTACAAATACATGCCAACCTTCAGTTTCAAACGATAAAATAAACTGCGGCTATAGAACGGAACAACAAAAGCCAATGGACGCACCAGGTGCGGTGCTATCCTTAGTAAAATTTCTCGCTCCTTCAAATCCTGCCGCACCAGCCCAAAATCCAGCATCTCCAGATAGCGCAAGCCGCCATGTATTAGCCGGGTCGCCCGCGAAGAAGTGCCACTGCCGTAATCCAGTTTTTCAAAAAGGGCTACCCGTAGCCCGCGCATTGCGGCATCCCGCGCCACACCCGCTCCGATAACTCCGCCACCGATAACGATTATATCCAGTTTCTGGTCTTTCAGGCTTGCTAGTTGGGCCTGTCGGTCTACTCCAATCATTTCTACTTCTCCAAATTTTCTGGTAGGTCTGCCTACCCGCCGCTACCTTTGTCTGCTCCACCAGACTAAAAAATGGTAAACAAAAAAGGTTCGCCTCCGACAGGTCACGACAAGCTACCAAACAACTACGGTAAGAGCGCCTTTAATTGCGCCAGATTGGGCTTGAAGAGTCAAACCCCTACCGTATAGTAGGTGCAAAAGTCGCGCCGCCAGAGAGAACCTTTCTCCATTTCTCCAGTTCTCGATGGTTTTGCTTTTTCTTACTTATATTCTACTGCTTGCTTGCGGCTTAGTCAATACGTCCGAAAAATCGGAAGTGCCTATTTGTGAATTAGTGTTAGGCCGGCCTGCCATAATTAGTTGGAACGAAAACTTTTAGCGCTCCGGCGGCAATGCCAAATTCGGCGGGAGTATGCCCGGAGAGTTCGCCATCTACGTTTATTTTCCTGGCGTGTCCATGTACAACATCCAGATGAAGCTTTTTGACGTTGCGGAAGACGCGGACTCGTGGGTGGCGCACATAAGAGCCATCGCGTAGGCCCATTCCGACGCTCCAAAGTTCGGTGGCGTTCATCGGCTCGAAAATAGTTACCACCAGTTCATTATCATCAATCCGGGCGTTAGGCGAAACGACCACGCCACCACCATAAAAGCGCCCGTTAGCCACCGCAATATGAATGGCCTGAGTCTCAATCGTTTGATTAGAAAAGACTAGACGAGCCATAAATGGGCGATGCGAGAAAGCCGCCTGCGCTGCGGCTATTGGATAGGCCAGTGGCCCAAACCTTTTCTTACTATCGTTATTAGTGTATTCTACCACCGCTGCCCCAAAGCCGACGCTTGCCACGTTCACGTAGTAATTAGCGTTAACAATGCCCAAATCAACTTTTGTAGTGCGCCCGTGTGCAATCACCTGACAGGCTTGCTCGATTTCAGTGGGTAATTCGAGAGTACGGGCAAAATCGTTGGCGGTGCCGAGCGGCAGTACGCCGAGCGCTACATCGTTATTAACCAGGTGGTCTACCGCGCAGGAAATTGTCCCATCGCCACTGCCAAGTATAATTGCTTTAACACCGCGCTTGACCAGACTTTGCATCAAGCCATTTAGCGCTTTGGCGTGACTAAGCTGGTAACTTTCGGTAATATTAACTCCGGCGGCGTGCAGGCAGCTACTGGCCTGTCCAAAAAGCTCCTGTCCCCGCCGCGCTTTAGTATTTACGATAAGTGCTACTGGTATAGTTTTAACATCCACTATATCGTCTTGCTTGGTTGCCTGGCTCATACTTTCTCCCAACTACTAGATTTACTCTTTTCTCTGTCTTCATCTTGTCATACGAACATACAGCAAGTTGTGTTCCTAATAACTACTATTTACGAAAGCTGTAGATTAATAATTCAGAAGAAAAAATTAGCTGGCACATTCTATGCTTAATAAAAGTGTGGAACACTGAAAGCTGCTGAACCAGCCGCTCGAAGTGGACAAGGCAAAATAGCTGAAAGTGGAAGTTAACTTTTGAACTATGAGCCAGGCTAAGTAACGATGAGGTTAATTTAGGGAAAAGGAGAAAACAAAATGAATGACAGCGCTAACGATAAATTGGCCGGCAAAGCCAAAGAGATGGGCGGCAAGGTACAGCAAGCCGCTGGTGATTTGACTGACGATACCGATTTGAAGGCCGAAGGCAAAGCCAACGAGACCAAAGGCAAGGCGCAGGGTATCCTGGGCAATGTTAAGGACAAGGTTGGAGATGCGGTGGACGCAGTAAAAGATAAGGTTGACGACATCGCCGACAAGGGCAAAACCGAAGCCCACAAAGCCGATGCCAAGACCCACAATCACTAATTTGAACTAAGAACCAATCTCAGTAGGCGGGTAATTCATTGCACCCAGGTTCAGGGTTTGATGAATCAAACCCCTACTAGGATAGGCTCTAAGGCGAGGGGTTGGCAGCCACAACTACTAACCTTTCTGGCTTAAAGTTTGTATCGGTAAGTTAGAATAAAAAAGGAAAAGGGCCATCTGACGGCCCTTTTCCTTTTTTTATTCTAACAACTCGCCCGCGTCACACCCTTTTACGGGGTGTGCGGTACGAAGCATCTCTGGTTGCCGAAGGAAGGTGCTACGGGCAGAGCCGAGACCTTTCCTACGTCAGGACAGTCCCATCGGTCTGAATAGTTATTTTTTTATTCTTTTAGGTGGGCAGGAGTCAGCTTACTTTCTTAATTTTGAAACGGATGGGTGCGCCACGTGGAGTTTGTACCTCGGCGTACCCGCCTATTTTTTTGCCCAGCAAGGCTTTGCCAAGTGGCGACCCAACCGAGACAGCCTGTTTACCATCGGTGCGCTGGTTAACTGCTTCAGCTTCGCTAACTATCGAGTACTCCTCATCCTCATCTATGCCCTCTTCTGAGACAATCACAGTTGAACCAACTCGCACCCGCCCATCGGCGACCACTGGCGAATAGGCTACTACTACATTCGAGAGGGTGGCTTTTAACTCGGCAATCCGTCCCCGAATCAGCCCCAACTCGCGCCGGGCATCGTGGTAGGCGAAATTCTCGCGCAAGTCACCTTCGGATGCCGCCGCCGATACTCGACCAATGCACTCTGGTTCATCATGTTCTAATAATCGTTTTAACTCGGCTTCGAGGGTGGCTTTTCCCTCGGCAGTAACTTCTACTCGTCCAGCCATAGCTTCCTCCTGAATCATAAATTAAAAATGGCCGCCGGTAGGGTAGTGCAAACCAGCACTAGGGGCGGCAAGTGCCTGTTCTTATTATACCCTATCCTGGCAAATTTGCTAAATTGAAATCGCCACCGATTTGACAGGCTGCTTTGAGTAAGGAAAAATAGCCTTCAGCCGTAATCTATAAGCCAAAGGAGGCTAAGTTATGTCAACTACCGAAGTCCAACGCATCAGCCATGTCGCGCTGGTGATTGATGATCCTGTGCCAACCCATGAGTTCTGGACAAAAGTAATGGGGCTACGCTACTCCACTTGCTTTCTGAGCGACCATAATCATGGTTCGGGCGAATTTGAGCCATATTTGCATACTTTCTACACTTTGCCGGATGGTACATCGCTGGCCTATTTCGTGATGCTACCGGGCGGACTACAGCCAACCCCCAACTGGCAAAATCATCCGGCCCGCCACTTTTCGTTGATAGTGGAAAAGGCCGAGGATTTGCCGAAATGGGCCGAACACTTACGCCGTCACGGGGTAGAAGTACAGGAAGATAATGAAAATATAAACGAGCCGAAACTTTATTTCCGCGACCCAAACGGCATCCGCTTTGAACTAACCATCGCTAACCGTCCCGCCACCGAACAAGACGAGCAAGCCGCCGCCGAGGTACTGCGCGCCTGGCTGCACGAAACCAGGTAAAGTAGTTTTGAGTTTTGAGTTTTGAATTAGGAAAGGAACACAGATGGACATAGAGAACCACGGATGAACACAGATGGATTTAAAGCTTTAAAATCTCCGTGTCTCCGTGTCTCCGTGGTGAATTTTCAACTTTGAACTAACCAGAAACCAGAAACCAAAGGGAGGCATAACTATGAAGCTGATTGGAACGCATCACATGAGTTTTATTGCGAAGGATATTGAGGCGACCCATAGGTTTTATACTGAGGTGCTGGGTTTTAAGCTGGTGCGGGCGGTGGTGGAAGATAAGTTCCCGGATGGACAGGCCGGGCGGCATTTACGCGCTTCCTACGCACTGGCGAACGGTAGCACGATAGATTTCGTGGAGTTCAAAGAGAAATGGCCCGAAAAGTTCAGGCCGCAGTTCAAGTATCGCCACTATGCTTTTGAAGTGGAAGGCGAAGAAACATTTGAATACTGGCAGACCCGGCTAAAGCAAGCGAGCGTGCAGTTTCACGGGCCAATTGACCATGATGGCGTTTTCCATTCGATTTATTTCTTCGACCCGAACCTGATTTTTATGGAAATTACCCGCCATGTGCAGCCGCTTGGCCCGAAACTACAATCCGAAGCCGAGGAACAATGGCAGACCTACCTGGATAAATATGTAACAGTAAATTCTCTGTAGTAACAACTACAGACATAACTTGAGGCCGGGCTATATCATGAACCAAGCTTTAAGCTAAACCAACTGTGCTTAATTCCGTTTTCTAAAAGATAAAAGATAAATTTGACCTTTGAACCGCTCAGGCGAGTGCCGAGTAGAAATGCCAGGAGGATACTGAAACTATGGCAGCCCCTTTTACCATTCCTTTAAGAGAGGCGATGGCCGATACCAAGCCGGCCCGGTCGTTGAACGTTTTGTTCATTAATCCCCCCGTCCCCGGCTTTAGTGAAAGCTATGCCAAGTTATTGACCTTTAATACTATCCCGTTGGCTCTGCTTTATCCGGCAACCGTTCTCAAGAAGGCCGGGCATCACGTCGAAATCTGCGACATCAAGAGCGGCGATACCCTTCGCATCGGCAAGCATATTCAGATTGTCGGCATAACCACCGATACGGTGCGCTATCCCGAAGCAATGATAATTGCGAAGATGGCGAAGAAGCTGGGCAAAATCGTGGTGATGGGCGGCAACCACGTTACTTTTGATGCTGAAAACACCCTCAAAAGCGGCTACGTAGATTTTATCGTGCGCGGTGAAGGCGAAATCACCATGCTCAATCTGGTCAACGCCCTCTCGCAAGCCGATGGTTGCGACCCCAGCCTGATTAACGGCGTGGCCTGGCGCAATAAAGATGGCGAAGTGGTGGTTAATCCGCCCTCACGCTGGATTAAAGATTTGGACGAATTGCCGATTCCCGACCATAGTTTGCTCAAGCTCGACCTCTACCGCTCGGCTTCGTTCAACCGCTTTGGCAAGCTGGGCAAGCCGATGTTCCAGATTTCGGGTAGCCGGGGCTGCCCTTACGATTGCAGCTTCTGTATTGTGACTTCGGTCTATGGTGCAAAATGGCGCTGCCGCAGCCCTGAGAGCATGTTGTTTGAGGTAGAACAGGCCATGAAACTTGGCTTCGACAACTTCTTCTTCGTGGACGACCTGTTCTCGACCAACTACAAGCGTACCATTGAGTTCTGCGAAGAAATTTTGAAGCGCGGCATGAAATTCAGTTGGTCGGCTCAGTGTAGCTGCGACTCGATTGCCAAGCACGAAGATATGGTGCAAATTATGTCCGAGGCTGGCTGCGAAGCGGTACTGCTGGGCGTAGAAAATATGGATGCCGACACCCTGAAGCTCTACCGCAAGCGTGCTACGGTAGATGATAATTTCCAGGCGGTGCGGATACTCCGAAAGTACAACATCGTCAGTCTGGCCTCCACGATTGTTGGCACGCCGGGTGAGACCCACGAGAGCATGAACACCAACTTCGGCTACTTGATGGAATTGAACCCGGAAATGCTCTGGATTAACATCCTCACGCCCTACGTCGGCACGGACGACTGGACGACCTATCAAGACCGCATCTTTGACCGCGATTGGCATCATTACGATGTTTATCACAGCGTTATGCGCCTGGACAACCTCAAACCGCACGAAGTTGAGTTCGCCCAGAAAAAGATGATGGCAATGTACCACACCCGGCCCAAGTATCTCTTTGGTACGCTGCCCAACCTCTTCACCAAAGGCGGCTGGAAAGGCGAGAATATGAATCTCCCCTTCGTTGATAAATGGATTAAGAGCAATTAAGGAGTAGTAATGAGTGATGAGTGATGAGTGATGAGTAGGTCTAATTTACTCATCACTCATCACTCATCACTCATCACTTTTATGAATCGTAAACAAGCGCTGATACTGATAACCTTGCTGCTGGGTGTGTTTATGTCGGCGCTGGATGCGGGCATTATTTCGCCCGCCCTCGCCCTGATTAATGCCCACCTCTTTGCCCCGGCGGGCGTTCCTGAATTGACTAGCTGGACGATTACGCTTTATGTACTGGGTGGAGTCGTCTCTGCCCCTCTCATGGCAAAATTCTCCAATATGTACGGGCGTAAAACGATTTATATTCTCGACATCACCCTGTTCGCCATCGGCTCATTTATTGCCGGGTCTGCCGAATTACTCGGCGGCAGTACTTCGGGCTGGTGGATTTTGTTGGTCGGACGGCTGGTGCAAGCCTTTGGCACGGGCGGCATTACCCCGGTGGCCGTTGCCGAAATCGGGCGCATCTTTCCGCCCGAAAAACGCGGCATGGCGCTGGGTATTTTTGGGTCACTTTTTGGGCTGACCTCAGTGATTGGCCCGTTGGCAGGTGGTTTGCTCAGTGCGACAGTCGGTTGGTACTGGGTCTTTTTTATGAACTTGCCACTGGCGGCGCTGGTCATCTTTTTGGCTTTGAACCATCTCGAAAATAGCGCCGACGAAGCCGGATTAGCTTTCGATTGGCGCGGGGCGATTGTTCTTTCAACTTTGCTCATCTGCTTTATGTACGGGCTGACCCAGCTTGGCAAGGACTCGAACGGGCAGCGCACAATTGACATAGCCGGAAGCCTTTTCTCGGTGGCCGTCTGGCCCTATTTAATAATCGGAGTAATATTGGTCGGGCCGCTTCTGTGGGTCGAGCAACGCGCCGTGAACCCTATCGTACCCGTCCGCATCCTCAACAACCAGCAGCTATTGGTGGGTTATTTGCTTTCGGTGATTAGTGGCGCGACGATGGGTTTGCTCATCTTCATTCCCCAGGCGGCGCGCTATATTCTCGGCACTGATATTGCCGCATCGGGTAGTCTGGTCGTGCCGTTGGCGCTGGTGACAGTCTTCGTCACGCCCGCATCGGGTATTTTGTTGGACAAACGTGGCTCTCGTTTTGTACTGAGCGTCGGCTCGGCGATTGCGGCGCTGGGGGCGGGCCTGTTTACTTTTTGGGTCAACGATTTGTTCAGCTTTATTATTGGCCTGATTGTGCTAGGCGTGGGCTTTGGCGCTATCATCGGCTCCCCGATTCGCTACATTTTGATTAACGAAGTCGCCGAACAGGACCGCGCCCCAGCTATTTCAGCTTCCAGCGTCTTCCAGCAAAGCGGCATTTTGCTCGGTACAAGCATTGTCGGCGGTATTCTTTCGGCCAGCGCCATTGTCCTGAGCAATTCGCAGGGCAAAAACCAGCTAGATTTGCCGCTATCAGTCGTCAAGCCCATAATGCAGCCCGCCGTCCAGCAAAGTTTTGGCGTTATCGCGGTTGGCCTGATTTTCTCCTCGGTTGCTGCTTTACTCCTGCTCAAATCGCGCGCCCAGGAAAAAGCCTCGGCTCAGCGCCATGTTCCTGCCCCGCAACCCGAAAAAGAATTAGTTACGGTTCAGCCAAATTCTAATCTGTAACAGGAGAAGTCACCACGGAGACACGGAGAAGTTTTAAAATTTGGTTTTGGTAGTAGCGATTTGCCCAATCGGGCCACTGGCTGCAATCGCTTTCTGATTTGAGTTTGAAGTGAAGTTACCTGATAATTAGCTTAGCGCGGGACAGGACGGTAATCAAATTTTTTGTCAAAAGAACTAACTTCTTCCGTTTCTAATGGATTTAAAGCGCGTTCTTTCTTTATCATATTCTGTAGCAGCCTGGCATTTATTGTATCAGAGTAGTCGGTTTTTTTGACCGCCGTTGAATCGAGCCGTTCTTTAATGATTAACAGGTTTTCGTTCGCTGCCAGATGCGAATAGCTGGGTTTATCTTCTTCCGACATTTCAGGCGTAACGCTGGCGACTATGGTTGGCTCAGAAACAGGTGCAGATGCGGGCAGCTTTGAATTAAGCACTACTACCAGACCTAGCACCATTACCAAACCGAGTATCAGGCTTTGTGGCAGCAATCCGCCCCCGAACAACCCCCCCGAAAAGCCTGACCACGCAACCTTTGGCTGTTCTTTATGAAAAGAAGCCGAATGATTACCTTTTGGTTCAAGCTGGTTCAAAAGGCGGGAGCGCAAAGCAGCGTTAAATTCGGGGTGTGCTTCAAAATCGAGCGCCTTGTCCAAATGATTGGCTAAGGCGTGCAACTTCCAATCTTCGATTGGAGGCATTTCATTATTTTCTTGTGATTGATTACTACTTTTGTCGTGCATCTTTTTGAACTCGGCTACAAATCTTTAACACCATCGGCTTCAAAATAACGATAGAGTTTGCGTAAAGTACGGCCCAGGGTAACGGCAACGCTGCCCTCGTTCATCTTCATCATCTCACCGATACGTCGGTGCGAAAGGCCCGCGCCATAGCGCAAGGCCAGCAATTCGCGTTCGCGGTCAGAAAGCCGCACCAGATATTTGCGAAGTTGCTCGATTTCTTCTTGCTTCAAAAACTGGTCACTGAGCGAAATATCAGCTTCGATTTCTATTTGCTCATCCAGCGTCTGGCTATGGTGGCGACGTTTATAGCGCAGTCGGTCAGTCAAGGCATTGCGGGCGATGGTAAAAATCCAGCCATCCAGATTGCCGCGCTGTGGGTCAAAGGTTTGAAATTTATTCAAAAGTTGCTCGAAGACAAAGGCGACCAGGTCTTCGGCTTCTTCACGGCTGTTCACCCGGCAAGCCAGATAATTGTAAAGGCGCGGAAAGTAGCTATCGTAAATGCACGCGAAACTCTCCTGCGATAAAGCGTGACCGTAAATCAGGCTCTCTTTATCCAGGCTATTTTCAGTCGGTTTAGCTCCTACAGCTTTTTTATACTTATCTAAAAGGCTGCCAGCTTTCTGGCCGAACTGCGGGTTAGCTACTACCTTACGCTCAAACAAGTTTCCTCGCTTTATCACCGATAGTTACAAAGGCAATGTCTCTCTCATTCACTTATTGGCCTGATTTATATTTCGGGTGGTCTGCGACACAAGTTAAATCTTTAGCATAAGCTGGTAATAAAATTAAATCCTTCTATTAATAGAATACGACACAAGTGCCAAAACCTAACAACTTATTCTAACGTATTTTTAATTTTAGCACATTCTGCAATAGCTTCAGCTTGAGAATTAAACTGAGCTAATTTCAACCCAAAAAAAGCCCTTTGTTGAATTTTAGCGAACTACAATAAGCTTGAGGATTGTCTGAGAAACCGACCATCTTAAAACTTTTATTCGCATATCTTCAAAAAAGAGCTGCTTTTATTAAATTCTGGTGTCTATTTTTCTAAAATTTTGATGAGATAATAATTCAGGAACCCAGGCCATACAAAAGAAAGGCCAAATTTAACCGGGGAATATCAGGCCACTTTAGACTCTGCATAAAGCAGGTCTAATAGAGTTAATAGCACATTTTTGACCGATTCGCGGTCGGTAGCCACGCAAGGCAAAAGTGGAACGTAGTCAGGTAAGCCCAGGCGGTAGCGGATGTATTCAATCGGTAAACAGGTAGGGTCATCCTGCTTGTTGGCAACTACGACAAAAGGTACATCCAGCATATTATTGAAAAAATCTATTACATGCCGGGCTTCGCGCAGATGGGCCGGGCGAGTGCTATCTACCATTACTACATAACCAATGCAGCCTTCCGCCAGAATCTCCCACATAAAATCGAAGCGTTCCTGACCGGGCGTACCAAATAAAAATAAAGCCGTTTCGTCGTTAACCGTGATTCTGCCAAAATCCAGGGCGGTAGTAGTATGGTCTTTTATTTCACGCTCTTCTTCGTGAAAGACCTCCGATTCGGTGCTGACCACCTCTATTTCACTAATAGATTGGATAAATTGGGTTTTCCCGGCGGAATATGCGCCTGTTACTACAATCTTAAGAATTTCCATTAGTGTTATAAACCTCTAATTTTTGCCATAAGACCAGATAAAATACCACGCTGAACTTTTGGTTTGTCGGCCTCTGCCGAAGCTGGGCGAGGGGTCGAGGTCGAAACAACATACCGGGAAGCCTCTGGAGCAGGCAGTTGACGCACACTACCATGGCTATCCCGCTCGGCCCAGGTAATCGCGGCATTCTTATCATATGAAGATTTACCAGCTTGCCAGGGAGCAGTATAACCCAGTGCGGCAGGAATTTCTGCCGGGATAAAAGAATCCAATTCAATCAAGCCCTGCTTTTTCAGCTTTTCGGCTATCTTTACAATCTGTTCCAGTGGTTGTCGGATGTTAGCAGCAATATCCTGCAAACTAGCCTGCCCATTAACTTGAAGCAGTATCTGCCAATCTTCCAGGGTGAGGGTAATTTCGGCGCGAACAGGCGGGTTGGGTACAAGGCGAGGCCGAATTGAAGCTAACTGTAGTAGTCGGTTTTGCCGTTCTCGCTCATCCTGGCGACGGCAATATTCCAACACCGTATGATTCCAGTTTATATCCAGATTTTGAGCGCGGGGTAAAGCCGAGACTAGCTCAAAACAAAACTGTCCTTCCGGCCAGCTTAATAAATTATAGAGAGCTTCTTCTCCCTCCAAATGGGCTTGCTGCCGATTTCGAGTGGTATAATGCACAAAAGCGGAATAGATTCTAGAACTGCTAAAACAAATCTGCGCCTGGGAAAAGTTGCGGCTGACCGATAAAATGCCAGTTTTGTTTTGCATGGTGAGTAGTTGCACTAAATCAATTAGTGGTAAATCCGCCAGATTGCCTTGAAGCGACATAATTATACCTTACCTTATCTTTGTCCCTGGTGTAACGAATACACCTGTTAGGAATTTCACTTTAGCCGATCAAACTTAGGTATAGAAAAGTTTTTAGAGACCTTCGATATACTCAGCGACGAGAGCGAGTGAAAGTCCTTGTTTTAGCTACGATGGAGATTAAGGACATTGGGTAAATGTCCTTAATCTCAGGGTAGGACGATGGATAAACGTGAACTGAACTACCTAGATTTGCTCTAGCTTATAGACACAATGAGCATGACCGGTGGCGACACATTCGGTTTCAACCGCACTCAAACGCTTCTTGCCGATGACTTCCATTGCCCCTAAAAATACGCCCATAGTAAAAGCACAATTAGGCTCGGCGGTCTTCATACCAGTGCTACAGGCGCTTTCTCTAACTTGCACGGTGTAGCCGTTAGCCATCTGACTAACCTTGTCAACGATACACAACCGGGTGCCGTTCTTGCCAAGTATATCACCAAGAACCTTGGTAATGGCGGCATCATCACTCGGGTCTATGCCCTTCAGGTTATCTTCCAGCGAAAGACCGCGTTGTTTACCAGCCATTACGATCAAACCGCGACCAGCAGTTTCTTCGGCGTACATTCGCAAATAACGAAAACATTCCGCACTCATATAAGACCCTAATTCGGGCCGGGTTACTTCTGCCATTGTAAATCACCTCATATAACTAAAATGTAGAAAGAATATAACTAGAACGCTTGAATTTGTTGGTTCATTAACAAGGGTTAGCTCATAATACCCGAAATCTTGTCGGCGCAATCTCCGGCTTCCAGTCGGGTCATGCCCAGGTTGCCACCCTTCCGCAGGTTCACCGCCAACAGGCAACGGTCATTAACCGGGATAATAATAAAATAGCCGTTCTCACATTGAATAATGCCTTCGCTGGTACCGCCTAGCGCCAGGTCTTTTGCCACCCGGCGGCTAACACCCAGGGTAGTAGCGGCAATTGCGCCAACGCGGTCTACATTAACACTGCTGGGGAAGCGGGCCGCGTAAACTATACCATCACTACTTACCACGGCAGAGCCGGTCACATCGCCAGCCAGACTCAACGCCAGATTGTCCAGAATCTCGTTGAGTAAATCGGTCTTCGATACTGTAGCAGACATTAGTTCTTCTCCTTGCATAGGATAAAATCAATAATAAATAAACTACTGGTCAATACTTTAACCAGTATAGCTTACGCTAAAAGTCAATTCTCGGTAGAGTTCCTCTATAAGTTTTAGTCGTAATAGTCCTTAGCTGAACTCAGAGTAACAGTTCAACATTACGAGAGACATTACAGAGGCCATAAATTTTTTTAACGCTAAACACGAAAACGACCTATCAGCGTTGATCCATCGCCATTTCAAAACAGCGTTTCGGGC
>JBBQXW010000112.1:0-19749 GCA_038209275.1 Chloroflexia bacterium | reverse complement strand
CGTGCCAACGAAGATGTTCCAGAAGCCGAAGAAGCCGACGCATCTATCCCCGACCCACGCTGGGCCGGATTGTCAAGAATAAAACTAGACGAGTAGTTCAAAGTTCAAAGTTCAAAGCTAGAACGAGAATTCATCAACAATCCAGTTTTCTATAGCAGGTTGCAGAAAAATTGAGTCAGGGTTTAGCGTAGGGGCGCATCGCATACGCCCTTTTTGACCTGGCACAGCGCTCAAGGGCGTATGCGATGCGCCCCTACCAACGGCTCAACTTCGGTGCAACTTGCTATAGAAGGTTGTGGTTATCCAAGACCGAGAGGCGAATGCAATGAGAACCTAAAACTTTGAACCTTGAACTTTGAACTAAACTGAGGAGAAGCGAATGTTAAAAGAAGAGTTAGAGAACGCGACGCTAGAAAGATTTTTAGCCGAAAACCCCAATTCGCTGGCTTTGCATGAAGAAGCCGAGCAATATATGTGGGGTGGAGTCACGCACAACGGACGTTACTGGGAACCTACCGGGATTTATATTGACCGGGCCGAAGGCGCTTACAAATATGATGTGGACGGTCATCGCTACATAGATTACTGGATGGGGCATGGTTCGCTGCTTTTCGGGCATGGGCATCCGGCGATTGTGGCGGCGGCAACCGAGCAACTCGCTAGAGGCACGCACTTCGGCGGCAACCATGCCGGGGAAGTGCGCTGGGCCGAGCTTATTTGTCGCCTTATTCCGTCTGCCGAAAAGGTTCGCTTCTTCAGTAGCGGCACCGAAGCAACTATGATGGCGCTTCGGCTGGTTCGTGTCGCTACCGGGCGCGACAAAATTCTCAAGCTAACCGGGCGTTTTCACGGCTGGCACGAATATGGATTAGTTGCCCAGAGTTCGCAAGCCGCTCCCGGCGTGCCGCAAGCCGTTGCCGATACCGTTATTGTCGCGCCCGCCGACCTTGCGGTAATTGAGAAATTGCTCCAGAACCGCGATATAGCCGGGGTAATCACCGAAGCGGACGGCGCAAGCTGGGGAACTGTTCCCAACCTGCCCGGCTTCCTCAAAGGCTTGCGCGAACTGACTCAAACCTATGGTTCACTGCTTATTTTTGATGAAATTGTTAGTGGTTTCCGCTACGGGCCAGGTGGTATTCAAGCCCTCGAAAATATCGTTCCCGATTTGACTTGTCTGGCTAAAATTCTGGCGGGTGGTCTGCCCGGTGGCGCTATCGGAGGTCGCTCCGATTTGCTTGAACCTTTCTATCCCAAGACTGACCGCGCTAAGTTTATCGTCCATCATGGCACCTTCAACGCCAACCCGCTTTCAGCTGCCGCCGGTATTGCCGCCCTCAACATGATTGCCGACCCCGAAGCGCCCGAAAAGGTTTACAAGCACATTGATAGCCTGGCGTTGCGCTTGCGGGCTGGCTTCAACGCTGCCATAAACGCTGCCGGATTGAGCGGTAAAGCAATGTCCTACGGGCGCGGCTCAATTTTCCACGTTCTGTTAGGCGGCGAACAGGTGACGGAATGGCCCGCCGATGGCGATATTTATAATCCAGTCTTTGCCGACGAACTGGCCCGGCCCGAAGTACAGAGTCGTTTGCGCGCTGGTGTTCCTATCCCGGTACTGACTGCTCTGCGACTTGAACTTGACCAGCGCGGCGTGCAACTGATGGCGGGACACGGCGGCTTTATCTCGGCTGTCCATACCACCGCCGATATTGACCAGACTATCAGTGCTTTTGCCGAAGCCGTTGCCGCCATCGCGCCAATGTGCTAATTTAACCTGGAATGAGGGAAATTTAATCTAATATGAACCCAAAGCTTAACGGTCTGCCGCCCTTTTTCAGCTATCGCGAAGGGCGGCTTTATCTTGAAGAAATCCCGCTTGAAGAAATCGCGCTGGGCTTCGGTACTCCCGCCTACGTCTATTCCGCCGCCGCCTTGCGCGACACCTACAATTGCTACATCAGAGGTTTTGCCGAGGCTGGACTGGATTTGTCGGTTTGTTATGCCGTCAAAGCCAACTCTAACCTCAGTATTATCCGCCTTTTTGGAGAATTAGGCGCGGGCGCGGATGTAGTTTCCGGCGGCGAACTTTACCGCGCTCTCAAAGCTGGCATTAGCCCGAATCGTATCGTTTTTGCGGGGGTAGGCAAAACCGTTGCTGAAATGGATTACGCTTTGCAACAGGAAATCGGCGCTTTCAACGTCGAGTCCGCTTCGGAACTGGCTTTGCTCGAACAACGGGCGGCAGATTTGAACCGCATTGCCCGCGTCAGCATTCGGGTTAACCCCGATGTGGATGCCGGAACTCACCCTTACATCACTACCGGGCGACACCATAACAAATTCGGGCTTAGTCCGGCGGGCGCGTTGGAACTGGCCCGTCTCGCCGCTGCTTCACCTTCGCTACGTTTGGTTGGTTTGCAAGCTCATATCGGTTCGCAATTACTTCAGGTACAGCCGTTGGTCGAGTCCTTTACCCGCCTACTTTCACTTGCCGCCGAACTTGAAGCTGAAAATATCGAGCTGGAACACCTCGACCTGGGCGGCGGTCTCGGTGTAACCTACAACGATGAGCAGCCGGAACAGCCCGACCAACTTGCCACCGCTATTGCCGCCGTTTTGCAGGAACACGGCGTAACCAAAAAATATCGCCTGATGGCTGAACCAGGCCGCTACCTGACCGCCAACGCCGGGACGCTCCTGACCAAAGTGCTTTACCTGAAGCAAGAAGACTCGACCAGCCCGACCTTTGCCATAGTTGATGCGGCCATGAACGACTTGATTCGTCCGGCCCTCTATAGCGCCAAACACCGCATTGTTACTCTGGATGAAGCGGCAAATTCCAGCCAAAAAACCTATGAAGTGGTCGGCCCGGTCTGTGAAAGCGGTGATTTCCTGGGCCACGAAGTGCCTTTGCCCAAACTCGACGAAGGCGATAGATTGGCGCTGCTCAGTGCCGGAGCTTACGGCTTCAGCATGGCCTCCAACTACAACAGCCGTCTCCGCCCACCCGAAATCCTGATAGACGGCAAGGAAGCCCGCCTCATCCGCCGCCGCGAAACCTACGAAGATTTGGTGGCATTAGAAGATTAATTTTCAGAAGCGAAAGAACCCAACGAAAATCAGTACTGATTTTCGTTGGGTTCTTTCGCTTTTAAAGGGCCGAATGGGACTTGAACCCACATACATAGTTTTGCAGACTATTGCCTGAAACCAATTCGGCTACCGGCCCATCGCTCTTAAATATTTTCTTGGAGTTTTGAAAATTTTTTGCAAAAAATTTTCAAAAACTCCAAGAAAATTGAATACTGGCCTTCGCTCAAGCGAAGGCGTTATACAAAGGGGAAAACAGGATTTGAACCTGCGGAAGCCTGTTGAGACTCCTCCCGTTTAGCAAACGGTTCCGTTAAACCACTCCGGCATTTCCCCATCCAAGCCAGAAGAGGGACTCGAACCCTCGTATCCTGCCCGGCGAGCAGGCGTTCTTGCCACTGAACCATTCCGGCAATTTTTGTGTTAAATGGGCGTGACAGAAGTCGAATCTGCATCTGACTGCTTAAAAGGCAACCGCTCTACCATTGAGCTACACACCCTAAATGCTAATTTTGAATTTTGAGTTTTGAGTTTTGAGTTTTGAATTAAGAAATTCCAATTCAAAACTCAAAACTCAAAACTCAAAACTACTTACAGGAGTGGAAGGACTTGAACCTTCAAACCAACTGTTTAACAGACAGTCGCTCTACCATTGAGCTACACTCCTATTTGGTTATTTTTTCGGTTTATTTGATAAAATTTTTGCAAAAATTTTATCAAATAAACCGAAATTAAGAAAAAGAATGTGGTAGGAGGGAATTGAACCCTCGTCGAGTGTCTGGCGAACACCAATCGTACCGTTAGACCACTACCACATTTTACGGGCGATAGAGGACTTGAACCCCTGACCTGTTGGGTCGAAACCAACTGCTCTGTCCAACTGAGCTAATCACCCATTTACAACCAATTTTCGTAGGGGTGCAATTCATTGCGCCCAATTGGGTTTGATTCATCAAACCCCTACCGCCAGAAATTTTAGTCTGAGTGACAGGAATCGAACCTGTATGAACCTGCTCCCAGGGCAGGTGGCCTCCCAATGGCCCACACTCAGTTATTAAAAAAGCAATTGTTAAAGTGCAAAAGTATTTGATAGGCGTGACAGGAGTCGAACCTGCATGGCTTCCAAGCCCATTGGTTCTAAGCCAACTGCGTAAACCGTTCCGCCACACGCCCATTTTAGTTTCAAGTTCCAGGTTTCAAGTTTCAGGTTCAAATTCCCGAACTTGAAACTTGAAACCTGGAACTCGGCCCGTAGGGTTGCCCTGTGGGTGAAACTATTTCAAGAGGAAGGTGCGAGATTCGAACTCGCGAGAGCTTTTATACCCTTGTCGTTTTCGAGACGACTGCGTTCAACCAGCCTCCGCCAACCTCCCAGATTTTAGTTCAAAGTTCAAAGTTCAAAGTTCAAAGTTCAAAGTTCAAAGTTCAAAGTTCGTAAGGAGAGTTTCTAGTTCCCAGTTAAAGTTTCTCTGTGGTCATCTGTGGTTCTCTGTGTTCATCCGTGTTCCTTAAACTTTGAACCTTGAACTTTGAACTTTGAACTTCTTAAGCGGGAAGTACAGGATTTGAACCTGTGAAGGTCTGCCAGACCCTCGCCGCTTTCCAGACGGCTGCATTAAACCACTCTGCCAACTCCCCACAATAATTTTGAGTTTTGAGTTTTGAGTTGGAATTTCTTAACTCAAAATTCAAAACTCAAAACTCAAAACTGATTCTACGGTTGGATGTAGCGCGTCCAGGTTTCGTTGCCGTTGGCCTGTCCGAGCAGCACTACTGCCATGTAGGTTGGCTTGACTGGCTTGCTGTGTGGGAACATTTTGGCCTCGGCGGGCAACTTGTTACCCTTGCGACGGTTACAGCTTTCGCACGCTGCCACCACGTTAGTCCATTCCGTCTTGCCGCCCCGCGACTGCGGAATGACATGGTCTACCGTCAGCTTGTGGCTGGTCGTACCGCAGTACTGGCAGGCGTAGCTGTCGCGCGAGAACAGGCTGCGGCGGGTGAGCGGAATACTTACCCGGCGTGGTACTGGCACGTAGCTAATCAGGCGAATTACCACTGGAAAGGGAAACGAAATCTGCTCCGCCCGAAGCTTGCGCTCCACTGTCGCCTCGATAACCTCGGCCTTCTCCTTTAGCAGCAGCACCACCGCCCGCTTTAGGGAGACAAAGCTGAGTGGCTCGTAAGTAGCATTCAATAGCAAAACCTTAGTCATAACTTCACTGCGGCATTTTTCTCCCGCTGCTCCTTTCTAAAAATTGGCGGTTAGGCCGATAAATATGCCAGGAGTCGGCTTCGATCCGACCACCTCCTGCTTTTCAGACAAGCGCTCTACCCAATGAGCTATCCTGGCCCAAACAGCCGAATAGAGGACTTGAACCTCTGCGCTTCCGCTTACGAAGCGGTTGCTCTGCCACTGAGCTAATCCGGCGTGAATTTAGTTTTGAGTTTTGAATTTTGAATTTTGAGTTGCCGAACCTCGTTGTAAACTTGGTTCAGTAACTTAAAATTCATTTACGCCCTAACGGAGAGTTGAACTCCGGCCACCGACTTGACAGATCGGCATCCTTACCCCTAGACGATTAGGGCATTATGGTAGCGCATGCGAGAGTTGAACTCGCTTCCGAGTTTTGAAAGAACTCTATCCTAACCCATAGACGAATGCGCCATATTATTTGCGGCTGTGCCGCCAAGCCCGCGAGAGGAATTGAACCTCCGTTTCGACCTTCGCAGAGTCGCGCTCTGTCCATTGAGCTACGCAGGCATCTTTTCTAAAATTTCAAGCCCCAGAGCCGAATTGAACGGCTGGCCTCATTCTTACCAAGAATGCGCTCTGACCAACTGAGCTACAAGGGCAGCTTTTGAGTGGAAATGAGCGGACTTGAACCGCTTGCCTCAACATTGCGAGTGTTGCGCTCTCCCCGGTGAGCTACATCCCCATAAAATATTGGATCGGGAGCAGGGATTTGAACCCCAATTCACAGATTCAGAGTCTGCCGTCCTACCAGGTTAGACGACTCCCGAACGAAGGGTGACTGACGAGTCTCGAACTCGTGACCTTCTGAGCCACAATCAGATGTGCTGCCAACTGCACCACAGTCACCAACTTGTTAATAAAATAAATAAAATAAATTTGGTAGCGGGGACAGGATTCGAACCTGTATCACGCAGTTTATGAGGCTGCCGAGTTTGCCATTACTCTACCCCGCGCTATTAATTTGTAACTCTGCTTCCCCTGTCATGCTGAGGTACGAAGCATCTCGGATTAACCCCTAACAATACTCAGGTTAAACTTGAGACCCTTCATTCGTCAGGGTGACAACTGAGGCAATTACTTCAGGTGACGCAGGCTGGACTCGAACCAGCGCTTCTCATCTTTATGAGGGATGTGCTTTAACCAACTTAGCTACTGCGCCATTTTTAGAAACTATCTCGGTAGAGGAGTAATACCGGGTCTTCAAGGGCTGCCACCATTTGTAGGGGCTAATTGCATTCGCCCAACTCTCTTGAATAACCACCTTTCAACACTTGGTGTAATTCATTGCGCCCAGATTGGGTTTGCCCCTTCAAACCCCTACCGAAACAGTTTCTTAGTAGATGCGGAAGGAGTCGAACCTTCACCTTACAGATTAAGAGTCAGTCGCTCTGCCAGTTGAGCTACGCACCCATTTGCAATAATTTTGAATTTTGAATTGGAATTTCTTAATTCAAAATTCAAAATTTAGAGAAGGTCGGGCAGGCTAGAGTCGAACTAGCGTGGCTTCCTTATCAGGGAAGTATCCTGACCATTGAATGACTGCCCGAAATTTTGTTTCTCACCCTGCTGAACGAGAGCGATAAGCCGGAAAGGAGAATCGAACTCCTGAAGTTTCGTTGGAGGCGAAATGTTTTACCACTAAACTACACCGGCCCTCTGAAAAAAGTTGATGGAGATAGGCAGACTTGAACTGCCGACTTCAACTATGCCGAAGTTGCGCTCTCCCACTGAGCTATACCCCCACTTAAATTTTGAATTCTTAATTTTGAATTTTGAGTTGTGAAATTCTAATTCAAAACTCAAAACTCAATCAGCTAGGGCGGAAGGAGTTGAACCTCCATTGAACTGATCCAAAATCAGCTGTCCTACCGTTAGACCACGCCCCAATAATTCCTAAAAATTGGCAAATATATAATTGTTAAAGTACCGAGCCAGTTTCCCGCCAGTTCCCAACTTGAAATCTGGAACTAGAAACTAGAACCCTGAGTGACGCATAGGAGATTTGAACTCCTGACCTTCGCATTGAGAGTGCGATGTCCTGACCGCTAGACTAATGCGCCAAAAATTTAAGTACAAAGTACCCAATGCACAAGGAGAGATTCGAACTCTCATGCCCTACCCGGACTCTACCCCCTCAAAGTAGTGCGTCTGCCATTCCGCCACTTGCGCTTATAATCAAACTAACCAACCACACTGTCATGCTGAACGAAGTGAAGCATCTCAAACCGTCAGCCCGACCAATCATGAAATTCGATGCACAAGGAGAGATTCGAACTCTCACGCTCTGTGAGCGCCACGCTCTGAAGGTGGTGCGTCTGCCGTTCCGCCACTTGCGCTTGTTAAACCTGAACCCATCTTCCTCGGCGGGGTCAGTTTCTGTAGGAGCGAGCTTCCGCTCGCGATTTCCCTTTTTAGCTCG
Source organism: Chloroflexia bacterium (assembly GCA_038209275.1). Taxonomy (GTDB): domain Bacteria; phylum Chloroflexota; class Chloroflexia; order Chloroheliales; family Chloroheliaceae; genus L227-5C. The sequence goes on along the minus strand of JBBQXW010000112.1, from coordinate 11,980 downwards.
GCTGGACCGATGGGCCTGGGAGGACTCGAACCCCCGTCCGTCAGTTTAGGACACTGCCGCTCTACTCCACTGAGCTACAAACCCCCTTATTAGTTTTGAGTTTTGAATTTTGAGTTTTGAGTTGAAATTCACCATAGAGACAAGGAGATTTTAAGATTTTCTTGGTGTCCTTTGCGTCTTGGCGGTTATTCCTTCAAATTGATTTAACTCAAAATTCAAAACTCAAAATTCAAAACTTCTTCAAGCAGGGGCGAAAGGAATCGAACCTTCAACCATTCGTTTTGGAGACGACTGCTCCGCCGTTGAGCTACACCCCTATATTTTGTTTTGATAGACCTGGAAAGACTCGAACTTTCAACCCTGATGTTGTAAGCATCCCGCTCCGCCGTTGAGCTACAGGTCTAGGTTAGTTTCAAGTTCCAGGTTTCAAGTTCCAAGTCGGCAAAACTTAACTTGAAACTTGAAACCTGGAACTTTGAACTTCCTTATGGGTAGTGTAGGATTTGAACCTACGACGCGGCTGCCCGCCCTGATTTTACAGACCAGTGCCATAAACCACTCGGCCAACTACCCTTTTAGAACCTATTCTGGTAGGGGCGAAATTCATTGCGCCCCGGCTCAGGGTTTGATGAATCAAATCCCTACGAAATAGGTTCATAGTGGACAAGAAGAGAATTGAACTCTCATCGGACACGTTGCAAACGTGCTGCCTTCCCAATCGGCCACTTGCCCATTTACTTTACATAATATTTAATTTTTGCCAAACCAAAACTGCAACCCTACCCTAAGATTTAGGGCTAATGGAGGACGTGGCGTGGACTCGAACCCGCGACCTTTCGCTTACAAGGCGAAAACTCTATCCAACTGAGTTACACGTCCATTCTTTTTTGAAGTCCCGTACAAGTTGAAAGAGCTTGCCCTTGCGGGCAGTCACTCTGCTGCTCTACCACTGAGCTATGACGGCTTTCGCCATCAGGAGGATTTGAACCTCCGACCTACAGACCAGGTGTGTAAGCTCTTGCTATGAGAGTACGGGACAAAGATTCCCAAAATATTAACTTAAGTAAAATTGGATAAATACTACCCCGTGCGAGTCGAAAGTGCTTTCCCTTGCGGGATTATCACCCCCTGGAGAGGTGGAGGTGGCTGGAGTCGAACCAACAAAATCTTTCGGGTCAGGAAAGATTTAACCGTTTGTAAGCCCTTTCAGTGAGAGAACGGAGCAAATCTACAAAAATCCAGAATTAGCCTTGCAGTTGAATTGTGGTACACCAACCACTAATATTTCGGTTGGTCGTATAATTTTCAAAACAACTTGAAATGGCTACGCAACTAAATGTCGCTGCTTTATTCTGGTCGCCGTTGGCGGAGAAGGTGGTCAGGGCTAATGCGACCGAGACCAGCTCTGCGCTGCGACTGTCGTACCGGCATCCCGGTTTACCGTCGTAAGTATTAAGCTGTAGATGTCTCATAAATCGCATTTCCTGTTAATGAAGAAGATAAATTAAGTTTCAAAGTTTGTGCTGTTGGTAGCCCAATCAGCTTGCTTGTTTGGCTAACCTTTCGCTTTAGCGCATCTCTTGGTTAGCTGGTTATACTATACAACAGCTTTCAAAACTTGTCAATACCTTTTTATATTAAAATTTTTATATTTTCAAAACTAATTTTTGGCGCGTAAGCCGTAGACAATTAGCTGATTAGTGAAAGTAGCCTGATAGACTTTACCGTTAGCAATGGTTGGCGGGCAGAATTTGGCAAAGTAGCCCAGGTCGTCTTCGGGATTCTGTTTGCTATCCCATAACTCTTTAGATACATCCGAAGCATCCAGCGCCCGCAAAATACCGGGCCGTGTATTCTTGTTAGCATCGCCACTGAAAGGCAGCGAGGCCCAGACAATGCCAGTTCCAGGGGTACTCCCGTTCGCCGAAATCGAGAGAAAACCGCCCGGCATTCCTTCCGGCGAAGACATTGTACTGCTTGAAAGTGGGCTGGTTTGCAGGCCATTGCTACCTACCTGAAAAGCTTTCAATTTATCCCGTTCACCCCAGACATAAACTAACGGGCCTTTATCCTGGCTCTTCCAATAGACTGGCGACCCATGAAGATTGCCATTAGCGGCTTTGAAACTTTGCACAATCTGGTTGTTGTCGTCTGGCCGGAAGCGGCCTAAATTATTGTGGTCAAGTAGATAAAGTACTCCCTGTTTATCGCCGCCAATTAGCCAGTTAGTATCGGGAATAAGCATTACGCCAGTCGAACCGAGGTCTAAATCACTTTCATTAAGTGCATCGTAATTATAGGGTGTAAACCAGTCTACTATCTTAAGCCCCGTTTCTAGTGGATTAAGTTTGATAAAGCTATTGCTCAGTCCTTTTGCATCAACCCGGTTGCTGAAACTACCATTGCCCGTAATTAAATAAAGTTGTCCGGCCTTATCTGCGGCTATTCCCTGCCCCGATTGCCAGACTGACCCCTGCCAGCCGTCAGGAGTAGTATTGTAGATGGCGGCCTGGCGCAAGGTGGTAGCATCATAACCAAATACCCAGCCATGAAAAGGGTCAGTATCCCCGTAAGACCCAAAGGCAAAATAGACTACTCCGTTTGACAGTAACAAAGCCGGGCGTTGCAGTTGTTGTTTGCTATCGAAGGTCACTACTCCGTTGACGCTGGCGGCCCCAACTCCGGGAACGCTTCCCTGGATTATTACCGGGCCATTAAATTTTTCTTGCCCGGTATTCAAATCCAGCGCGTGCAGTCGGTGGATGTAGCGTCTATTTTCTTTGGTGAAAGGCAGAACGTAGATAGTTTCGCTTTTTAGGTCAATAACCGGGGTGCTGGTAATGCCAACTTCAATTTTAATATCCTGATACGGGCCTTCCTGATTGCCGAAATCGTCGTTGGGTACAGGCGCGGATGGCCCTAGATTTACCTGCCAGAGCGGGGCGTTTGCTTCTGCGTCATCAGCATCGAAGGCATACACAGTGTTGTGCTGCGTGGCTACATACACCACGTTGTGCGAACCCTTGCCCGGTATATCTACCCCGCCAACATACAACGGCTGGGCATAAATATGTCCGTCCACCGAGCGCGCAAATAGCTTACCGAATTGTTGGGTATTTACGTTAGCCGTATTCAAAATAACTTCGTTGAGGTTTGCCCCAGTTCGGGCATTATCGTTATGCTGGGTTAAAACCGCTATTTGTGCGCCCCCTGCGATAAATGCTGGCAAGACCAGAAATGCTAAAAGCAATAGCACTCCTAATAAACTTGCTATTAAATAACGTCGCTTAAACTTGCTCCTCATCAAACGGCCTTAATTTTACCCTATCTATCTTATTCCAAGTCTTAAAGGGTGTCACCACTTGTAGGGGCTAATTACATTCGCCCAACTCGCTTGAGTAACAATAACCTTTCAAACTTTAGTATTACTCGCCGGTGAGCGATATTTGTCTCGGAAATAACGGTTTGTTATTAATGAATGTTAAAGTGAAGATATTGGCAGAATGTGATAAAGTTGCAAAGAATATGTAAAGACTCTACAACAATTTCGAGCATATGTAATTTATCTTTGAGGGCGTTGCGCTCATAAAAACAGATGAATATTCAAGGTTATAACTGAGTAAGTTGTTCAAAACCTCGGCGGGTAAGTTTTTCCCAGGTAGCAGAAAATTCGCGGGCAATATGTTCGGGGCGGTGGGCATCGGAACTAAGGCAGATTGGCAAGCGACGTTCCAGTATCATCTGTAGAATCGGTTCGTCAGGATAAAGTTCGCCGATGCCTTTGAATAATCCAGAAGTATTAATTTCAACAATTTTATTGGTGACTTTCAATACATCCAATGTCGCTTCGACCTGCGACAGATACGCCTCGCCGGACATATCGAAGAAGCGCTGGCCTTCGTTAAATTTTTTAATCAAATCCAGATGCCCGACAATCTGGTGCGTATGAGTTTGGGCAAATTCGCGGATTAGCTGATAATAGCGGGTGTAGACCGCTTCCGCTCCGCCATGTTCCTGCATCCCTTCCTGAAAAAGTTCGGGCGTGTAATCTATCAACCAGTTTTCGTGGTCGGAGCGGAAGCGGTCTACAATATGAATCGAGCCAACCTGATAATCGGCAGGGTACTTCGCGAGATTGGCCCGCATTACCGCATCTACCGCCGGGAGGTAATCTACTTCGTAGCCCAGCAAAATCTTGATGTGGTCGCCAAATTCTTCCTGAGCCTCGCGCACTTCGCGTACATACTGGTCAATCTGCTCCCAGCGCATATTAGCCGACCCGCTTGGCTCGGTAAATCCGGCGGGCAACGGAAAGTGTTCGCTAAAGCCCAGCGCCACTAACCCCCGCTCCACCGCCGCCGCCGCTACCTCTCTCGGCTTCCCCTGCCCGTGATTACTGTAAACCGTATGGGTATGATAATCGCTAAACATTGCGTTCCCTCAAGTAATGAGTGATGAGTAATGAGTGATGAGTATATTTAACCACAGAGGACGCAGAGGACACAGAGGAAAACTAAAAAATGAATTTTCTCCGTGTTTCTCCGTGCCTCCGTGGTGAATTCACTCATCACTCATTACTTTTCTTCTCAAACTCGGCGATGACTTGCCGCACGATGACCATTGCTTGCCAGGCTGCCGGGAAGCTGGCGTAAATCATTAACTGGATTATCGTTTCGGTAACTTCTTCGGGGGTTGCGCCACTGTGCAGCGCGCCGTGAGTGTGCAACCGAATTTGCCCTTCCCGTTCCAACGCGACGGCGGCGGAGAGACAAATCAGGCTGCGCGTCTTCAAATCCAGCCCTGGGCGCGACCAAATATCGCCCAGCGCAAAACCAGTGATGTAGCGCTCTACGTCCGGGCTGGCCTCTTTCCAAATACTCCGCATCTCCTCAGTCAAATTCTCGCCCCATAATCGGTGCATCGTGTCAATGCCCTGCTGGTAATTTCCAATTGGTTTGCTGCTGCTTTCCTCGCTCATTTTCCTCTTTCCTCTCCTCTATTCTAAAGCTAAAAATCCATTGGCGGAGCAATGTCCTACAGAAATAGGTTAGATTGCAGGATGCTGCTCTGGCAAGGGAAAATCCATTGGCGGAGCAATGTCCTACAGGGACAGGTTGGAGTGTCGCCAATCCGAAAACCATTGGCGGAGTAATGTCCCATAAGCAGAGGGTGATTTGTAGGATGCTGCTCCGTCAGCTGATTGTTAGTCTACTAAATCGTTTGTTTTGCCAAATTAAGGAAATAAATCTGCTTGGCATTATAGATAATAACGAGCGGGCTGTAAACCAACAAAAACGACTTTTTGAAATCACTTCTAAAACCTATTGACAAGTTTAAATTCTTACGCTACTATTAGTGTGTAAACGACAATAAGTAAAAGCTAAAAACCAAGTTGCCTCCCAGGGCAATTTTTAAGGGCTAAGACTTAGTGTAAAAAACACACTTAATTTAATAATGCTTGAAAAATAAAAGCAAAGATAAATTTTAAGCGACTGGCGAAAACGCTGGATAAGATTAAAATAGCTAAAAATAAACCTGACAGCCCACTTCTAAGCGTTTTGTAAGTTTATTATAAGTTAAAAATTAGATTAGATTTAACCAACTTAGTCTATAATAAAGCTATCGGAAGTGGAAAAGCATCGGTTAGTTAAAGGGTAAATAGCTGACCGAGATGTATGGGGAGCAAGAACATGTCTAACTTATATGGAAGTACTTCGGGAACGATTATTCAGGTGCTGGCGCTGTTCGGCGGGGTAGCTTTGTTGCTGGTACTCTTTGGTTTTGAACTCGTGAGCCGGACGGCGGCGCTGCCGGAAGGCGCAAACGGCAAGGCACATGTTCGGCAGGTGCTGAACAAGCAGCTTCTTTTCTTCATTGTGCTGGTGGTGGTGGTAGTCGGTCTGGTCGGGGTAGGTGTCCCGGCGTTGGTGGCGCTGGGCGCAGCCTTTATCCTGATGGTGCTGGTCTATCGCTGGCTGCAAAATCTGGTTATAGTCGGGGCAGTCGCTACCGTTCTCATTCTGGCAATTCAACAAATAATCCACTAAATATGTCGCGCAACGCCCGGCTTTGCAAGTGAGCTGGGCGTTTTATTTCTCGTTTATTAGTCTTTTTTCGGCTTCCAGTTGCCGCTTTTCTCATCTTTTTCATAACTATTTTTCACGGCAGCCCATGCGACTCGGTGCGCCCGTTCCTCGTCGTGTTTATATTCGTCCCAGGCGTTGTTATAGGCGGCCTGATAAATTTCCTGGGCGTGTTTGGGTAAATGGTCGCGCACACCTTCAGGTAAATCGGTCAAAGTCTCGTAAGGCATTTTCTCTCTCCTTTCAGTTAATCCGCCAATCAACCAAAACAGGATTTTCACCTACAGGCAGATTAAAAGCTGGTTTTTCTCATCCCGGCAAATTTCGGCGGCTTATTTTTTAAGCCATCCTTCAAAGAAGCTGTAATTTATCTGTATCCTATTTTACTCAAACAATCCCCGCACTTTCACCTGAAAGCCGGGCATTACATCTTCACCGAATAGTTCATCATCAATCGTTAAAACTTGGGCTGGGGCGGTTTGGCCCTGGCGATAAATTTCTATTGTTTGGGTAATTGGGTTGATGCCCCAGGCGAGGCGTGTTCCGGCATTCAAGTACATCTGCAATTTTTCACGGGCTTTAGTCAGACTGGCGGGACTATCTAAATCGCTCTTGCGCGACCAAATTTCAACTGCCAAATCCGGGTAGGGCAAATACTTATCGGCTACAGGCGGCACACGGCTGGCGACGATAAAGCCCAAATCGGGTTCAGGTACGTTGTCCTTACCGTTCGGTTTTTTGCCGATATAAAAGCCAGTTGTAAACCAGACTTTGCCTATCTGATTTGTCATCAGAAAAAGCTGAATAAACAGGTACAATCTCCCGGCAATTGTGCCGTGTTCATCGCCGGTGGCTGGTGTCATTACTAACTTTCCCTCAATCAATTCATAACGGTTGCCATCGTCCTCTAGCGCCACAAATTCCTCGGCTGTATATTCTCGATTTAAATTAATCGGAATTGTTTTAGTTTCGGTGGTCATCTTGTACTCATTACCTTTGTTGTATTAGCTTTAATTAGCTAAATTTCGTCATTAAAATAATCCCCATCAACTTTTTTAATGGTGTAACTTGCTATTTCAGTAACACCTGTGCCATGTTCTATCATTAATTGGGCAAGTTGCTCACCATCTATTAAAACAATCTTCTTTTCGATGCGAGTTACATAATCTTTAGCATCTTGAGAAAATTGCGAGGTGGTTATTAATACACCTTTTCTAGCCCTTTGTCCTTCAAGGCTTCCTGCAAAAGCTTGTACAACTGGTCTTCCAACAGTAGACTCCCATCTTTTCGCCTGTATATATACAACATCCAGGCCCAATTTATCTTCCTTGATTATACCGTCAATACCACCATCACCACTTTGCCCTACTGCTTGGCCTGCATCTTTTCTTGAACCTCCATACCCCATACCTACAAGCAAATCCACTACAAGTCTTTCAAAAAAGCGTGGGGAGCATTTTTTAATTCGCTCTAACAGCTCTTGGGCTAATACACGCTTCAAATTTTGATAGCTAGTTTCAAGAGTTTCCTCAAGAGTTTGTTCATGTTCAGGTTCTATTTCCTTTTCATCCTGCTTATTGTTGTCTTGTTGACGCTTTCTAAACTCTACAAACTCTGGATATTGTAAAAGCGTTTTCATATTTATACCGATAGGGCTAGTTTTTAATAATTCTAAGCCACGTGCAGTTATACGAAATTTTCCGCGCCCGGTACTCTCAAATATTCCTGCCTTCCTCATATGAGTTAAAGCCCAACCCACTCTATTATCAAGCCGAGATTGTCTTCCGCTTGGTAAGAGTTCCTTTTTCTCCTGTTCGGTTAGCCTAAAGTGTAAAGCAAGTAATTCAATAACATCACTTAAATAGTGATCTTGTCCATCACCTGCAATCTTTAGTACTGGCAGCATAAAACTTTGAAAGTCTGGAACTGGCATTGTAGAACCTCGTTGTTTTCTAACGGTTTAAAAAACTAAATCACTTTCAACTCAATAGCCGTCTCGGCAATTTGAACGGCGTTGACGGTAGTGCCTCGGCGGAGATTGTCCATCGAACTCCAGAAAGCCAGCGTATTATGGGCCGGGTCTACTTCGCGGATACGGCCCACCATAATATTGTCCTGACTGACCGCCTGCCAGGGTTGCGGATAGAGGCTGACCGTTGGGTCGTCGAGCAGACGCACTCCGGCGGTATTGCCGAAAACATCGCGCAATTCTTCCGGCGAAATATGCCGCCCAAAGTCCACCATCACCGATTGGGCCATGCCGATATAGAGCGGGGCGCGGATACAGGTGACAATCACGTTCAGTTCGGGGAGATGCCAGAGGCGGCGGACTTCGCGAATAAAGCGAGCTTCACTCTTGCTCTGCCCGGTATCGAGGAAATTTTCGGTTTCGGGCAACAAATTAAAAGCAATTTGGTGATGGTAAAGATGCGGCACCACCGTCTTGTTTTCAAGCACCTGCTTGACCTCGGTGCTGAGTAGTTCCATGGCCGAATTGCCGCTTTCCGAAACTGGCTCAAAGCTATGCACAATAATCCGGCGCAACGTCGTCCAGCTACGCAACACATTGAGCGGCAAGGCCAGTTGAATCACGCCGGGGCTGGGGGAAGCGATAATGCGCTTCTTTTTGCCCAGATTCAGCAAATCGTGTCCATTGATTTCGGGGATAATCGAAAGAGTACGGTCATCGCGGTACGCCCCGCTCAAATCAATCACTACTGCGCCCGCATCCGAAGCAAGTGGAGCAAAGTGCTGGACGGTTTCGGGATTGCCGCAAAAGAAGGCTACATCAATATCCTGAAAGGCGCGGCTGCTAATTTCCTGTAATTCCGCTTCACGGTTGGCAAACGACAATTTGCGCCCGGTGATAAATCCGGCTGGCCCTTCCAGCAACTTTATTTTGCTCACGGGAAAACGGCGCTGGGCCAGCACTCGCAAGAGTTCCAACCCGACCAACTCGTTTGCCCCAACTACTGCAACATTATAACCAGCCATAATTCTTCCTTATATCCACAAGAAACGCGCATCTGGTTTAGTTTACCCAGCCCGTAGCTATTTGTCAAAGCCGATTGTTTAGTTTAAAATTTAGCAAGAAGGTATTTTAAAGCAAATTGTATTGAAATTGAGTCAGGTCGCTACGTAGGGGCGAATCGCATTCGCCCGTGTACACCTGCCCAAATCATCAAGGGCGTATGCGATTCGCCCCTACGGATGCGCCAATGCCTTTGCAACTTGCTATTAAGTAAAACAGGTTAGGGCTATGCTGGAAAATTTTAGCTGGGTAATGCCGGGGAAACTGGCGGGTGCTGCCAAACCGGGCGGCAACGGCAAAGAAGAAGAAGACTTGCGCTTCCTGCAAGAACAGGGCGTGCGGGCGATTGTCACGCTGTGCAGCCAGCCCTGCGACCCGTTGCTTACAGCAGAGTTGGGTTTTATGACCAAACACGTTCCGGTCGAAGATTTTACCGCTCCCAGCTTTGAGCAAATCGAAAAAGCGGTGGGCTTTATCGAGCGCCGCCTTGCCAATAGCCAGCCGGTGCTGGTGCATTGCCGGGCTGGATACGGTCGCACTGGCACGATTCTGGCATGTTACCTGGTTAAGCGCGGCATGAACCCGACCCAGGCGATTGCCGAAGTACGCCGCGCTCGCCCCGGTTCGGTGGAAGCCAAAGGTCAGGAGCGCGCCGTCCATCTTTACTACCGTAAAATTCATGCAATGGTCACGGAATAAATTTCCTGAAATATAAAATAAGCCGTCCCCTACGTCATTGTAGGGGACGGTTTGAGAGTTAGTTCTGATTGAATTAACTCTCGGCCTGCTCTTTTGAGCGGTCAAACAGTTCTTGCATCACGAAACCAGCAATGAGGGTGAAAAGGCCGCCCGTGATTTGCAGGTTCCAGAGCGGGTCACGCATTATGCTGTAGTTGAACAGATATGGTGCTGCCATCAGTACAATGCCGAGGAAAACCAGGCCAATGCCAGCCCCAAAGCGGTATGTCTGTAACTCGGTTCGCTTTTCCGTAGCGATACAGAAGAGCGAGAGGGCGATGGCGACGATACCAGCGATGAGACCCATTAGCGTAGCATTATCGCCACTGGTCTTGAGTATCGCGCCCAGACTACTGTAGTCGAATAAGTAGGGCGAAACGATTAACCAGATGCCACCCAATATCCCTAGCCCGCCTGCTGCTGTCAGGTTGAGGGTCTTAAAACTTAGCGTGCTGTTCATAACTGCCACCTTTCTTTCAATTGACTGCTTACTGAACTTACCTTAGAGCCTATCGCCGTAGGGGTTTGATTCATCAACCCTGAACTTGAGAGCAATGAATTGCGCCCCTACTGCGATAGGTTCTTAGCTTAACGGTACGCCACCCACTGGCGGAACGCGGGTTCCGTCTGACGGGGTTTCTTTAGACTGGCGGCGGAACAGCTTACCGACCTGCCAGGGAGTACCCAATGCGGGCAGGACGTAGCGGTCAAGACCCCACCAACCAGCGGTACGCCAGGCCAGGATAATAAATATAGCTGTACCGAACAATACCGGGTTAGTAGAAGTTGTCCCAGCTAACTCAAAGCTAAAGTTCATGATTGTGCCAAAGAAAGCCGCAACGCCAGTTAAGCAGCCAAAAATCAGACCCAATCCAATTGCCATCTCGCCAAAAGTTACCATCCAGGCGAACCATTCATAATGTCCGCCGGTATCCAGCATTTTGATAAAATCGTAATACCAATCGTAGGTAATTAACGCGCCTTTGCCGCCGACTGGTACGGCTAACGCTCTATCCCAATAACCTTTCAGGGCCGAGCCGCCGTTGTGAATCCAGCTACCGTTATCAAAATTGTAGAAACTGGCGTGGCTCCAACCAGCGGCAAACCATTGCAGGCCCAACCAGACACGAACAACCAGCCAGAACGGGGCAGAACGGGTATCGCTGAAAAGCCATTTCGCGATAGGCGGTTCGCCAACCAGAACATGTGTTCTTTTGCTCTCATTAACCTGAGTGTTCATACAAGCCTCTCTTTCTCGTCCTTTTTTTTGAAGAACCGTTGAATGTTTTTGTTTACAGCTAAATCATAAAAGCAACGGGTAAAACCGGGTATGAAAATTGGTAAATAACTGGTAAATTTTTTACAAACCTGTTAAGCTATTAGTGTTACAAGATGGAAGCGTAAAATCAGGTGGGAAATCTAGTAAAGGCACTTAAACCATGTCCGAGGCGGAAATTTCTGCACAATCAGGTGTAATTTCAGGCGAAATTTCGGTATCGCCTGGTGAAATAGCGCCTGATTCCCAGATTGCGCGGCGGTTGCAAGCGCTGAGTGGTGCAATTTTGGCAATTTCCAGCGAGCTTGACCTTGATGCAGTCTTGCAACGTATCGCTGATAACGCCCGCGAGTTTGCCGAATCACGATACGCTGCTCTGGGATTGGTGAATGAGCAGGGCATAATTACCTCTTTTATTACCAGTGGTATTTCTAAAGAAGAACGCGAAAAAATCGGTGACTTACCACGCGGTCATGGTTTGTTAGGGGAGATTATTAAACGCGGGCAGATTTTGCGGGTAAAAGATATGTCCAAAGACCCCCGGCGCAGTGGTTTTCCGCCCAATCACCCGCCCATGACCAGCCTGTTAGGGATGCCAGTATCCTGGCAGGGTCGGGTGATTGGCGACCTTTATCTGACCGATAAAATTGGGGTAGACGAATTTAGCGCCGAAGACGAGGCGTGGGTAACTTTGCTGGCCCGGCAAGCGGCGGTAGCAGTCGAAAATGCCAGCCTTTACCACAAAGCTCAGGTATCGCGCCAGCGCACCCAAACCCTGGCGGAACTGGCGGGCGGTCTAAACCAATCCACCACCCCCGAAGAGCTTTTTAGCCAGATTACCCAGGCCACCTG
>JBBQXW010000111.1:0-19753 GCA_038209275.1 Chloroflexia bacterium | reverse complement strand
GGATTCGCATCCCGGTTCGAGCCATCTGAACGCGCTGGTTGAAGAGGTGCGGTTGGGCGTGTACGAATCGGGCGGGCGACCAGGACGGCATTATGCCACCGATGTTTGCGACGGCATTGCCCAGGTACACGACGGCATGAACTATTCGCTGCTTTCGCGGGATATGCTGGCGGCCATGACCGAAATGCACGCCCTGGCTCATCCTTATGACGCGGTGGTTTGTATTTCTTCTTGCGACAAGGCTAATCCCGGTCACTTGATGGGTATTGCCCGCGCCAATCTCCCGGCGATTCACGTTCCCGGCGGCACCCAGGGAACTGGCCCGGATTTGCTTTCGTCCGATATGCTCTACGACTACGGAGACCGCATGGATAGGGGCGAACTGACCTTCGAGGAGCTAATGAGCTACACCCGCAACGCCTGCCCCTCCTGCGGTGCGTGTCACTTTATGGGAACGGCTTCTACCGGGCAGGTGATGAGCGAGACGCTGGGACTAGCGCTGCCCGGTTCGGCCCTCGCCCCGGCTTCCACCAACCACATGAAGTTGGCGGCACGGGCAGCGGGCCAGCAGGTTTTAGAGTTGCTCAAGCGCGGCCTCAAGCCCCGCGACATTTTGACCAGGGAAGCCTTCGAGAACGCGATTGTGGTTCACGCCGCAATTGGCGGCAGCAGCAATTTTATGTTGCATTTGCCCGCAATTGCCCGCGAAGCCGGAATTGAAATTCGGCCCGAAGATTTTGACGAAATTCACCGCAAAGTCCCGGTGCTGGCGAATATCAAGACCAGTGGCAAATATTCGGCGGAGCAATTCTGGTACGCGGGTGGCGTTCCGGCGATTATGCACGAAGTCCGCGATTTGCTTCACCTCGATTGTATGACCGTCACCGGGCGCACCGTCGGCGAAAATTTAGACCATCTGCGCAAAACGGGTTTCCTGACCGAAGTGCGCCGCTACCTGATCAACTTCAAAATTACCTGGCGCGACGTGATTTTCCCCCGCGAAAAGCCGTTCAAGCCCTATGGCTCGATTGCGGTATTGCGCGGCAACCTTGCGCCCGGCGGGGCTGTCACCAAACGCTCGGCTGTCCCCGACCAGATGCAGGTACACGAAGGCCCGGCCCGCCCCTTCAATACCGAAGAACAGGCCATCGAAGCCTTGCTGCACGGTGGCGCACAACCGGGCGATGTGGTGATTATTCGCTACGAAGGGCCACGTGGTTCGGGGATGCCCGAAATGGTGCGCTGCACCGAGATTGTCGCCAACAATCCCGAACTGGCGACCACTACGGCGGTTATCACCGATGGTCGCTTCTCCGGCGTGACACGCGGCCCGGCGGTTGGGCATATCAGCCCGGAAGCCTGCGAAGGCGGCCCGATTGCGCTGGTCGAGTTCGGCGATATTATTCGGATTGATATTCCTGGTCGCCGCCTTGATTTGGTCGAACTGGTCGGGCCGGACGGCGAACGCACCCGCGACCCCGAAGTTATCGAGCGCATCATGGCCGAGCGCCGCGCTTGTTGGGTCGCCCCGCCGCCGCTCTACACTACCGGCGTTATCGGCCTGTATTGTCGCAACGCCGCCCCCGCTATGGAAGGCGCGTATATGATGTAGCAGCAAATTCGATTTTGTGTAGTAGCGATTGCAGCCAGTGGCTCGATTGGGCAAATCGCTACTACTAAAGCGAAAGTCCTAAAAATATAGCTTTTACACTCGCTGCATTTTGCGGATTGCTCAAAATACCAACGTGGTCAGTAAACTGGTCAATTGCTCCGATAGGCGGTTTGATGTTCCTGACCGCTTCGTCTTTAATCGCGCTTCTGATTTCAGAGACAAATCGCCCGGCATGTATGACAAGGTAGGGACGATTATGAAAGCGACTCACTTCAATCTCTAGCGGGTCGGTTATATTCAAGGCGTTGTGCAGCCGAGCGGCGATTTGGTAAGCCTGGGATAAATGGCGTTCCCGCTCTTGCCAATGCGCCGCCCTCAAAACATTTTGTAAAACCGGGCCTAATTCAGCAGCACATTTCAAGTTGGAAAAGGCCGTCCCAAACCATTTGCTGTAAGGGGCATAGCGTTGCTCCATCAAAAAGCAGAGCTTCATCAAGTCGTGAACCAGCCGCCCCGCAATTAATTGCGAACCCAATTCGTCTCCCACTTCTCCGCACCGCCCCACAAAAGCTTCTTCCTGGCTGATGCGTTCCCACTGGGCGCTCAATAGCCACAACCAAACTTCGTGCGGATAATAAGCCAGTTTTTGACGAATCGGCTCTAGCTCTTGCAAACCATCGTAATAAACTCGTCCGGCGGTTGCTGCCAGGAGTTTTTGCTCCGGCACGGTCAGCCAATCCAAAAGTGACATTTCCTGATTCGGATTTAGCCCGATGTAATTTTCAAAAAAAGCTGGTATTGTCTCTACCCAAACAAGATGATTTACCGGGCCAGCCTCTATTTCCTCCAATACCCGGATATTTTCTTCATCTGGTGCGCTAAAATTGGTGGAATAGCCCATGAATTTGAATGGTAGCTTTTGACTCAATTTTTCGGTAATGCGAATTGCATACTCGTTATGGTCGGCTTCGCTTACAAACAGATACAGGCGCGGCCCCCACATGTGGTCGGTAGATAAGGCGGTGTCGTAGCCGAACACATCCGAGCCGTAACCTATGAGCGCGGCAGAATAAATCAGGCCGGGGAAATCTCGCTTCAATATCGGTTTGACTGCTTCGTGGTAAAATAATTCGTTTAGTTTCAAGCCGGATATAAATTCAGACATCTTTTGAAATCACCTTTTAATCTAAACCAAAAAGGGCAATTACACTTGTAATTGCCCTTTTGAATTATTTTCTCTAAAAATGTTGGCAGATTAGCCGACTGAACCTTCCATTTCGAGGGCGACCAGGCGGTTTAGCTCGAGTGCGTACTCCATCGGCAATTCTTTTGTTACTGGCTCGATAAAGCCGTTGACAATCATTGCCATTGCTTCGGACTCGCTCAGACCCCGGCTCATAAGATAGAAGATTTGCTCTTCCGAAACCCGGCCTACCCGCGCTTCATGCTCGATTTGGACGTTGTTCTGGTGAATTTGCATGGTCGGGTAAGTGTCGTTCTTGCTAAACTCGTCCATCAGCAAACCGTCGCAGCGCACTTTGACTTTTGAGCCAATCGCGCCGTGTGCTACCCGCACCAGACCCCGGAAGCCAGCGTGTCCGCCATCTTTTGCTACCGACTTCGCCAGCACGTTTGAGGTGGTGTAAGGCGCGGCGTGAATAACTTTGGCACCGCCGTCCTTGTGCTGCCCCTTGTTGGCGAAGGCGATGTTCAGGTGTTCCGCCGATGCGCCCTTGCCAATCAGGTAACTGGCCGGATAGAGCATCGTTACTTTGCTACCCATCGAGCCGCCGACCCACTCCATGTGGCCTTCTTCTTCGACCAGCGCCCGCTTGGTGTTCAGGTTGTACACGTCGCTCGACCAGTTCTGGACGGTGGTGTAGCGTCCGCGTGCGTGAGGTTTGATGAAGATTTCGACGACGGCACTGTGCAGCGAGTTGGTGCTGTACTGCTGGGCGGTGCAGCCCTCGATATATTGTGCCTCCGAGCCTTCCTCGATAATCAGCATGGTATGCTCGAACGTGCCTTCTTCCTTACCTTCCATACGGAAGTACGCTTGCAACGGCAAATCTACTTTAGTATTGGGCGGAACCCACATAAACGACCCACCGCTCCAGACTGCCCCGTGCAGCGCCGCAAATTTGTTATCAGTCGGCGGCACGTTGTTGGTCATAAAATGCTTCTGGACGATTTCGGGATACTCTTTGACCGCTGTGTCCATGCTGGCAAACAGAATACCCAGCTTGTCGTATTCTTCTTTGATGCCTTCGTAAACGGTTTCGTTATCGTAAACCGCTACCACCCCCGCCAGATATTTGCGCTCGGCTTCGGGAATACCCAATTTTTCATAGGTCTCTTTAATTTCCGCCGGAACTTCATCCCAGCTACGGGTTTTCTTGGAGCCAGCCGGGGTGTAGAAAGTCAGCGCATCAAATTTGAGGCCGCTCAAATCTGGCCCAAAGTTTGGCATGGGCATCTTTTCAAAAATCTCAAAGCTCCTGAGCCGCTTCTTGAGCATCCATTCCGGCTCGTCTTTCTGCCAGCTAATTTCTTGAACCAGTTCCCGGCTCAAGCCCTTGCCCATTTTCCACACGCGGGTCAGTGGCGTACCGAACTCAGGCTTTTTAGTAGTCGCTACTTCCCTGTTTGCTTCGATAGTCATCTCTTTACGCTCCTCTAACCCGGCTGTAAACCAGGTAATCTTTTCTCAGTTTAAAGTATAAAAATTTCGCTTACTTCCAGACTTCAGCCCTTAGTTTTTGATTTTTTGCCAAAAATTTTCAAAGCTAAAGAGAAAAGCGAAAATAAAATTCTGAAATATTAATCTTCGTCATCCCAATCGCCGTT
Organism: Chloroflexia bacterium; assembly: GCA_038209275.1. Taxonomy (GTDB): domain Bacteria; phylum Chloroflexota; class Chloroflexia; order Chloroheliales; family Chloroheliaceae; genus L227-5C. Next base: position 15,294 of record JBBQXW010000111.1, on the reverse strand, counting down.
TTTCTCGGTGTTAATCGTGTGTCCTGCCTTCGACAGACCCGCCTTGACCGTGCGTAAGGCCAGGGCCGCACACTTTAGCCGAACGGCACTGTTGATTTCAATACCCATTTCTTCGATTATTTTGTCGCGGGTAATTTCGTTCACTTCGTCTATCGTCGCGCCGCGCACTTCTTCAGTCAGCAGGTAAGCCGCCGCCCGGCTGATGGCACAACCGCGCCCGGTAAAGCCAATGTCTTCAATCTCGCCATCGGGAGTCAGCCGCAAGGTTACTTTGAACTTGTCGCCACAGAGCGGATTTGAATCTTCAAAAACAACCGATGGATTGCTGACCTGGTGGTTTTTCACTTCCGAATCGAAAGCCCGTGCCAGCTCTACCACATATTCCATATCCAAATCGTCTCTTGCCAGTTCGCTACTCACCTTAACTGCCTCCTGCCTTGAGCGCTATTGCACCCGCCTATTTTTACTTTATTTTGGGTGGGTAGCCGGACAATCGGCCCTGGCTACCCGGCTTAACTACATCGCCCTTAGCTCAACGTTTAATCCCTACTATTCTACTCGGAATTATATACGTTGTCAAATTCACAAAGTTCCCCAACCCTTCCATTCACCTTCATAAGTAATCCACTTTTCGTCCCAATCAGGAAAGAACCATCCGTCTTTGAAATCTGGATTTGGCCCGGAATAATCCGGCGTTTCATCGCTAATCTGCACAAAGTCGTGAACCCGAACCACCAACCCAGCTTCACGCAAGCCAGTTACCAATTTATTTCTTAGTGTAAAATATTCTGTTCGCCCCATCGTTTCGTGATTATGAAGGGCATCCCGAATAGCTAGAATCTCCTTGCCAGTTAGGGAGATTTGTATAACAGGCTCGTTCAATATGTCTTTTTCTATCATAGTGCCTCCGGGTTCTCTATCCCTAACTCTTTCAGCTTTGCCCAAGCACGTTCTCTTGCTGCCTGTGCTTGCTCTTTTGCAATTCGCTCTTGCTCTTTTGCAATTCGCTCTTGTTCAGCACGTTGCTCGGCTTGTTCAGCCCGCATCTGCTCTTGTTTAGCGCGTTGTCGTTCCCACTCTAATTCCGCTTGGGCTTGTTCCTTTGCAATTCGCTCTCGCTCGGCCCGTTTCTCCGATTCTGTAGGAGTAACAAAAGGTCTGCCATCGGGATAGTATATTTCCAGTTCGTCGCCGATTTCAAATCTTATACCTAAAAGCGGACTGACCCAACCGATAATTGGAATGATTTGCTCAAATCTGCTGTTACGTCTTATCCAGCCCTTTAATTTTATGGTGTAAGGGTTATATTCGTAATATTCTTCTACTCCGTATTGTTCGTAAACCAGGCGCTTGCCTTGCATCTCTGGCCCATTGTTAGAGGGAGACCAAATTTCAAATACTACCTGCGGAGCAATATTGTCCTCTTCCCATTGTTTGTAAGAACCACGATAACCTTTGGGCCGTCCGATTACTACCATTGCATCGGGCGCATAAGCTATATCTAGGTTGCCCTCAACAGGATACCAGAGCAAATTACCAGCTACAAAAACATTTGGGTTATCGTCAAAAAGTGTTTCCAATCCACTTTCGATTACTACAATCCATTTAAACTGTAAAGTATTATCCGCCATCGGTTTTCCATCGCTATCAGGATAGATTATCTCTTTGTCGCTGGTGGCAGTTCGCATCAGGTCAGTCATACCGTACTCCCTTACATCCCAGGTCAGTCCATTCCTATTCAATCTGATATTGAGTTAGGCCAGTTTAAATATTTGCCGCGCCTTGTACAAAGCATCTACCAGTTGGTCAACTTCTTCGGGCGTGTTGTAGATATAGAAGCTGGCGCGGGTGGTGGCGGCGACATCCAGTTTGTCAATCAGTGGCTGACAGCAATGGTGTCCGGCCCGTACCGCTACGCCCTCGCGGTCAAGAATGGTGGCTAAATCGTGCGGGTGAATGTCGCCCAGATTAAACGAGACGATGCCACCCTTTTCTTCAGCCTTGCGTGGGCCGTAGAGTATAATGTCCGGCACTTCTTTAATCTGGCCCAGCGCGTAGCGGGTCAGTTCGATTTCGTGCGCCCGAATTTTGTGCATATCCAGCTTTTGCAAATAGTCTACCGCCGCGCCCAGACCAATGCCCTCGGCAATCGAAGGCGTACCAGCCTCGAACTTCCAGGGCAAATCGTTCCAGGTGCTGCGTTCCAGCGTCACGTCGCGAATCATATCGCCGCCAGTTAAGAAGGGTGGCATGGCTTCGAGAATCTCGCGCTTGCCCCATAATACCCCAATTCCGGTTGGGCCGCACATTTTGTGACCGCTAAAGGCAAAGAAATCGCAGTCCAGCGCCTGAACATCCACTGGCATATGGGGAGCGCTTTGTGCGCCGTCCACTACCACCACCGCGCCGACGGCGTGCGCCCGCTTTGCAATTTCTTCAACCGGGTTGATTGTTCCCAGTACGTTCGACATGTGGGTCAGGGCAACCAGTTTAGTTTTTTCGTTAATCAGTTCGTCAATATTGCTCAAGTCCAGAAAACCGTCCGGCGTGATGGTGAAATAGCGCAATTTGGCGCTTTTTTCCGCCGCCAGCACCTGCCAGGGTACAATATTAGAATGATGCTCCATTACGGTTGAGACAATTTCATCGCCTTCGCGCACATTGGCCCGTCCCCAGCTATAGGCGACCAGATTTAGGCTTTCGGTGGTGTTGCGAGTGAAGATTACTTCTTTGGCGCTATTGGCATTGATAAATTTAGCGACCTTTACGTGGGCGCGTTCGTAATGCCGCGTCGCTTCTTCACTCCAACGATAGACTCCCCGGTGAATATTGGCATTATATTTATGATAATATTCCAGCATCGAATTAATCATTGGTTCGGGGCGCAGGCTGCTTGCCCCGTTATCGAGATAAGCTACTTTTTTGCCGTTAACCAGTTCTTCCAAAATGGGGAAATCCTGGCGAATTGTCGCCACATCCAGCCCGCCGCTCATATCTAATAGTGGAGTTTTTCCGGCCTTCTTCTGCTCCTGGGTATCTATCATTGTCTTCACTGGCTTTCATGGATTTAAGTTATCAGTTTTCAGTCGTCAGTTTAATTAGAAATTCACCACGGAGGCACGGAGAAACACGGAGATAAATTTAATTTTTAGTTTTCCTCTGTGTCCTCTGCGTCCTCTGTGGTTAATAATCAGGAAATTTTTTCTTCTTCGGCGAAATTGAACATCGGGCCATCATCCGCACCGACCCGCAAGCTGCCGTCGCCGCCCTGTTTGGCATCTATTGATTCGCGCATTCGGTCACGCACGCTCTCTAGCGGAATACGGGCGATGACATCTTCAAAGAACCCGGCAACAATCATTTTCTCGGCTTGCTGGCGATCTAATCCCCGGCTTTGCAAGTAGAAAATTTGCTCCGCGTCAATCATGCCGATGGTTGCGCCGTGCGAACAGCGCACGTCGTTCGCATCCACGTCCAGGCTGGGTAGCGCGTCGGCTTTGCTGGCCTCGCTCAAAAACAGGGTATGGTCTTCCAAAAAGCTGTCAGTATTTTGACCGGGCTTGAGAACCCGAATCGCCCCCTGAAAGCCCGTCTGTGAAGCATCGTCCAGCACCGCTTTGAAAAGCGAATTGGCGTTGGTATGTGGTGCGGCGTGCAGCGAACGGGTCTTTACATCGAAGTGCTGCTTGCCAGTCGAGAAACTCAGGCCAGTCGTTTCGGCTTGCGCTCCCTGCCCTTCCAGCACCGACTCGACATTTAGCCAGCTAGAACTGCTGCCCAGCGTCGCGACCACCCAGCGATGAAAGCCATCGTTTGCAATCATGGCGCGTTTGGTGGTGTAGTTGATAAAACCCTCGCCCCATTCCTGCGGATTATAATATTCGGCCTTCGCGCCCGACCCAACGAAAATTTCGACCACGCCACCATCCAGCGAAACCGTTTCGCTATCGGGGCTGATATGCTCCTCGATAATTTTGATGCTACTGTTTTTCTCGACCACTACTAAAGTATGGCTGAAAAAGGCCAGCCCCGGCTCGTCGGCATAGAAAAATGCCTGGAAAGGCGCGGTTAGTATCACGTTTTTGGGGACGTAGAGAAAAGCGCCGCCGCTCCATAACGCCGCGTGGAGCGCCGTAATGCGGTCTTCGTCTATCGGGACGCAACGGGTCATAAAATATTGCTGCACCAGTTCGGGCTTTTCCCGAACCGCCTGGTCTAAGCTGCCAAACCAGACCCCCGCCGCCTTCGCTTCTTCCGAAAGCTCGGCCTTGATTACTTCACTGTTGTGCTGAATGAGCGTGCCGCTTGGATTGCCCTCGCCATACTCGGCGTTGTTAAAATCGAAGGTGGGCGCAACTGCTCCGGCGGCAGCATACGGCTTCAGGCTATCAAAATCCAGCCCTTTCATTGGGCTGCTCCACCAACCGCGAATACCGCGTGTCCAGTCGGGGGTGGGCAAGCGCTCGAAGAGTCCCCAACCCTGGCGGCGCTTTTCGAGCAACCAGGTCGGTTCGCTCTTCGCCGCCGATAGTTTTTCGACTGCCGCCAGCGAAAGATGCTCTTCGGCATTTAACACTTCGCTAGGCATTGGCCTCAACCTCCTTGCGCATGGTTTCTTCGCTTATTTCGGGCAGACCCGCTTCTTCCCGAATCCAGCCGTAGCCGCGCTCCTCAATCAGGTCAGCCAGTTCCGGGCCGCCTTCTTTTACAATATTGCCGTTCATCATTACATGAACAAAATCCGGCTTGAGGTAGCTCAAAATGCGCTGCTGGTGGGTAATGATTACAATGCCCATATCCGGGCCGCGCAACCCCTGCACGCCTGTGCCAACTACTTTAATCGCGTCAATATCGAGACCGCTATCCGGCTCATCCAGGAAGGCGATTTTGGGCGAAAGCACCGCCATCTGCAAAATTTCCAAGCGTTTCTTCTCGCCGCCGCTAAAGCCATCATTCAGGTAGCGCTTGACGAACTTCGAGTCCATCTGAAGCATTGCCAGTTTCTCGTTCAAAAGCTTGCGAAATTCGGCGGGCTTAATCAGCATATCGCGTTTGGGCTTGCGGTCAATATTTTTGCCGTCACCACCAAGCCGCGCTTTTTCGTACATCGGGCGGTCTCCCTGCACATCCAGATTTTCGGGCTTGATTTCAGGTTCGGCATCGCCCTTGCGAATACTGCTGAGGGCGGTTCGCAAGAAGTTTGAAACGTTCACGCCCGGTACGGACATCGGATATTGAAAAGCCAGGAAAAGACCCCGGCGCGCCCGGCGGTCAGCAGGCAAATCCAGAATGCTCTTGCCATCAAAAATAATATCGCCGCTGGTGACTGTGTAGCGCGGGTGGCCCATAATCGTATTACTCAACGTAGATTTACCGCTACCGTTCGGCCCCATTATGGCGTGTACCTCGCCCTGCCGGATGGTCAGGTTAACCCCTTTGATAATTTCTTTGTCATCTACATTTACATGCAGGTCTTTAACAATCAGTTCCTTAGCCATTTCTCTCCTAACCAGTTTCTGGTTTCAAGTTCCAGGTTTCAAGTTTCAAGTTAGGAAACAAAGCTAACTAGCAGTTTCCCTGATTATGGACTTATAACTTGAAACTTGAAACCTGGAACTTGAAACTCTCTTCTTTAATTATTACTTTCCGTCAAAATTGTAACCGTTTCCACCGGGTCGCTTTCGTCCAGCCGGAATGCTTTACCAAACTGGGCCGGTAGCGCCATGGTTAGCGTGCGGCGGCTCGGCGCAAGGTCAGCCAGGGTGGTCGAATCGAGCGCCTGGGTAACGGCATCGCGTACCCGCAGCCACAAAATCGGCGCGGTACAAACATCTTCGTGATTACAATTCGGGGCGCTATCGTCGTCCGTCGCGCAACTCATTACCGCGATACGCCCTTCCAAAGCCCGAATAACCGACCCCATTTTGATGCTTTCGGGCGAACGGGCCAGCACATAGCCGCCCTTTGCGCCGCGAACACTTTCTACAAAGCCGTGCTTGCGTAAATCCGGCACGATTTGCTCCAGATACGCTACCGTCAAGTGCTTCGTCTTGCCATCGCGCACGGCATCGCGGGCCACTCCCAGGTGTTCCGCAATTTCGGACAAGGCCAACGGGCCTTTACCGTAGTGCCGCGCCAGGTCGGTCAGCATCATCACGCCATATTCGCTTCTGGTTGAAAAAATCATTCTTTTACCCTGTTTGGCTTACCTTCCAGCAGTTTAATTCCTAGTCTTATACTCGGATTTATTTTATCAGGTTCGGGCTTTATCGTCAAGCTTAATCCCTATCAAATTGCTCGGAATTATACCAAACACAACGCAATCTGCCTGTACTCATCATCCTACAGCTTAATGGGAGTTTAGTTATACCAAAGCAGGAAAATCTAATTCCTACTTATCTTATCGGAATTAGACTGTGAAAGAAGTAACTTTTGCTACAAATCTCTAATCAGATTCAATTGGATAGATAATGTAAACCCGGCCCTGAAGGAGCCGGGCTAAGAAATAATTCAGCCTGTTCTTAGCCCGGCTCTTCAGGGCCGGGAATTTGAACTTAATCCAGATTTGTAGGGGAGAGACAGCCCTTGACGAGCGGTAGCCAGGATGTTATTCTCGCTACCGTAAACCACTCTTGTTAAAGCTGATTAATTTGGGTGGATGGAGATGAGAGAAATTGGACAAAGTTGAAGTACAGCAAAGCTATGACCAGTTGGCAGCTGAATATACCAAACGGATTGCTAACGAATTAGAGCATAAACCCTTTGACCGGGAGTGGCTTGTTCGGTTTGCGGCCCAGCTAAAAGGTCAGGGTAAAGTCGCTGACATTGGCTGTGGCCCAGGACATGTGGCAAGCTTTCTGCACCAGCAAGGTCTTGAGATAATCGGGTTGGATTTATCTGCCGAAATGGTGGCTCAGGCCGCCAAACTTAGCCCTCAGATTATTTTTGAGCAGGCTGATATGTTCGCCTTGCCAGTTGCAGACCAGACTTGGGTCGGCTTGGTCGCTTTTTATTCGATTATTCACGCGCCACGTCAAAAAGTAGTTGAATTGCTCCAGGAATTTAGACGAGTGTTAGTACCTGGGGGTCTTTTGCTGTTGGCGTTTCATCGTGGGCAAGAAATCAGGCACTTAGAGGAACTGTGGGGAGAAAAAGTCTCGTTGGATTTTATCTTTTTTGAGCGAAAAGAAATGGAGCAATATTTGCAGGTGGCAGGCTTCGAGCTAGTGGAAACGCTCGAACGAGCGCCTTACCCGGAGGTAGAAGCCGAGACCCACCGGGTCTATATTTTAGCCCGCAAACCGACCAATTTGTAGTTTTTCGTAGCTCCACAGCTTAAAGGAGAAATTCACCACGTAGACACGGAGACACGGATTTTTGAATAAATCAGGGAGGATTTTCCTTTTGAATAATTTACCAAAAAGTACACCGGAAGCTGAGGGTATCGCTTCAGCCGCTATAATGGAGTTTGTAACCGAAGCCGAGCAAACTATTCATGAGCTTCACAGCCTCGTACTGCTACGTCACGGCAAAATAATTGCCGAAGGCTGGTGGACACCCTATCAGCCAGATGACCCCCATATTTTATTTTCGGTAAGCAAAAGCTTTACCTCTACCGCCGTCGGTTTGGCGGTGACAGAAGGAAAAATGCAGGTAGATGACCCGGTTATCTCGTTTTTTCCTGAGCTACAACCTGACCAGGTTAGTGATAACCTGGCGGCGATGCAAGTTCGGCATCTCTTGACTATGACGACTGGACACTCCGAAGATACAATGGATGGCATTACTAAAGATTTCAAGGCCGATTGGGTGCAAGCTTTTCTGGCATTACCAGTGCCGCATGTGCCGGGTACTCATTTTCTGTACAACACGGGTGCTACCTATGTGCTGTCGGCGATTGTGCAGCGCGTAACCGGGCAGACCCTGCTCGATTATTTGCAGCCGCGCCTGTTTACGCCGTTGGGTATCGAACGTCCCACCTGGGAGTTTAGCCCACAGGGGATTAATATGGGCGGCTTTGGCTTGAGCCTGACTACATCTGAGGTGGCCCGTTTTGGGCAGTTGTATTTGCAAAAGGGGGAGTGGCAGGGAGAGCGCCTCTTACCCCAGAGTTGGATAGAAGAGGCTACCGCCGCTCAAGTACCAAATGGCGATGCTACAACCGCCAGTGATTGGGCGCAAGGCTATGGCTACCAGTTCTGGCGCTGTCGCTATGGAGCGTATCGAGCCGATGGCGCTTTCGGGCAGTTTTGTATAGTGCTGCCAGAGCAGGATGCGGTGCTGGCGTTTACTGCCGGGCTTGACGACATGCAACTGGTGCTAGATTTGGTCTGGAAACGACTGCTACCAGCTTTCGGCGCTACCGCATTGCCCCCAAATCCTTCGGCTCACGAGGCAGTTGCTTCAAAGCTGGAACAACTAGCCCTGCCAACCGTAGCGGGCCAACCTCTAACCGCCACCGCTACTCGAATAGCCGGAAAGCGCTTTGTATTTGAGGAAAACAAGCAACAGCTTCGCTCTCTCTCGCTCGATTTTGACCAACAAGGCAATAGTGTACTCAGCCTAAAAGATGATAGCGGCAGGAGTCATCAGCTTGAGTGCGGTAGCGGAAAATGGCACAATGGCACTACCACCCTCGATTGGGGTAATTTGCGGCGAGTAGGGGCTTGCGGTGGTTGGGTAGATGAAGATACTTACCAAATTCAGTTGTATTATCTGACTTCAAGTTTACCTGACCCACCCCCTCTGCGAAGTGGCATGACCCCGTTTGGTCTAACCATTACCTGTCATTTTGTAGAGAATCGGGTAATGGTAGATCAACAGGCCAGCCAGTCGTTCTTTTCGACCAAACGGCCTCGTCTGGAAGGGAAGCTGCACAAAGATTAAACCCTTTAGGCGGGCGAAGCGCATACGCATCGAGCTAAACGTCCAGCCTTGAGATTGTTCCTTCGCTGAGACCCGCCCTGGAATAAATTCCGGGCTACGTAGCTCAAGTGGATTTAAATCCACTGATTACCACAGGATTAGCGGATTGTATCTAGTGGTTTTCAAACCACTTTAGCTATGTAGCCCGGAATTTATTCCAGGGCGGGCAAACACTAGCCACTAATTTCGGGCTTAATTCCTTAGCCTGATGCACATTCAATTAATAAGGTTTATCCAGCACCAGCCTGAGCAAACAAAGCCCCGCCCCAAGCAAAAACAAGCCTCCGAACGCAACCGCCCCGCCGGTAGAAGTTAGCAAACCAAAAAGTAACGCCATACCCCCGTAAAGCAGAAAACCTATCATAAACAACCGGGTAGTGCGGTTTTTGTTTTTCATTAATTCTTCATCCCTTTGCTTCATATCAGCTTCATATTAGCTTCGTAATATGTTCATCCAGCTTTCGTAATGGCGTAACGTTGCTTTGGTAATATACGTCCAGACAGGAAAGTTCGCAACGAAATTAAAAAAGTAAGAAACAGGCGACATCAAACTAAAATTTCAATCCAGCTTACACCACCTGTCCAACCTCGCACAACTATTTAGTCGAGCGAGTTTAGAAAAAACAAACTGATCAAGTTAGCTGCTCTTTGAGTAGCTACTAGCTCCAGCTTTTCCATTATTTTACTTGCTACTACCCATTATGCAAAAGGCCGGTATCTGAACCGGCCCTTTTTTTATTTAAAATTTCAGGTTTTGGAAAGTTTTTGCAAAAACTTTCCAAAACCTGAATGAAAAGCCCTAAAGAATATTTAGCAGATTTAAGTTCTAATTATTAAATGGGGTCAGCCGCGAACGTGGCCCGGCCTTTAGCACCTGGCTCGGCAACTCTCGTCCGACGAAAGTTTGAGCGAGGCGGGCGCACTCGATTAGTTTATTCAGGTCAATGCCAGTTTGCACGCCCATATCGTGCAGCATATTGATGGTATCTTCGGTGCAAATATTGCCAGTTGCGCCGGGAGCGTAGGGGCAACCGCCCAGACCGCCTAACGAAGCGTCGAAATGGGTCACGCCCGCCATCAGTCCGGCTAACACATTAGCAAGGCCACTACCGCGAGTGTTATGGAAGTGCAAACCCAGCGTAATACCAGGGAAACGTCGCCGAAATTCTTCGATTATTACCGTTACCTGGGCTGGATTTGCCATCCCGGTAGTATCTCCCAGAGTCAGGCGAAAGGGTTGCGGGTTTAATTCGAGCAAGCGGTCTGCCACCCACATTACCTGCTCCACTGTAATATCACCTTCGTAAGGACAGCCAAAAGCGGTTGAAATTACCGCATCAAACGGCAGATGTGCTTCCCCCAAAATGCTGGCTATCTCTTGCGCCGCCCTTAGCGAGTCTTTGACCGACATCCGTACGTTTTTTTGATTGTGGCTTTCGCTGGCGGAAAGAAAAATCTCAACTTCGTTTACCTGGGCTTCGACGGCCCGGCGCGCTCCGATGGCGTTTGGCACAATCGCGCTGTAGGTTACGCCCGGCACTCGTTCGATGCCCGCAATTACTTCCGCCGAATCGCGCATTTGCGGAATGGCTTTGGGATGGACAAAAGAAACCGCCTCAATGCGCTTCAGACCAGTATGCGACAGGGCATTAATCAATTCAATTTTACGATCAGTCTCAACCCACGCTGCTTCATTTTGCAACCCATCACGTGGTCCTACTTCGCGGATAGACACCGCTTGAGGAAAGCTTAACATCTAACAATCACTCCTGGCTAAATCTAATGGCCCTTTTTCATCTCGTCTCAATTAGCTAAATTATAACACATCTAAAGTAGGCTGAACTCACCTTCAACCTACTCTAAGCTCTTTTTAAGCTGAATTAATCTTTGAAGTTTAGCTTTTGAAACTTTTTGCAAAAAGTTTCAAAAGCTAAAGAAAAGCTAAAGAAAAGTAGATTACTAGGCGCGTTTGAAGTGGGTACGCAAGAAGCCATCAATGTGGCTTACGTAATCGGCCCGGTTGTGATATGCCCCGACTACATGGTCAGCTTCCGGGTTAATCCACAACTCTTTTGGGCCGGGCGAAGCTGCATAAAGTAGATGCGCCTCCGAAACCGGGATAGCCCGGTCTTTCCCGCCATGAATAATCAGGTGCGGAATAACCCGGCCCTCTGCTCCCAGCTGGTTTAGCGCCGCCACCGCGTCTACATTTTGGTTGACGATTTTGGCAAAGCGTCTGCTCCACCATACCGCCGTCCGCGAAAAGGGGAAGGTCGGGAGCCGATAGAAATAGCGGAAGTTGGTACTGATAATCGTATCGAGCGAAGCAAAAGCGCAATCGGTGACAAGAACTTTTATGTCCGGGCAGCGTTGGGCCGCGATAATTACAGTTGCGCCCCCCATCGAAATACCGTAAGCACCGATCCGTTCCGGGTCTACTTCAGGACGGCTCTTCAAATATTCTACCGCGCCCAGCACATCCTGTACTTCCCAGAAACCAACCGAGGTATGCTTGCCGCCGCTTGCCCCACAGCCCCTAAAGTCGAAGGTCAGGGCGTTGTAGCCCGCCGCCTGTACATCCAGCGCCGCTTCGTGTAGATCGTGGCCCGCCCCGTGAAAGCCATGACACATGATGATGGCTTCTCGCGCCGCCAGGTTGGGATAAAAATAGCCGTTTAGGGTTAACCCATCTGCGCTTGTGAAGGTAATTTGTTCCGGCGGCAACACTGGGCTTTTCAAAGCACTTGCGGGGATACGGCGTTGCGGCTTGACCGCCTTGTAGCCGACCACCGCCGAAACCGCCGTAACGGTCGCTGCCGTTCCGCCTCCCAGCGCCGAAAAAGCAATAATTCCGGCCTTCGCCCACATCCGCCAGCGTCGTCCAGCTCGGCCCATTGCTACCGCCGCATTGACCGCTACGCTCGCAACTTCCACTACATCCACACTACCGTGATTACTGGAACTAATAAAGTCTTTGTTAATAAATGCTTCGGTCATATTTTCCTCGCTTTGGTAACTTCGTTGTTACCTACGCTAAATCGAACGACTACATTGTCGCCCGTTACTACCAACTGTTGTCCACCCTCGCATCGGTCTGGCTAAAAATTTATCATCGTAAGAGTGCAATTTATGCAGCCAGGTCAGATTTGACCCTTCAAAGCCCTACCATGATGAACCCAGCCTGGGTTTAATAGATCAAACCCCTACCATAAAATGAAATGACAGGTTGTGTCTAAGGGTTACTACTTCTTATGCACAAATCATACCGTGCTTCGAGTTGCCCTTATTCTTAACCAGACCAAAATTTTAGTTTTAGCAGGGGAAACAAAAAAAGGCGCAATCTTATTGCCGCCCTACCTGGAGGCCGCGCTTCCTGCACGGCAGACATACAAGCTCAGGCCCACTTCCTTTGTGGTGTAGAACCCCTACCAAAAGGTTCTCGCGATTACTAAATAGCATACCCATTCACTACAGGGCTGTCAATAGTACTTGCGGCTTGAAAATTAATAATTCAGGAACACAGATGAACACCGATTAGCACAGATAGACACAGATGATTTTAAATTGCTCAGTCGGTTGCAATTGTCATCCTTTAGCTATTTGACTCCTTACCAAATCTGGGTTCATCGGTGGTTCTCTGGGTTCATCGGTGTGCCTGATTATATTTTTAATCAGGGAGTTCGACCAGCGTTTTGAGCAGATGGTCAAGGGTGGCGGTAGGGTCGGCGCACAGGCCGGAGTGGGGCGGGGAACACTGGATAACCGTGCTGCGCGGCGCGACCAGCCAGTGAAAACGCTCGGTCTGCGATAACTGCCCGATAGGGCCGGATTCCGGGCCACCCGCGCAAATTAGCGGCATGAAATCGAGGTGCATCTGAATATCTTCAAGGTCCATCTCAGGCGCAAGCGCCAGCAAGCGCGAACGGTCTAGCCGAATGTGTGCGCCCAGAAAGCGGCGGGTGCGGCAGATAAGCACAATCCCCACGTTGATAAATTCGCCCCGTTCTACGCGGGGTACGACGCGCACAACGGCGTAATCAAAGGGTGCGAGTGCGGGCATTTATCGCCTCCTCCACAAAGATAGGCGAAGCTTCCAGCCGATTGACCAGGTATGCAACGTAGGCGGCACGATGTTCATCGGGACTGGCGAAGCCCGCATTATCATCGAGCCACCCGTCCGGGATGAGATTGACGATTTCTCCCAGCATAGCCGGGTTCAGGCGCTGGCTCAATTCGGTTTGGGCATTTTGGAGGCTGGCAACGTTGGTAAAGGGTAGCAATACATGGTCTTTGATGCCCACAAACGGGCTGCGACTGCGGGCCAGATAATCCGTCCAGGTATGCTGAAAATACAACGCCGCCCCATGGTCTATCAGCCACAGCCGATGATGCCAGATGAGCATATTAGTATTGCGGGGCGTGCGGTCTACGTTGGTAACATAAGCATCAAACCAGACGACTGCCGAAGCCAGCGCCGGGTCGGGCGGCGTTTTAACCAGTGGATCGAAAGCCAGCGACCCCGAAAGATAATCGAGCGCCAGATTCAGTCCGGCGCTGGCTTTAACCAGGCTTTGAATTTCAGAATCCGGCTCGTTGCGACCCAGCGCCGGATCTACTTCGACAAAAACGATTTCCGGCACGAGCAGACCCAGCGCTCGTCCAATTTCTCCGGCGACCAGTTCGGCAATTAGCGATTTCGGCCCTTGTCCCGCCCCGCGAAATTTGACTACATAAAGGCCGCTATCATCGGCTTCGACAATTGCTGGCAGCGACCCGCCCTCCCGAAGTGGCGTAACATAGCGCGTAGCGTTCACAGTTCTAATCATCTTAAAACCTAATAATCCAGCAGGGCTTTTATATCGTAGCCGGGCAGACGGCTGCGCCCACCCAGAAAATTTAACTCTATCAGGAATACCATGCCGACCACGACCCCGCCTAACTGCTCGACCAACCGGGCAGTTGCCCCAACCGTGCCGCCAGTTGCCAGCAAATCGTCGGCAATCAGAACACGTTGGCCCGGCTTAATCGCATCTACGTGCATCTCCATCGTATTTGTGCCGTATTCCAGGGCGTACTCAGCGGAAATAGTATTGGCGGGCAGCTTGCCCAGCTTTCGCACCAGCACAAATCCAGCTTGTAGCCTATCAGCCAGAGGTGCGCCGAAAATAAAGCCCCGCGACTCAATTCCCACCACCACATCAATCTGGGCCTCCTGATAAAGCGCCGTCATCTGGTCGAGTGTTTCTCGAAAAGCGGCTTTATCCTGAAGTAGCGGGGTAATATCTTTAAACAAAATGCCTTCTTTCGGGAAATCCGGCACATCCCGAATATAATCGCGCAAATTCAAACTCTTCGCTCCTCCCATATTAATCTCAAACTTTAGCTTATCGAGGGTTTTCTTTAATTCTTTATTCAAAAAAGGCCACCTGAATTATAACTCAGGTAGCCCTTTTTCACCAGCGCGGAAATTACCCCGATTTAGAGCTTATTTGGTAGGAGTTTGATTCATCAAACCCAGTAGGGACGCAATGAATTGCGTCCCTACTGGGATAGGCTCCTAGCGAGTTTGCCGTACCAGTCGCACCCGGCGCATCAGCAGCGTAAACCCGGCTAACATCAGACCGAAGACCGGGAGTTCGCCGCCGGTTGGTGGCAAATTAGTAGCTGGATTGCCCGGCCCACCCTGGTTAGCCGCTACTGCTGAAGGACTTGGGGCGGTAGTAGGCTGGCTGTTATTGCCCGAAACCTGTGGCCCGCCGCTAGTCGCGGTGGCCGTAGCGGTAGCAACGACGGCAGCCGCAGTGCTGGTTGGCGCGCTGGCGGTTGCGACGGCGGCAGCACCGCGAGTAGAAGTCGGTTGCAATAGAATACCGGGAACTACCCTGAAAGCGAATTGGCGGTTGGCTATACCCGTACCGAGCGGGTTGACTACGTTAATTTGGGCCAAGTAATTACCTTCGGTCAACTGTCCGTTTTGAACGGTAAAGGAAGTATTAGCTCCCAGGTTGCCGCTATCGAGAATCGGCCCGCTACTGGCCCGGAAAACCGTCACCGAATAGCGGTCTTCACTGCTACGGACAAACCAGCTTAACGAGAGTGGCAGTTGGAAGGCCGTATTGCTTGTGCCGGGCGGCCCGGTGCGAACATCGCTTACGTCGGCAGTCGGCACGCGATAAGTCCCGCCCGCAAAGCTAAACGGGTTGCTGCTAAACAGCCTAAGCAGACCGCTTCCAGGGTCGGTATTGCTATAGCGTACAAAGTAAACCTGACCAGGGCTGGTGGTTGGTACGCCACTGAAGAAATACTGGTTACTACCATCAATCAAGGCCGTTTTGATAGTCTCGTCTGTGCCGCCGCCCCGCCGTACCA
>JBBQXW010000110.1:0-19892 GCA_038209275.1 Chloroflexia bacterium | reverse complement strand
GCCCCCTGCACCCGGCGACGGGCGCGACTGGCAAGCTGCCGCGTTGCGGTTGGAGAACGGCCCACGATAGTTGCAATCTGGTCGAAAGGTACGCCGAATATGTCGTGCAATACGAACGCGAGGCGCTCGGCGGGATTCAAGGTGTCGAGTACCACCAGCAGCGCCAGACCAACCGACTCGGCCAGGAGTGCTTCTTGTTCCGGGTCGCTCCCCTCCTCCCGGCTCACAATTGTCTCCGGCAAGTGCGCTTCCAACGCCTCTTCGCGCCGTGCATTGCGCGAACGCAGCATGTCGAGGCACACCCGTGCGACAACCGTCGTCAGCCATCCGCCCAGGTTTCCAACGCTGCCGGTGTCGGAGCGGTTGAAGTGGAGCCACGCCTCCTGTACAGCATCCTCCGCCTCTGCAAGGGAGCCGAGCATTCGGTAGGCCACCGCCCGTAGATGGGTTCGATTGGCTTCAAATTGCTCCGCCAGCCATTCGTGTTCGTTGTTTTTGCTTATCAAACTCTACTCCTTTTGAGGTTCAGCACCCGGTCTTTGGGTTTGCATCAGCTTCAGCACTGCTCTATTTCTCTTTGACATAATCAAACACCTAATCTATTGTGTTGCAGTAGAAAACGTGTTCGTTTATCGGTCACATTCTATCGTCGGGTTCCGTCATACTAATGATGGGTGAAAACCAACTGATGTGACAGGGAGATCAGCTCCTGTGAAACTTAAGTGGATAGCTTCGTCAAGCTCGAAACCGGGATGGTCAGCATTCCGGCTGTAAAATTTAGATGAAAAAGGAGTCGTTCATGAATCAAGGAATCAAATTACTGGTTTATCCAGTCAAAGATATAGCGCAAGCAACGACGCTTTACCGCCAGCTTTTGGGTGTAGCGCCTTATGTGGAGGCGGCTTACTATGTTGGCTTTAAGGTGGGAGACCAGGAACTAGGCTTAGACCCCAACGGTCACAATCAGGGAATGACCGGGCCGCTCGCCTACTACCAGGTTAGCGACATCAAAGAAAGCCTGCAATTACTTGTGGACGCGGGCGCACAAGTACAACAGGAGGTCAAAGATGTCGGTGGAGGTAAGCTGATTGCCTCTGTAAAAGACGCGGACGGCAACCTCACCGGGCTTATGCAGTAGTCCCTGATTATAGTTTACCCAGCCAGCACGCCCCATTCGGCGTAGAGCTTTTCGAGGTCGTCGGCGGTTTGCTGGTATTCCTGACCCAGGCGAGTGATAGCGGCGACATCCTGTTTGGCGGTGGCCTGGGTCATTTCTTCGCTCAGGGTGTTGAGCCGCTTTTCCATGTTGGCGATATTCATCTCAAGCTCGGCGATTTGCTTGCGGCGGTGCTTTTCATCTTTGGACAGAAATTTGGTACTGCCATTGCTAGTGCTACTATTGTCATTGGTCGCACCGTTCTTTGGGGCGTTACCGTTGCTGCTGGTTGCGCCGTTCTTTAGGCTATTGCCATTCGAGGAAGCCTGGGACGCGCCACCTGTTATAATTTTGGCGGCATCGCGTTTAGTCTCATCCTCGCGCTGTTTGGCCCGGCTGACCCAGCCCAGATAGTCGGTGTAGTTGCCCAGATGAACCGTCAGGCCGCCCGCACCTACTTCCCAGACCTGCGAGGCCAGTGCATCTATAAAATAGCGGTCGTGCGAGACAAATAGCAGCGTACCGTTGTACTCGTTCAGCACATCTTCCAGCGCTTCGCGGGCGTTAATATCAAGGTGGTTGGTCGGTTCGTCCAAAATCAGGAAATTAGCTTTAGTTAGCGTCAGCTTGGCAAGGGCCACCCGGCTACGTTCGCCGCCCGACAAATCGCCGACCTTCTTATAAACATCGTCGCCGCTAAAGAGAAAGCGCCCCAGGAAATTACGCGCCGCCCCTTCGGTCATGGGCTGCGTCCACAAAATTTCTTCCAGTACGGTATTGCGAAAGTTCAAGCCTTCGTGGGCCTGGGCGTAATAAGCTACCTTCACGTTCGGGCCAAGCTCAACCAAACCTTCGAGCGGGGTCAATTCGCCCATAATCGTCTTGAGAAAAGTAGATTTGCCGCTACCGTTCGGGCCGATAATTGCCACTCGTTCGCCCCGCTCTATTTCCAGATTGGGCGCTTTGAACAGTATTTGCGGCCCTTCGGGAAGGCGGTAGCCCACTGCTACATCCTCGGTTGCCAGCACCAAGCGCCCGCTCCGCAAATCGGTCTGAAGCGAAAGATGCAGCTTATCTTTTTCTTTGGGCCGAGATAGCCGTTGCAGACGGTCAAGCTGTTTCTGGCGACCCCGCGCCTGGCGATAACGCTGCCCGGCTTTGTAGCGCCGGATAAAATCTTCGGTTTTGTTGATATGCTCTTGCTGGGCTTCGTATTCCTGCATGGCCCGCTCGATGCGTTCGCCGCGCAATAGCAAATATTTGGAATAGTTGCCCGGATAATCCTCGACTTTGCCAAAGCTCAAATCGAGTACCCGCGACACCACCCGGTCAAGAAAAAAGCGGTCATGGCTGATGACAATTAGCGTACCTTCGTAGTCCCGCAAGAAATCTTCGAGCCATTCCAGCGTTTTCAAATCCAGATGGTTAGTCGGCTCATCCAGCATCAGCAAATCGGGACGCATCAACAGGGTACGGGCCAGCGCTGCCCGTGTCTTCTGTCCGCCGCTAAACTGACCAATCGGGCGCGACCACTCTTCGCGGTCAAAGTTCAGGCCACTCAGCACCTGTCCGATGCGTACTTCATAATCGTAGCCGTCCGCCATTTCAAAAGTATGGGTCAGTTCGGCGTAGCGTTCCATCAAGCTTTCCCATTGGGTGGCGTTTGCGGCACTGGTGTCCGCCATTTTCGCTTCCAGCGCACTCAGCTCGATTTGCATCGCCTGAACCGCGTCAAATACGCTCAACATTTCTTCATAAAGCGTCTTGTTGCCTTCGCCGCTAAAACTGGCTTCCTGCGGCAAGTAAGCTACTTTCAGCCCCCGGCTCATCACAATCTCGCCCACGCCGGTATCGGCGCTCTCTTCGCCCGCGATAATTCGGAGCAGGGTACTTTTGCCCGCGCCATTCACGCCGACCAGGGCAACTTTTTCACCCGCATTAATCTGAAAGCTAATATCCTTGAAAACGGGATAAATATTATAGGATTTGGTTAGCTTGAAAACCGATAAAACGCTCATTGTCTCTCACATATCATAAAATTTCTGTTAATCATCTTCGGAATTATACCACACCCAACTAAGCTTGTGAGTAAGTGAAGTAAAGTTAGGGGTGCTTATTTGGGAAGGGGTAATTTGGTTAGAGGCTAATTGCATTCGCCCTTTGGATTGAGTACTTGTCCGAAGGGCGAATGCAATTAGCCCCATACACATAAACTTAAGGAATCAAGTCTGAAATTAGTGGCTAGTGTTGGCTCGCCCTGGACAACCCTATGGGCCGAATTACTGGCTCCGAAGCTCAAGTGGTTTGAAAACCCACTGGATACGACGCAAAAATTCGGGTGTAATCAGTGGATTTTAATCCACTTGAGCTTCGGAGCCAGTAATTCGGCCCGTAGGGTTGTCCAGGGCGCTCTTGCTCAAGCCGCCAATTTCGCGAATATCCCGTAGAATCAAGCGCTCGGCTTGATTTTATGCAACAGTAGGTGTGATAATTTGGAAACCGCCGGGGCAACCGTATTGCTCAACGCCACCCCCGCCGCCAACGCGCCACCCAGGAAAGTGGCCTGCACCAACAGCAGTAATCCTTCTACATCCTGATTGCGGGTCAGGGTTAGCATACCGTTGTAGATGGTCAGGCCCGGCAGCAACGGCAAAATGCCCGGCAAGATATAGAGTGTTACGGGCGAATGTTGCCAGCGCGCCATGCCCCAGCTTAAAAGCCCCACCACAAAAGCGGCCAGGAAAGTTGACAATAGGGTAGATTGGTTGAGCCTCAAAACAAGCAGATAAATTAGCCAGCCGATGCCACCCGCCACCCCCGCCGTAAAAATAGCGAAGCGCGGAACATAAATCGCTATGCCGAAACAAGCCGCCGCAAAGAAAGCCGCCCCGACCTGAATCGGTATCTGCCAGTATTCTTTGGTCGGGTTATCGTCCACCGAAATATTTATGCCCAAATTGAGGGCCAACCGCAAAGCTAATCCGACCCCACTGGCTATCGCTGCGCCTTTAAGTAAAGCTTCCAGAGCGCGGGCGGCGCTACTGAGCAAGTCGCCCGAAATGCCATCCTGCACGCTGGCAACCAGCGATGCCCCCGGCACCAGCTTGATAATGCCGCCCGCGATTAAGCGGCTGGTGTAAATGGGCAACCCGGTAGCGGCAAGGGCCAGCGCCACAAACGTAGCCAGCGCCGCGCCAAAAAATTCGCCAAAAAGGGCCGGAACTTTGCCCCGTTGCAATAACCAACCCAGGAGTTGCACCAGAATAGTAGTGAAGAAGGCCGGAATTACATCGAGCAACCCCGCTCCCAATAAAACTGTCGCTCCGGCGGCAGAACCCGCCCCGGCGCATAGCCAGAGCCAGAAGGGATAGGGGTCGGGGGCGTGGTCAATCTGGTGCAATTCGCGTTGCGCTTCTTTCAGCGTAAGTAAACCGCGCACGACCCGCCGCGATAAGTCGTTGACCGCCGAAATACGGTCATAGTGGGGTACTCGATTATGTACCCGCCGCACTACCGTCAGAGGATGGCCCACCGTAGTCTCATCTTCCACCGACACATAAAACCCGGTGGGCGTAACCAGACAACTACTTTGCGAAACCCCAAAAGCTTTCACCAAAATATTGACGGTTTCCTCGACCCGCGCCGTTTCCGCCCCGCTTCGCAACAAAATTTCGCCCGCCGTTACCGCCAGCGTCAATGCCTGACCAGTACTGGAATGGGCCGATGTGGTTGCAGTTTGGTTCGGCTCGGAAATACTCACGACCTACCCTTACCTTACCTCTATCGTGTAATTTTTAGCTTTTGCAAAATTTCACGAAATTTTGCAAAAGCTAAAAATTGCACGTTCTAAAGATTTTTTTGGAAATAATCGGTCAGGCGACGTTCCATGTATTCCAGCCCTTTGGCATCGCGAGGCATGTGGCGTTCTTCGGGAAAGAGCAGCAAATCGTAGGTTTTTTGAGCCGTCGTGAGGGCCACGATAAGCCGGGCGGTGTGCCGGAAATGGACGTTTTCATCTACCATACCGTGTACCAGTAGCAATTTGCCCTGCAATTTTTCGACGTGGCTCATTACGGCACTATCGCGGTAGCCTTCCGGGTTGGTTTCTGGCATGCCCATATAGCGTTCGGTATAATGAGTGTCGTAGCCATCCCAATGCGTAACGGGCGCACCCGCCACCCCCACTTTGAATACTTCGGGCGCGAACAGTAGGGCCATACAGGTCATATAGCCGCCGTAGCTCCAGCCATAAATTCCCACCCGGTCGCCGTCTACATAGGGGCGCTGCGATAGAAAGCGCACGCCGTCCACCTGGTCGTCTACCTCGATATGGCCCATGTTGTGAGCCATCGCTCCTTCAAACTTTAGTCCCCGGTTGGCGCTGCCCCGGTTATCTAATTTCAGCACCACAAAACCTTGCCGGGCTAAATATTGCGCCCGCAAATCTATCGTCAAATCCCACTGGTTCATTACGCGCTGGGCGTGCGGGCCGCCATATACCGAAACAATCAGTGGATAGCGTTGCCCCGGCTCAAGTTGCGAAGGCTTATACACCGCCGCTTGTAGCGTTACGCCATCGCGAGAGGGCAGGCTGATTAGTTCGGGCGGTGTCAGGCCCAACGCATCTGCCGTTGCTTCGCTATTGGCATACAACACCGCTTCGTCTGAACCATCAATTCGCCTTAGCGTCACTACCGGGGACTGTTCCAGGCTGCTCCACTGGTCTATAAATCGGCTGAAGTCAGGCGACACTGTTACATCGTGCCAGCCGGGTTCACTGGTCAGGCGTTGGATTGCCCCGCCATCGAGTGACACAACATAGAGATGGTGTTCCAGCACACTTTCCTGAGTTGATACAAAATAGACCATACGCTGGTCTTCGTCCAAAGCTACTACACCAGTTACAACCCAATCGCCCGCCGTAAGAGCGCGAATTTCGTGGCCCTGTGCGTCGTGCAGATAAAGATGACGAAAGCCGCTCTTTTCGCTTGACCATAATATTTCGCCCGACTTGAGAAAGCGGGTATCGTCGCTGAGATTTACCCAGGGGTCGCCCTGTTCTTCGATTAAAGTGCTGGCTGCACCGTTTTGGTCAAACGTCACTAACCGCAAGGTGCGCTGGTCACGCGACTCGATTTGGGCCGTCAGCGTGCCATCAGGTCGCCAGTTCACCCGCGCTAGATAAATATCACTGTTGTCACCCAAATCCAGCCAGCTTGTTTCGCCACCCTCCGCCGAAATAATGCCCAGCCGAACGGTGGCGTTGGGCGTGGCGGTAAAGGGGTAATGATGTTCTTCCACTTCTGGAACGTCCTTGCCCTGATGGACAATCGGATAAGCCGGAATATGGCGGCTATCGGCCTGCAGATAGGCCAGACGCTGGCTATCGCTGCTCCACCAATATCCAGCAGCCCGGCCCATCTCTTCCTGGGCAATATATTCGGCTAATCCGTTGGTAATGCCGTTTCCAGCCCCGCTCGTAAGTTTGCGAAGGTTCGGCGTTGCATCGAGATTATCAATTACCCAAAGCTCATCGTCGCGCACGAAGGCGATTTTGGTTCCATCTGGGCTAAGGCGGGCATCTTGCGCCCCTTCGCTTCCTTCAATTTTAGCAAGCTGACCTTCGCCGCGTTTAAGATAAAGTACTCCGCCCATCGGCACAAGCAGCACCAACGGCTCGGCGGCTTTGGCAAACTGGTAATTGGTGACTCCCAACTCGCGCAAACGGCTACGCTGCCGCCGTAATTCCTCTTCACGCGATATGGTTTCTTCAGATTTAGTGCCAAATTCCGCTCCGGTCAGTTGCCGATGCTGGCCCGTTTGTAAATCGTATTCCCACAATTGCTGAATAAGCGTACCATCGGCGCTAAAGAGATAGGTTATTTTTTGATTATCGGGGGTAAATTCCAGGCGGCGCGGCCCGGTTGTGCCGGGGCGAGGGTAGCGGGCTACTTCTTCCAAAGAAAGCTCTAAAGAAAGCTCATTATTATTCATTGCTGATGTCCTGTTGGTTTAAATTTTAAAATTCCAGAATTTAACAGATGCCGGATTATTATAACAGCTTCACCTCAACTCTTCAGCCCGGTTCGCTGGGTTGGCAGGGCGGTTGCAAAGTCGGTTTTCCAAGTGTAGGAGGGGGCTGCGCCCTCGATTTGTAAGGTTAGGGAAAATCCATTGGCGGAGTAATGTCCTACAAATTTGGGACTTTGCAACCGCCCTAGGCGGGTTTGCCACGGGGGTGAGCGTCAGTTTTTTGCGCCAGGGCCAAGTCTACCCGGACGTGAACGTCCGGGCTAAGAATAAGCCAGCCCCACTATTTTTAACCCGGACGTTCACGTCCGGGTTTTGCTCACCCCGGCGGGTTGGGAGTGCCGAAATCAGAGGTGTGTAGGGGGCTAATTGCTCTTCACAAATTGGTACTCTCCATAGGTTTGACAACCCTAACCCTGCCCGCCTATACTCCCGTAGCACACACCATAAAACTTAGTCAAAAATTTGCCTTACCCATTAACCTGAAACAAGAGAGGAGCAAGATAGATGAGCGAAGAAAATGAGGAATTAACCGACGAGGTAGTAGACGACGAAGCCGAAGATGCGGCAGAGCTAGAAGAACTCGAAAAAATGGAAGAAGCCGGGCCGCAACCGGGCGAGAGCCGCGAAGCCTTCGCCGCCCGCCTTCACGCCGCCCAGGTCGCCCGCCATCAGGCCCGCAAAGCCCAGCGCCAAAAGCGCACTGTCAAAGGGCTGGTGATTATTAACACTGGCAACGGCAAGGGCAAGACCACCGCCGCTCTGGGCGTAATGTTCCGAGCCTGGGGACGCGGGATGCGAGTTTGTATGCTTCAGTTCATCAAGGCCAAAACCGCCAACTGGGGTGAAACTCGCGCCGCCAAAAAACTGGGCATGGAAATTATCCCAATGGGCGACGGTTTCACCTGGCTCTCCGAAAATATAGAAAAAGATAAGGCCATGGCCCGCGAGTGCTGGGATTTGTGCAAAGAGAAAATTATGAGCGGGGAATACGATATTGTAATTCTGGACGAAATGACCTATTGCCTGTCTTACGGCTGGCTGCCCGTCGAAGAAGTAATCGAGACGCTCAAGCAGCGCCCCGAAGGAATGCACGTCATCATCACCGGGCGCAACGCTCTGCCCGAACTCATCGAATACGCCGACCTCGTAACCGAAATGCGCGAAATCAAGCATCCCTACAAAGAAGGCATCCAGGCCCAAAGGGGCATCGAGTTCTAATTATTTTTCACCACAGAGGACGCAGAGGACACAGAGAATAATAAAATTGAATTTAACTCCGTGTTTCTCCGTGCCTCCGTGGTGAATTTTCTCTAATACTGCGTATTACAATTCAAAATTCACCCACAGGGCAACCCTACGGGCCGAAACTCAAACCTTACTAAGCTGGTCGGCGATGCGGGTAGGTTCGGGCAGACGGTAGCCGCGTACACATTTCGTGATGAAGTCCAGCGCGGTTGCAAAGTGAGTTTCTCTTGTGTAGAAGGGGGCGCGTCCTCGATTTTACCCTTACCACAAGCCAAATCGAGAGTGTAGCCCCCTCCTACACAAGAAATTTAGATATTTTGTAGACGGGCGAGCAGCGTATAACTCAAAGGCGGCTTAATCTTGAGTTTGGCGAAGTGGGCGAAAACGCCTGAAACATCGTGGTCATATTCGCGGAAAGCTTCCAGTTGGAAACCACTGTCGAGGAGACCACCAATAATATCTGACATTTTGTGGTGAAACCAGTACATTGCCGAACTCTGGTAATTTTGCCCGGAATAATAATCCAGACCATTATCGTCCCGGTACGGCTCTTGTCTAAAATAGGAATGGTAAAGTTGCGGTGGGTCGTTCTGGTCGTAGCCTTCAAACATATCTAGCATAGGGTGCATTTCATAGATAAAGAGTTGACCGCCCGGTACAAGCAACCGCTTCAATACCTGAAAAAAGGCTGGTAAATCTGGCAACCAGCCCAATGCTCCCACCGTCAGATTTATCAGGTCGAATTTGCCGTCGTAGCTGTTCGGAATATTATAAACATCGGTCTGGACAAACTCACATTCAATTCCGCTTGCCCCCATCAGCTGACGAGCCTGTTCAATAAAATCATCCGAAATATCAAAGCCAGTACAACTTGCCGCCCCCAAATTTTTCACCGAAAGTAATTCTCGCCCATTGTTGCAGCACAATTGGGCTACCCGTCTGCCGTCCAGCCCAATTCTCTGCAATATTTCGGTCTCTATCTCATCCAGACAACTAAAGCCGGGCTGTTTGAAATCCGCCAGCAATTGCTCAAATTTCTGCCGGGCGTGTATTGGCGCGGCCTCGTTCCAGGCTAACCGATTAGCCGCCGTATATTCCTCTCTTTGCATTACCGCTCCTTTAACTCTCTCATTATTTACAGGACTTTGGTTTTAGTAGTAGCGATTGCAGCCAGTGGCCCTTTTGGGCAAATCACTACTACTTTTAGATTGGCACTCGAAAGTTCTATAGATGTAAAGAAAAGGTTTTAGAAAAAACTTGACAGAGTGAAGCAAAAAAGATATACCACGTTTGCTTACAATAATCACAAAGTTCACAAACGAGGTATACTAAAGGGTGTCCTAACTTGCGTTTTTAAGGGTTTGAAACTTCAAGGACAACCAACTAGCGAGGGTGTCCTTATACTTGCCGGTAGTTTGGGCTAAACACTGGCTTATCGCCTGCTTAAACCCCTCAAAGTGTTCGTAATACACTGAGCTTAAACACTCCCCCTTACAAACTTTCACAACCGCTCGATCAGATTTAAGTTGGGCGAATACGGCGGTAAAAGTTAAGCGGAGCATACGGCCTCCTTTAGCTTTTTCAATAGGGTTTTAGGTTGTCCCACTTATTTTACCAAATTTACTCACTTCCCAGTATATCTATCCAGGTCGGGATGAATTGGGCTTGCGAATTGGTGATGCGCGCCCCGATACGGCTGTAACAACCGCCCCATTGATCGGCAATCAAAAAGCTGCCGACGCAGGGGAAGGCTTCGACCAGCGCAGGCTCAGCTTGCTCGTTCAATATGGCGTGCGGGACGGAAACGAGGCTGACGCGGCGCTGGGCTACAAAAGTACCCCACTCGCGATATTGCCGCCATTGCTCCGGAGTTACGTTTGCGCCGTCGTAGACTTCTGCCCCTTCGCGCCCGTAAAATTCTTTGATGATAAAAGGGCGGTAGTCGAAATCTTCGGGCAGGTCGGACAACAAATATGTTTCGGGCAGATAGCGGGCGATGGCGGTGCGTTCGGCTTCATCGAAAAGCGCGGCATTTTCGCGTTCGCGCCAGACCCAGGCCAGTACCGCTTTGCTTTGGGCCAGAAAACCGCGCAAATTATTCAAGATTTTTAGTGTACCAATAGTATTGGCCTGGGTATAGCCCGCAAAGAGCGGCGAACGAGCGAACCACTCGATAGGATAAAGCCGCCAGATTGCATCTACGGGCTGGTTCATGATAAAAATACCTGACCCGCTTATGCTCAGGTTTGCCAGATCGCCAACGGTACATTCCAGTCCCAACTCGCGCAGCCGGGCGGCGTAATATTCAGTCTGGGCTAAATCGGTCAGGTGGCGGCCCTGCGTAATAAAGCCAACGCGGGGTGGCAAGCGTGGCCCTTCCTCTTCGGGCGCGCCGTAGGGTAAAGGCGCGAAAAGGGCTTCGTTGTAGAATGACCGGGCCATATCCTGCCCGATATTGGGGTTGAGCCGGGCGACGGGGGCAAGTTTGGAGAGCAAGGCGAAAAGACGTTCCTCAATCAAAGTTACTTCCTGTGACCCGCTCGGCGTATCGCTGTTAAATTCGAGTAAATGCCACTGCCCGGCTGGGTCTAGCACAAAATCGAAGCGCCCCATGACCGTCAGGTAGCGATTGAGCGGTTCGTAGCGCAAAGAATAATCGAGTAGTTCGGGCCAGCCGAGTTTGCGGTAGGTTTGTGGCCCGGCCTCGACAATCGCCTGCATTGCTTTGGTCATAATTCGCCCAAAGAGCGGCGTTAGATAGGCCAGACTATCCCGTTCGTCGGGAGAAAGAAGCAGTGCGTTATAGCCAACGTAGGGCTGCCCACCAACGTTGCTTTCCAGCAAGCCGCCGCGCAAAGCGGCCCACTCGTTTAAAACTTGCACCCGTCCCCGGAATTGCCGGGAGTAGTGGGCTAAAACTGCTTGTGTCAGCGAACGCATTTTATACTCACTTGATTACAGTTTGAAAAATATCCAGACCCGCGCGGGAGGCAAGCTCGTAGAACTCGGCGAGGTCGTCGGGGAGAGTATTTCCGGCCCGGCGCAGGTCAATTAAAGCCATTATCCCGGCATTAAGCAAGTCGGGTATCGGCGGAAAAAGCGCTATCCCGGCGCGGTAGCGGTTGTCAAAAGTTGTTACCAGTTGCCAGGGTTCGATTTCGGTAGTGCGTTCCTGCTCCAACAAAAAAGCGTAACCGTTAGCCGCCTCGGTTCTTTTGGCTAACTTTTGGCTATACTCAATCAAGGCACTGGCGCTTTCGCCGCCTTCGATAACCGCGCCGGGTCGCCATAGCCCGGCGAATAGCAAAACTGGTGCGATGCCCATTCCCGCTTGCTGAAGATGAAAGCCCAGACCCAACGAAATCGGGCCGGGCAAATCTATTACAAAAGCGGCTTCGCCCGCCCGTACCGCTTCGCCTTCCAAAGTTTGCACCAGCGTAGCGGCGATTTGCTGGCAGATTTCATCGTAGAAAAGCGGTTGGCGCGGTGGTAAGCCAAAGGTGGCAAGGGCTGAAAAAGGAGCCGCCGGAATAAACCGCCCAAACGCTGGGCCTGCCGCTCTTTTCCAGCCCCGAAATAGCCGGGCCAGATTTACTTCTTCACTCACTATTTTGGTTTCCACCTGCGGCCCATTCATGTTTAGCTGCTCCCGCCGCTACTGCTGCTACTGCTGCCGCCGCCACCGCCTGCATAGTAAAAACCGCCCGTGCTGCGGCTCTTGCAATAGGTGCCGGAACTCGAAGTTGCCCCGGTAAAGCCGGAAGAACCGGGAGGCTGCGTCGGCGGCGTGGTAGGAATACAATCGTTATCGCCGCACGCCCCCAAAAGTAAGGTGGTACTGAGCAACGCGGTTACAGCTAAACTGCTGCCATACTTCTTGAGACGGGCGACATAACTTTTGCTGGAACTGCTACTGCTGTCACTTACTTCAACATTTTCCGGCTGTCCTACTGTTTCTTTAAATCCGAACTCTTCATTTTTAGATGCACTAGACATCGTGTTTGCCTTCTTCTGTTTGCTAATTATTTAACACTGCCATGCTCTAATTGTTTGGCATATATAATATACGCCAAAATTTCCAAAAAGATACGATTTACATCACAGATGTTAAATCTGTTAATAAAAAGGGAGATGGTTTTGCAAACCATCTCCCTTTTTGCTTTTATGCAAGGTTGCTAATTTTTTTTTTGCAAAAAAAAATTAGCAACCTTGCATTTTAATTATTTGGCCCAGGGCGGCGTACCGATTTCGCGACCATCGGCAAAGGTTGCATTTACTCCGGCAGGTATGCAAACTACTGCCCGGAAAGGCCCGTCGCCTGAATTGGCTACTTCCAGTAAAGTGCGGGGCGGTACCGACAAAGCATCGCCGGGCTGAAGCTGGATGGTTTCACCGCCCACTTTCAGGCTGAGTGTACCTTCGAGGGCAATAAAAACTTCTTCGCGGTCAAGCCAGTGTGCTTCTCCACTTGCCCCGGCTTCCATTTCCAGTATCCAGCTGCACAGCTCGGTGGCACCCCGGCTGGGCGCGGTCAGGGCCGTAAAATGGGTTTTTCCCAGGTCAAATTTCGGGGCATCGGCGGCTCTTGTTACAGGCATGATTTTCTCCTTGATGTTAAAATTAAATAGATTAGTTTGCTCAAACTTTTAACCGTACCAGATAGTCAATTAACTTGACTATCTGGTTATAGTGTATAATATAAATCAAAACTAGTCAATAGGCTTGACCAAATTTAAGGGAGGCAATTTTGGCGCAGCAAGATGCTTACGACTTTGTGACGCTGTTAATGGTGTCGTCGCGGGTGATTATTAATAAAATACAAAGTGAACTGAATGAAAAAGGCTACAGCGATGTGCGCCCGGCGCACGGCTTTATTTTCATGCGATTATCGCACGGGGCGGCGACTGGGCAGGATTTAGCGGAGTATCTGGATATTAGCAAACAAGCTGCCAGCCAGATGATTGAGTATCTTGAAAAGCAAGGCTATGTCCAGCGTCAGCCTTTGCCCAGCGATACCCGCAACAAACTGGTAATACTGACCGACAAAGGCTGGCGCTGTATTGCCACCACCGAAGTTATTTTGAGGCAACTTCAAAAGGATTGGACAAATCTGTTAGGGCCGGAGCGGTTGGAAACTATGCACCAGGATTTGCAAACTATCGTACAAAACGCTAACGAGGGCGTAATGCCTAATAAATTACGTCCTCTTGAATAATAAACAGGAGCTGGCTCAAAGCCAGCTCCTGTCCAAAGCCTCTTCAAAAGCTCAACCAGCTATTAGCAATTAACTCAATTCATAACGCCATACATAATAATGCTGACCGACATTTCCCATTTCTACCCGCTGTGCCGGATTGGAGATGTTCGGGTTGTACGTCAATACTCGTCGCTGGAACAACTGCACCAGCACCATCTGGTCAGTTCCGGCTATTTTGGTTTTGACCCAATACGGCTCGGTGATAGCGTACCCGAAGACATTGGCAATCGGATTGTCGGTATAGACAGGTTGGTTGTTTAGGGTCGCATTTGTAGCTGGGTCAGTGATTGGCCCGCGCTGGTAGCGAAACTCCTGGAAAACTCTGGCTACGTTATGACCAGTTACGTCGTCATAAGCCGCTAAATCTAGCTGGGCGGGCGGTTGAATGCTGGTAACATTACCACTATCATCCAGCATCTCCTTAACAGTAGTTCCTGAAAGCTGGCTTTTGGAATTACCATCCCGACTGCCCAGCGTTGCTACTTTGGCGAACGAAACATAGGTTGGCGTGCCAGGGTTAATCGAAAGCGGGTCGCCCGCTACATTGGTTTGGGCTGGTTGGCGCTGGGCTACTGAATTATCACCATTCTGTTCCTGACCGCTTATCAGTTCCACCACCAACAGTCCGGCGGTTACGTAACCATTAGCAGGGTCATTAAGTTCCATTCGAGCCTTGTCGAAATATTGCACCTGGCGCTTGCCATTTGGACTCTCCGAATAATCCTCTTGCTGTATATCCTTGCCACCTGGGACACTTGGCCCCCAGGTATAGGGTCGTCCGCCTGGTAGCCCCACCAATCTATCCTGTACCAGCCACTTGTTACGGAAAGGTTGGTTCGCAAAATTGGGGTCGGCAGCATAAGCTGGCGTGATGAAAATATTGAGCAAGCTTATAACTGTGATCAAAAGTACTGCCATTCGGCCTTTTCTGTTCAAAGGTTTGATTTCTCCATTTCGTATCTAATTTTCCAACAAAACAGGGACTCAATTGTCATTGAGTCCCTTCAATGCCAAGTGTATTACGTGTCCGTTCGGTGTCAAGCAACAAAATAAAAATTTTGATGTCATTGAGTCCCTTCAACCGATAGGCTGAATTGAGTTATCAGGCCCGGATTATTATCATGGCTAAAACGCAACAATAATCGCCCGGTTTGGGCTTCGACATAGCGCGCGGCATTGGGAATATCGTTAGGACGCGGTGGAGGGACGTTAAACCCACTGCCGGAGACCGGGACGGCACTATTGGTCAGGCCGCTTAAAATCTGCCATTTTCCGGCCTGCCAATCGTACAATTCTATTCGGTCTGGCAGATTAGGATTGCGCTGGCTACTGGCCGTCATTGAATTAAAATAGAGCGTCAACCGATTAACCCGCAAATTGCCTCGTTCGACTGGTAGCCGATACTGGCTTATCACGCTGCCTTTCCCAACGCAGATTTCGTCCAGTCGGTCAGTGCGGCTTGTCAAAGGCGAAACCCCGGCTTCATTAGCGCTGCTTTCGGGCCAGAGATAAGTACCGGGAATAAAGAAACGACCTTCGCCTTCACGGGTTTCGTAGCTGACTGGCAATCGAGAAACCAGAACCTGATTGGCTTTGGATTGAACCGTCACGTCATCCACATTGAGCGGCAAAGGATTGTCGTCCAGCCAGCCCACGAAATCAATTCCTCGGCTGGGGTCGAGCGGGCTATAGCGCCCACTGTCGTACATCTTTTTGAGGAATCCAGCTCGGTTTGCCAGCAAGCGGTCTTCACGTCGGTCACGGTCTTGACGTAGTGTATTGGCAATGCGGTCTCCGGCGGTTTGGGGCGGGAACGAGCCATAATTACCGTAACTGGTGGAGCAGTAAGCCGGGGCTGCTGCCGTTGGCGCAGTCATGGCAAAATCTACTGTTACTGCCTCGCCCGGCTCAATCACCTCTTTCAGTTTATAGGGTAAATCGCCCAGTACCAAAATAGCATTGCGAATGGTGGTGCTGGTGGTATTGCGGATAGTGCCGACCACTTTCGCGTTATCGGGCTGGTTACTATCGCGCTGGAACGAAAGCGCACTAGACATCTGGAAGGGGCGGGCTGGTAGCGTGCCTTCAGTACTGAAACCTTGCGCGCCCCATTGCCCGATGGGGAAGCCATCCATCCGACTGCGGTCTCCCTGTACCACTACCCGATTTATATCCGAGTCTGGGCCAGAGCTACTGCTGGTGGTGGCCCGGTTCAACGGCAGTAGCAAAGAAGCGCCCATACCTTCCTGGGCTTCCGGCGCAACCTGATAGCGGCGGTCTTCAGGCGAAAAGATGGCGGCATAGCTCCGCACCTGGGCATTTTCCTGTCCCGGCGAAGCTTGAATAATAGACATTTGATTTATAATGACTTCGCCGGGCGGCTGGCTGTTGGTAAAATAAAGAGTTATGGCGGTACAAATCGCAATGCTGGCTGGAATAGTAATCCAGGCCCATTCAAGCCGACCCATTCGCTGCAAAACCACAAAATTAAGCGGGCTGACTACCAGTATAAAAATCCCAAAAATTAACAGGAACGGCAGCAAATCGGGCAGTTGAAGTTCCGGCACGCTGGAAATGAAGCTTAAATAATCAACGCCATTCTTTAGCTGCGGATTTGTTTCGGCATAGAGGGCGTTGTAACCTCCGGCATTAAAGCTAAAAAGCTTTTGCCAGACCCGGTTGCTGCCCGACCATTCCAGCACTGGCACAGCCATCAAATCAATGGCCGAAACTAAAACCCGCCCACCGCCAACCCGTCGCTCGATTAGCATCGGGTTGGAAGTACCCGAAATAACCGGGCCGTAGCTCAGAGCCTGTGCGCCTTGCAACACCTGTCCGCGGGCCATAGCGACTGACCGACTCAAAGTAGCCCGTTCACCGGGAACGGGCAACAAATTGCTGACATCGGTAATATTGGTAAAATCGAGTACATCAAAAGGCAAAAACGACGAATCAAAGGCTTCGCGCACCCGCCCCCACCCGTTGCCACCCATCAACATTAGCTGCCCGCCCGTGCTGACCCAGGTTTTCAGAGCGGTTCGTTGTGCGCCACTCAAGTTATCGGTGGCGTTCTCGCTAATTATCAGGGCATTGAGCGAACGCAAACCTTCTACCCGGTCTGGAATATCGGCCAGGGTAAGGGGAGCCGCCGTTACGCGGCTGGGTAGCGGCCCAACCTTGAGGTTATTCAGCCCGGCAAGCGAATTGGGGTCGGAAACTACCGCACCGACAAAATAATCTTTTGGGTCAATCGGTTGCAGCTTTATAACCTTTTCGTCCAACTGGGCGTTGCCAGTTTTTAGCAGTACCTTCGCCTCGTAGGAAACGCTGCGCGATACATTGCTAGTCTGGACAAACGGCTGGATATAAAGGGTAAAGCGCTTGTTAGCGCGTTGCCCCAGGCTGACTTCGCGCCGGAAGGCCGTATTGAGGTTTGTGCCATTGTAGAAACTGTTAATAATCGTTTCTACCCGCACATCGAGAGCTTCGCCATAGTTTTCCAGGGTAATTTCTACCGGCAACCAATCGCCGTATTTAAAATTGCCATCGAACAATGAACGAGCGCCGAGTTTTACATTATATTGTGGCTCTTTGGCGGCTCCTTGAGCGGAAAGCGGCGCAAGAAAAAGCAGCGCTACTACCGCCCACAATGCCGCCGAAAGAGATACCAGAAATTGCCTGTTGTTAAGCTGTCGCTGCCAACAGGAGGAGGAGGAGGATTGTTGCATTCAATTGTTCCTTTGATCCAAAGGTTTATTACTATGCCGATAATTTTATATGTATCTGACTGGTTCGTCAATCTTTATGCGATGCTATTCAGGGCGGTTGCAAAGTCGGTTTTCCAAGTGTAGGAGGGGGCTGCGCCCTCGATTTGTAAGGTTAGGGAAAATCCATTGGCGGAGCAATGTCCTATAAATTTGGGACTTTGCAACCGCCCTAGATGCTATTTAGGGTATGTTTAATTTAGTTTCCTGATAGACCGTTATTGCTTGCTTCCCTCAAGCTCAAGATTGAGTTGCTGCAAAATATATACCTCGGTTTTGCTCATGGCCCGTAATTTTATAAACCCGCCCGTCGAATCCACATAGGCGGCGGCATTTGGGCCAGTCAGGTCTATGCGGCTTCGATTATCGCCCACTGCCCCGATTAGCTCCCAACTCTGGCGACTCCAGTTGTAAATTTCCAGTTGTGGATTGAGCATTGGCCCATTACGGTTATCGCGGCGCGAACTTACAAGCACACTCAGGCGGGTAGGTTTCAGATTGATTTGAGTAGGCAGGCGATATTGTAAAACGACTGAGCCATTGGGCGAAAGCCGCATACTCCCGTCGGCCACCGTATTAGCATCCGATACGCTCAACCGGGCCGAAGATAGTACCGCCGACGGAATAAAGACGCGCTGTTCGCTCCCATCCGGCTGGTAGGAGAAGGGGAGCGGCTTTATCATTAAGGTAAAATCTTGCTGTCGCATCGTCAAATTTTCGGTAGTCTTGACCGGGCCAAGTAGTTCGGTAGCGGCGTGGCCTTCCACCCAACCGGTCAGGTAGAGGTTATAGCTCTGGTACTGGGTCGAGAAGCGCCCATTCAGATAAGCTGAATTGAGGGCAATCCAGTGCAAATTACGCTGCCATAGTTCCAAAGTGTTATTTGAAGTAGGCGTATTGCTATTAGAGACATTTGCGCCATAAAGCCCTACATCTACGCTTTGCCGCGCCAAAATATTTGACTGGCTTTTGAACGGGAAGCTGATTTTGCGGGCCTCACCAACTGGCAAATCGCCTAACTCCAGATAATTATTACCCAGCACCAACACAACATCGCTCAAAGCCCAGGTGCTAGTATTGGTAATCGTTCCCGCCAATCCGCTTCCGTCCGGCAAAACTGCCAGCTTGCTATCTATCGGCATACGCGCTTCCAGCGAGCCTTCGGTGCTAAAGCTCTGGTATTGCCCGTTGCGGCTGGTATCGTTGGTAATATACGTTGGAACCTGGTCAGTATCTTGTACAAAATTCTGGGGAGGCAAAGTACTGGCTTGCTGGTTAGCCAGCGTTAAGGTTTGAGGGCGATAGAGCCAGCCCGCTTCGTTGGCCCGCCGTTGGGCCATTTCCAGCGTATATTCCTGCCCATCTGCCCCGATGCTAACGCTGAAACTTTTCAGGGAAGCGGGCGCACCCTCCGAATTAAACGAGGCCAGCCCGATGCGGTTCAGGTGGATTTCGGCTGCCGCCATACTTGTACCTACTGCGGCGACCACGCCCCCGCAGACTATCGCCAGCAAAGGCGCGGTTATTAAAGCCAGCAAGGGTTTATCCAGCTTTTTATAAATCAGATAGCAGACTGGAACAGTTATCAATACATATACTATCATTCCAAAGAACAACCAGAGCGGGTTGGGCAGTTCCAACGGAGGTTGGCTGGCTATCTGACGGGGCAGGTGGGGCATTTCAAACAAGCTTTGTTTCAGGAAAGCGGCATCCGGGCCAGCATTGGCAATATCGGCTAAAGCGGCCCAATAACGATTAACTTCGCCTGTTTCGATAAAAGTAGGTGAGGCCAAATCAAAGGCAATCGCCAGTATTGTACCATTTCCTATCGAGCGGGCTATTACCAGGGGTAGGCCATCGGCATCGCCTCCTTCTTGCCGCATCGCTATTTGCGCTCCGGGTTCGGGAGTGAGGCGTTGAAGAAGCATGGTTGAGGCACTACGTACTGGCAGCGAAGGCAGCAAAGTATCGGGCAAATTACGCCCAATAAGGCGGTTTATCTCGATTGTTCCCTGGCTGTGGGCAATCATCAGACTTGGGTCAAGGTTGTTACTCAGTTTGGAAAAAGCCGCATTACCCGAAAGCCAGAGCCGTCCGCCATCTTCTACCCAACCTAATAACATTCGCCATTGTGCCGGAGTGACCTGGGACGGGTCAAGACTGCCAATTACGATGCTATCAAAAATGTTGAGAGCATCGCGGCGGTCAGGCAAATTGGCGGGGGCAATTGGGACAAATACCGTGCGTAAATCGGTCTGGCGGGTTTTAATTACGCCCGGTTTGGGCAAAGCATTGGTACTAAGTTTATCGGGGTCAGCCAAAATGCCGATGGTGTAATCCGCCGTGCCGGTTACTTGCAAGCGGACGGGCTGAACGTCTGCCTGTTCTCCGGCGGCATTATACAGCACCACATCAAAGCGCGGCTCGTAGCGGGTCG